>DASPRX010000080.1:0-9550 GCA_035624235.1 Burkholderiales bacterium | reverse complement strand
CACCGGGTTCTATCGCTACGTCCGCAATCCGATGTACGTCGCAGTCACGGCGTTGATCGCCGGCCAGGGCCTCCTGTTCGGGAGCGTCACGGTGCTGGAGTACGGCGCGATCGTGTGGGCCGGATTCTTCTTGTTCGTTGTCGCCTACGAAGAGCCCGCGCTGGGCGAGCAGTTCGCCGACGAGTACAAGCGCTACCGGGCGAACGTGCGGCGATGGTTACCGCGCATCACCCCATGGCGCGGGTAGGTGGTAAGAACGCTGCGTGCGCGTCGTCGTCCAGCATCGCAGCCGCTACAACCATCCGAGACCGGCGCTGCTCGAAGCAATCGACGCTGTTCCGCCCGCGCCCTGCGCGAGCGACGCCCAACCCCTCGCTCGGGCCGACCCGCTACGGCAGGCAGCGTAAGGCTGGTCTGAGGTACTCCGTACATTGTCTCAGCCCAGCCTTACGCTGCCTGCCTCCGCGGGCGGCTCAGCTCGAACATTAGACGTCAAGATGATGAAGCGACCACTAAGAATAGCCGCCGTCCTGTTTGCTGCCTTGGTCGCGTTGCTGCTCAGCAAAGCGCTCTACGCTGGCAGCATTACGGAGCATTCGGGGTCGGCATTCGGAACGGCGAGTATTTATGTCGGGGCTTCCGTAGCGCCGCTTATATCGATCACGCGCAGCGCTTTACGCGAATTGCGCGAGCTGATGGCGCGATGCGACTATCGAACAGGCATATGCATAACTGGGCCCTTCGAGGAGGATCCCCGCGCGCCAGATAGCATTGAAGAAGCGTGGCTTCTCGAGAAGCTCTACGGCCCTCCGCAGCGCTGGGTACTCGATATCGTGCCCCTCCGTGATCTTTCGGCGCCCTCGCTCGATCCAGGCGAGCGCTTCTTCGTCCAAGAGGTGAGCGGCATTCAGGTAGGTGTGCTCACTTCGAAGACCGTGTCGCGTCTCAGCGTTGAGTTTTATCGTGACGCCATTCGCGTATACGAACTCGATGCCTAACATGCCAGTGGTGCCGATGCGCCGCAAGCCGGCGTGCTTATTCAGAGGGCGTGTCGCGACGCGCCGTACACCTCCACGTTACGCGTCGAACACCCCTTTTCTGCATCCATAGGAACACCATGCCTCTGCTTGGTTCGGCGGCCATGCTTCTCTCGTTCGATGTGCACGCAGAGGCCATCGAAGAGCATGACCGGTGGCACACGCATGAGCACCTCCCCGAGCGGCTGTCGATCCCGGGCTTCCGTCGCGGCACGCGTTGGGTGGCCATCGCGGGAGCGCCGCGCTACATGGTGCTGTACGAGGTCGCGAACCTGCAAACGCTTGCGTCCGAGGCCTACTTGACAAGGCTGAACAACCCGACGCCTTGGACCCGGCGGATCATGCCTCACTACAGAGGCATGACCCGAGGCCTGTGCGCGGTTCTGGGCAGCTTCGGCCATGGGCAGGGCGGCACTGCAGCGCTCATCCGCTTCACGGCGGAAGAGTCGAGCGCCACGGAACTGCATCGCTGGCTGCTGGAAGAAGCTCTTCCGGTAATTCCGCGAATGTCCGGCCTCGGCAGCGCGCATCTTCTTCAGGGGGCGCAAGCCGCTGCGATGACGAACGAACAACGCATTCGCGGCGTGGACCGCGGCGTCGACTCGGCGATCATCATTACGGGCTACGACTGCAATGCAGTCAGCGCACACGCGAAAAGCCTGTGTGCTGCCGACGGGCTGTCAAAGCGCGGAGCAAGAGAACTCACGAGCGCCACGTACGGCTTGAGTTACGCGCTTGCCGGCGCCGAGATCGAAGCCTGACCTTTCGCTGTTGCTCGAACACATGAAGGGATGACGATGAAGAACGAAAACAAGCCCCGCGTGTACGACATCCTCGCCAAAGCGTTCGCGCAGGAGCGTGTGCGCACATGTTTTGCGCTTCTCGGGGACGCGAACATGAACTGGGCCGCGCGGCTGTCCGAGGAGGGATGCCGCTTCGTCTACGTCAGGCACGAGCATTGCGCGCTCGCCGCAGCCATGGCGTACGCGCGCAAGAGCCGGGACGTTGGCGTGGCGACCGTCACGTGCGGGCCCGGTGTGACGCAGCTGATCACGGCGCTCCCCGCGGCGGTGCGCGCGCACTTGCCGCTGGTGGTGTTCGCCGGAGAGTCGCCGCTTAAAAGCGGCTGGTACAACCAGGAGATCGACCAGGCGCCGCTCATCACCGCGACGGGCGCCGCCTATCACCGCCTGCACACGACGGAGCGCATGCCTGTCGCGGTGCGCGACGCGTTCCTGCAGGCGCGGCGCGAGCATCGCCCCGTGGTGATCGGCATCCCGTTCGATCTGCAGGACCGGCCCTGGGACGGCCCGGCGCAACTGCCCGCGCCCTCGCACGAGCTGCTGCCGCGCCCTTCGCCGATTCCGCCGCACCCCGACGACGTGGCGAGCGCCGCCAGACTGGTCGCCGGCGCGGAGCGGGTGATCGTGCTGGCCGGACTGGGCGCGGTCGAGGCCGGGGCGGGAGCCGCCTGCCGGGCGTTGGCGGATAAGACCGGCGCACTGCTGTCCACGACGCTTCCCGCGCGAGGGCTGTTTCACGACGATCCTTTCTGCATCGGCATTTCGGGCAGCTATACGCCCGAGGCCGGGCTCGAGTACCTCGCGCAGGCCGACCTCGTCGTCGCGGTCGGCTGCTCGCTCGCCTACCACGCGGGCGGCGGCGGCCAGCTTTGGCCGAAGGCGAGGACGCTGCAGGTCGATGTCGACCCCGTCGCGGTCAGCCAGGGCCAGGAGGTGGCGCGCCACCACCTGCGGGCCGACGCGCGCCTGGGAGTGGAGGCCCTGACGGCGGCGTTGCCGACCCGCGACCGGAAGTGGCGCAGCGATGCGATGGCCGCGCGTATCCGCGATGCGAAGCCCGACAGCCACGTGTTCGAGATCGAGCCGGGGCTGCTCGACCCGCGCGACGTGGTCGAGGCGCTGGAAAAGGCCTTGCCGTACGAGTGGGAGATGGTGAACTCGGGCGGCCACTGCTCATGGTTTTTCGCGCAGATGCCTTCGCGTGCGCAGGAGAAGTTCCTCACCATCCGCGAGTTCGGGGCGATCGGCAACGGCATCTCGTTCGCCTTGGGGGTCGCCGCGGCGCGTCCGGATCGAACCGTCGTGCTGTTCGACGGCGACGGCAGCCTGATGATGCACGTGCAGGAGCTCGAGACGATCAAGCGTCATCGGCTGAACATTTTGATCGTGGTGATGAACGACGGCGCGTACGGCTCCGAGCTGCACAAGATGCGCTCGGAGGGAATGTCCGAGGACGGGTCGGTGTTCGGCTATTGCGATTTCGCGGGCATCGCGCGCGGATTCGGCCTCGCGGGCAAGACCTTCACGAGCCTGGTCGACCTGCCGAAGCGCGTGGCGGAGTTCGCCGCGAGCGGCGGCGCCGAGGTGTGGGACTTCCACGTTTCCGCCAAGGTCGTGTCGCCGACCATGCGCCGCCCCCATCCTCATCCTGCCAAGGAGAAGAGGGTCTAGCGTGCCCGTCGCCGTCCTGCGCCTGATGGCCGCGCGCGCCGCGCGCAGCCTCGGCCAGGGCGCGCTCGTCGCCGCGTTCGCGCTCTACCTGCGTGCGCTCGGCTGGTCCGCTCCGGAGATCGGCGCGACGCTCTCGGCGGCGCTCGTCGTCGGCGCCGCGCTCACCATGACCGTCGGCCCCTTGAGCGACCGGCGCGGGCGGCGGACATTCCTCCTCGCCTACGAAGCGCTTCAGGCCGCGGCGGCGCTCCTCGCGCTACTGACCGCGTGGCCGCCGGCGCTCGTCGGCGCGGCCATCGTCGGCGGCTTCGGGCGCGGCGCAAACGGCAGCGCCGGGCCGTTCGCACCGCTCGAGCAGGCGTGGCTCGCGCAAGTGCTGCCCCCCGGACGGCGCGGCGTCGTGTTCAGCGTCAACGCCGCGATCGGGTTCGGCGGCATGGCGCTCGGGGCGCTGCTCGCGGGCGGGGTGAAGCTCCTGATCGGGCCGCTGGGCGAGCTGCTCGCCTACCGGCCGCTCTTTCTGCTTCCCCTCGCGGGGTCGCTCGCGGCGTTCGCGCTCATCGCGAGCCTGCAGGAGCCGGAGCTTCAACCCGCGGCGAGCGCGGCGGAAGAGCCGGAGCGGCGCGGCGAGAACCGCATGCTGCTGCGGCTGGTGATCGCGAACACCCTGAACGGCCTGGGCATCGGCATGATCGCTCCGCTCATCGCCTACTGGTTCGCGCTGCGCTTCCGGCACGGGCCGGGGACGATCGGACCGGCGCTTGCCGCGAGCTTCGTGTTCGGGGCGTTGGGTGCGGTCCTGGCGGCGCGCCTGGTGCGGCGCTTCGGGCTGATCTGGCCGGTCGTCGCGATGCGCGGGGTCGGGCTGATGCTGCTCGTGGCGGTGCCGATGATGCCGGTGTTTTCCCTCGCCGCGACGCTCTATGCGCTGCGAGCGGGATTCAATCAGGGGACCGCGGGGGTGCGGCAGGCGCTGGTAGTGGGCTTGACCCGCAACCGGCGCGGGCTGGCGGCGAGCCTGCAGAACGTGTCGATCCAGATTCCGCGGGCGGTCGGGCCGCTGGTGGCTGGGTTGATGCTGCATGCAGGGATGCTGCGGGCGCCGTTCCTGGTGGCGGCGGGATTCCAGGCAGCCTACCTGGTGCTTTATTTGCAGTTCTTCCGAGGGTACGCTGCCGGCGGAGTGTAGGAACCCATGAAAGTGAAGATCTTCGGCATCAAGAACTGCGACACCATGAAGAAGGCGTTCGCCTGGCTCGACGCGCACGGCGTCGCGTACGAGTTCCACGACTACAAGAAATCGGGCGTGCCGCCGGGCAAGCTCGAGGCCTGGGCGAAGCAGGCCGGCTGGGAGGCGCTCGCGAACACGCGCGGGCCGACGTGGAGGAAGATTCCGGAGGCGCAGCGGGCCAACCTCACCGAGGCGAGGATGCTCGCGCTGCTGGAGGCGAACACGAGCGCGATCCGCCGGCCGATCGTCGAGGCGGGCGCGAAGCTCCTGCTGGGATTCGATCCGGAAGCCTTCGCGCGCGCGCTGAAGACCTAGGCGAGCCGAGCGAGATGGAACTGCTAGGAAGATTGAAGCCCGGCCTGGTCGGGAGCGCCGAGCTCACCGTGGGCGAAGAGCACACCGCGCCGCGCGTCGGCAGCGGCAAGGTGCACGTGCTCGCCACGCCGGTGATGATCAATTTGTTCGAGGCCGCGGCGCTCGCCGCCTGCGAGCACCTGCTGCCCTCCGGCTACCAGAGCCTGGGCACGCTGCTCGACGTGCGCCACATCGCCGCTACGCCGGTCGGCATGAGGGTGGTCGCCACCGCCGAGGTGACGGCGGTCGAGGGGCGCGCGATCCGCTTCCGCCTCGAGGCGCGCGACGAGCGCGAGCTGATCGGCGACGGCCGCCACGAGCGCGTGGTGGTGAACGTCGCGAAGTTCGACGAGCGCGTGCGGCGCAAGCTTGCGCCGCAGGGCTAGTAGGGGCGCACGCCGAACAGCCAGGGGTGCACGGCGAGCATCCCGCCGTACACGAGCAGCGCGAACACGATTTGCACCAGGCCGATCTCGCCGAGCGCGAGGCGGTTGCGCCCTTGCGCGATCGCGGCGAAGGGCAGGTTCGAAGTGAGCGCGGCGAAGCGCTTCCAGTCCTCGCCGTGCGCCTTCGCCTTGCGCGCGTCCTGCAAGCGCGTGCCGGCCGCGGCGAGCACGAGGAACGTGCCGAAGAAGACAGTCGACTTGAGCTCGCCGCGCGCGAGAAGGTGCGCGCCGGCCCACAGCATGATGCCCCACATCACCGGGTGGCGCGTGACGCGGATGATGCCGCGCGCCGGGTCGGGCCGGGCGAGCAGCTTGCCGGCCGCCACCGCCGTGGGATTGGGCGTCAGCACGCCGCTCACGACGAGCAGGAACGAAAACGGCATCACCGCGGAGGGCAGGAAGCGCAGCCCCGGCCACAGAGGCGTCACGGGCGCGCCCTTGTAGGCGAGCGCCGTCCACACGATCAGCGCCACGCTCGCGGCCGAGAAGGCGCCGAGGTAAGGCCCCTCGCCGAGCGTGCGCGCGAGCCCGGCGCGCAGCGGCGTGCTCGGCAGCACGTGCAGCAGCAGGAACGCTGCGCAGGCGAGCAACAGGTTGAGCATCGGATCCATGGTCGGTTTCCTCCCTCAGATGTTGCGCCCGCGGCCTTCCCAGTACGGGGCACGCAGCTCGCGCTTGAGCGTCTTGCCGGCGGCGCTGCGCGGGAAGTCCTGCAGCACGATCACTTCGGCGACGCGCTGGTACCTGGCCGCGACGCGCGCGTTGATCCAATCGCGCAGCTCCTCGGCGCCGGCGGTTGCCGGCGCGTTCAGGATCACCGCGGCGACCGGCGTCTCGCCCCACTTGTCGTGCGGGATGCCGAACACCGCGACCTCGCGCACCGCCGGGTGGCGCGCGGCGATCTCCTCGACGTCGCGCGGATACACCTTGACTCCGCCCGAATCGATCATGTCCTTCTTGCGGTCGACGAGGTACAGGAAGCCCTCTTCGTCTACGTAGCCCATGTCGCCCGAGTAGAGCCAGCCGTCGCGCAGCGCCTGCGCGGTGAGGTCGGGGCGGCCATAGTAGCCGCGCATCAGGATCGGGCTGCGGCCGACGATCTCGCCCACCTCGCCCGGCGGCGCGTCGGTGCCGTCCTCGCGCACGATGCGCATCTCGGAGTACTGCGTCGGGCGCCCGACCGAGCCGCTCTTGCGCGCCGCCTCGCTGCGATCGAGAATCGTGACGAAGCCTTCGGTCAGGCCGTACAGCTCGTAGAAGCGGTTCGGCAGCAGCGCGTTCAGACGGTCCTTGTGCTCCTGCAGCAGCGGCGCGCCGAGCGACAGGATCATCTCCAGGGAAGCGAGCTTCCCGGGCGCGAAGTTCGGCGCGTTCAGCATGGCGATGATCTGCGAGGGCACCAGCATGACGTGCGTCGCCTTCTCGCGCGCGATTGCCTCGATCATCTGCACGGCGTCGAACTGCCGCAGCAGCACGTAGCGCCCGCCGTGGTAAAAGGCCGCCATCATGGTAAGGAAGGCGCCGTTGAAGACGATCGCGCCGGCGTGCAGGGCCACCGACTCGGGCGTCATGCGCCAGGCCGCGCCGAGCCACAGGCAATACATGCTGCGCGTGAAGTGCGTGTGCATGATGCCTTTGGGCAGGCCGGTGGTGCCGCTCGTGTACATGATGTTGAACAGGTCGTCCTGCGACGTGCGCGTGGCAGGGGGCGTGTCCGGCGCGGCGGCCGCGAGCGCGTGATAGTCGAGCGTTCCGGGCGGCGCGCCGTCGACCACCAGGATGCGCTCGCGCAGCGCCTGCGGCAGCCCGCGCGCCGCCTCTTCGACGAGCGGCAGCAGCGCGCGCTGCGTGACCAGGGCGCGCGCGCCGGCGTCTCCGAGCAGGCTCGCCAGCCCGGGGGCGAGCAGCAGCGGCGAGAGCGGCACCAGCACCGCGCCCGCGCTCGGCACCGCCCAGTAGGTCTCGAGCAGCTCGAGGCAGTTCGTGCATACCGTGGCGACGCGGTCGCCGGGGGCGACGCCGAGCGCGCGCAGCGCGTTCGCGACGCGGTGCACGCGCGCGCCGAACGCGCGCCAGTCGAGCCTCGCGCCCTCGAACACGACCGCCGGCCGCTGCGGGATGTAGCGCGCGTGATGCGCGATCAGCGTCGACAGCTGCAGCATGGCCCCTCCCAATGAGCGCTCAGGATATGCGATGCTGTCGCCTGCCGACAAGCGAGCGCCGCCGATGCGCCTTCCCGACGACCACCCGCAGCGCTTTCAGCTCGCCAACGAGGTGCACGCGCGCCCGCACGAGCCGCTCAAGGCGCCCGAGCGGGCGTTCTATCTCGCGGTGCTGGTCGAGCCAGGCGAGCGCGCGCGCGAGCACGCGCACGTCGCCGCCCTGTGCGCGCGGCAGGGCGCGCATCCGCCGCCTGCCGATGCGATCCATTTCGCCGCCGACCTGGGGGCCTTCCGCCTGCGCTGGGAGCGCCATACCGAGTTCTCGAGCTACACCTTCTACTGCCACGACGCCGGGCCGGGCTACTTCGTCGACTCGCCCGCAGCGCGGGTGCCGCCCGAGTGGCTGGCCGCGATCCCGGGACGCAGCCTGGTCGCGCTGCATGCCGAGCTGCACGAGCGCGGGCGGCCGGTGCCGGGCGGCTCGGAGATCGCCGCGGCCTTCGGCGGCAACTACGTAGTCGGCGCGGGCGTCGGCGACGGCGCGGCGGCCGCGTTCACCGACTTCCGCATCCACGCCGACGGCTGCGGGCGCATCCTGGTGTTCGACCGCGAGCTGTCGCGCTATCAGGCGGGGCGCACGCTGCAGCGGCTGTTCGAGATCGAGACTTACCGCATGATGGCGCTGCTCGCGCTGCCGGTGGCGCGCGCGCTCGCGCCGCGCCTCGCGGCCATGGAGCGCGAGCTGGCGCGGGTCGCCGCGGCGCTGGCGCAGGGCGCGGCGGGCGACGAGGCGCTGCTTGACCAGCTCACGCGCCTCGCCGCCGAGACGGAGAGCGCGCTGGGCGAGTCGCGCTACCGCTTCGGGGCGACGCGCGCCTACCACGAGCTGGTCAACGCGCGCATCGCCGAGCTGCGCGAGCGCCGCCTGCCGGGCACGCAGACGATCCGCGAGTTCATGCAGCGCCGCCTGGATCCCGCGATGGCGACCTGCGACTCGACCGCGCGCCGCCTGCTCGAGCTCTCCGAGCGCGTGGCGCAGGCGAGCAACCTGCTCTCGACGCGCGTCGGCGTCGCGCGCGAGCGCCAGAACCAGGAGCTGCTCGCGCAGATGAACCGGCGCGCACGCCTCCAGCTGAGGCTGCAGGAGACGGTCGAGGGGCTCTCCGTGGTGGCGATCACCTACTACGCGGTGGGCCTGGTCGGCCACGCCGCCGAGGCGCTCGCGGACATCGGCCTGCGCGTCGATGCGGCGCTCGCGAAGGGCATCGCCATCCTGCCGGTGGCGGCGCTCGCCGCGCTCGGCGTGCGTTACGTGCGCCGAGCGGTGGCGCGGGCGGAGTCGGCTACGCCAGGTAAAGCCAGAGCGCCGTGATCGCGAGCGTGGCCGCGGTCACCGGCACGCCGACGCGCGCATGACGGCGCCAGCCGATGTCGATGCCGGCGCGGCGCGCGGCGTCGACGACGATGATGTTGGCGATCGAGCCGACGATCAGCAGGTTGCCGGCGAAGGTGGTCACCAGCGCGAGCATGGGCCCGGCCCAGGGCTGAGTCGCCGCCGGCAGGAGCAGCATCGTCGCCGGCACGTTGGACACCAGGTTGGACAGCACCAGGCTCGCGCCGAACAGCGGCGCGGGCTCTGCGAGCGGCACGCCCGCCGCGCCGAGGCGCGCGATCGCTTCCTGCGTGAGGCCGCTGTGCTCGAGCGCGCCGTTCACCACGAACAGGCCGATGAACAGCACCAGCAGCTCCCAGTCGACCAGCCCGAGCATGCGCGCCGAGTGCAGCCTGCGGCTGGTGAGCAGCACGCCGGCGCCGGCGAGCGCGGCCACGTCGCGCGGCCAGCCGC
>DASPRX010000157.1:0-2922 GCA_035624235.1 Burkholderiales bacterium | reverse complement strand
TTACGATTTCGACAAGTACGACATCAAGGACGAGTACAAGCCGATCATCGAGGCGCATGCCAAGTACCTGCGCGAGCACCCCGAGGCCAAGATGCTGATCCAGGGCAATACCGACGAGCGCGGCAGCCGCGAATACAACGTCGCGCTCGGCCAGCGGCGCGCAGACGGCGTGAAGAACATGCTCAAGCTGCTCGGCGTGCGCGACGACCAGGTCGAGGCGGTCAGCCTGGGCGAGGAAAAGCCCAAGGCGCAGGGGCATGACGAAGAGGCCTACGCGCAGAACCGCCGTTGCGACATGCTCTATCAAGGGGAGTATTGAACGTGCGCGCGCGGCTCGCCTGCCTGACGCTCGCTGCGGCGCTCGGCGCCGCGCTTGCCGCACCCGCGAGCCACGCCGCGCTGTTCGGCGACGACGAGAAGCTCGAGCAGCTGCGCCGGGAAATCCAGGCGAACGAGAAGGCGCTCGAGGCCCGCATCGCCAAGCTCGAGGCGAGCGCGGCGGACCGGAACGCGCTCCTCGACCTCTCCGGACAGCTCGACCAGCTGCGCTCCGATCTCGCGCGGCTGCGCGGCCAGGTCGAGGTGCTTGCCAACCAGATCGACACCGCCGAGAAGCGGCAGAAGGATCTCTACCTGGACATCGACACTCGCCTGCGCAAGCTCGAGCAGGCGAAGGAGCAGCCGCCCGCCGCAGGCGCTTCGGGCGAGCCGGCAGCTTCGCCCGCCGAAACGAAGGCCTACGAGGCGGCGCTGAACCAGTTCAAGCTCGGCAACTATCCGCTGGCGATCTCGGCGTTCCAGGGCTTCCTGGTGACCTACCCCTCCAGCCCGCTTGCACCGTCGGCGCAGTACTGGATCGGCAATGCGCACTATGCGCGGCGCGATTACAAGCACGCGATCGAGGCGCAGCAGAAGCTTCTCACCGCCTGGCCCGACAGCAGCAAGGCGCCCGACGCGATGTTCAACATGGCGAGCTCGCAGGAGGCGCTCGGCGATCGCGCCGCCGCGCGCAAGACGCTCGAGACGCTGGTGCAGAAATACCCGGCGAGCCCGGCTGCGGCGAACGCCAAGCAGCGGCTCGCGCAGGGATCGAAACGCTGAAAGCGATCGTCCTGCTCTCGGGCGGTCTCGACTCGGCGACCACGCTCGCGTGGGCGCAGCGCGAAGGCTACGACTGCTATTGCCTGACGGTCGACTACGGGCAGCGCCACGCGGCCGAGCTCGCGGCCGCCCGCCATGTCGCCGAGCGGCTCGGCGCCAGCCGGCATCTCACGCTCAAGCTCGATCTGACCGCCTTCGGCGGCTCGGCGCTCACCGACCGCGCGATTGCCGTGCCGACCGGCGGTACCGCGCCGGGCATTCCGGTCACCTACGTGCCGGCGCGCAACACGATCCTGCTCTCGCTCGCGCTCGCCTGGGCCGAGGTGCTCGGAGCGCGTCACATCTTCCTCGGCGCGAACGCAGTCGACTACTCGGGCTACCCCGACTGCCGGCCCGAGTACCTGCAGGCCTTCGAGAAGATGGCGAACCTCGCGACCAAGGCGGCGCTCGAGGGCCGGCGCATCGAGGTGCGCGCGCCGCTCGTCGACCGCTCGAAAGCGGAGATCGTCAGGCTCGCGCTCGAGCTCGGCGTCGAGCCCGAGGAGACCGTCACCTGCTACCAGCCTGACGCCGAAGGGCGCGCCTGCGGCGTGTGCGACGCCTGCCGCATCCGCAAGGCGGGCTTCGCTGCTGCTGGCGCGGCCGACACGACTCGCTATCAGCCGCGTTGATGGACGCCTTTGCGCGTCCGATCCGGGCGCAACCGGGCCCGCGCTATATTGCAGCGCTCGATAGCGCAGCAGGGAGGAGACCCGCGTGAGCGACCCCAATCCGGCCCAGATCGTCCACTATGTGACCTGGGGCGCCTTCATCCTGGCGTTCGTGTTCGGCGCGGTGGCGAACAAGACCAACTTCTGCACCATGGGCGCGGTCTCCGACTGGGTCAACATGGGCGACACGAACCGCATGCGTATGTGGCTGCTCGCGATCGCGGTGGCGGTGATCGGCGCCAACGCACTGCAGCTCGCGGGAGTCATCGATCTTTCCAAGTCGATCTATCAGACGCCGAACTTCACCTGGCTGTCGTACATCCTCGGCGGGTTGCTGTTCGGCGTAGGCATGACGCTCGGCTCGGGCTGCGGCTCGAAGACGCTGATCCGCATCGGCGCAGGCAACTTGAAGTCGGTGGTCGTGTGCGTGTTCCTCGGCATCGCGGCGTACATGACGCTGCGTGGACTGTTCGGCGCCTTCCGCGTCGACGTGCTGGAGAAGGCGTCGGTGACGCTCTCCACGGGACAGGACCTGCCGTCGCTCGCCGCGGCGGCGACCGGCGCGGCGAAGAAGACCTGGGTGGCGGTGCTCACCGTGCTCGTCGGCGGCGGGCTGCTCGCCTTCGTGTACGCGAGCCGCGACTTCCGTTCCAGCTTCGACTACACACTGGGCGGCGTGATCACCGGTCTCGTAGTGGTCGGGGGCTGGTACGTGAGCGGGCACTTGGGCTACATCGCGGAGGACCCGAACACGCTTCAGGAAGCGTTCCTTGGCACCAACACCGGGCGCATGGAGTCGTTCTCGTTTGTCTCGCCGATGGCCTTCGCCCTCGAGTACCTGATGCTGTGGACCGACAAGTCGCTGGTCATCACTTACGGCATCGCTTCGGCCGCCGGCGTGATCGCGGGCTCGGCGGCGTACGCGCTCGCAACCGGGACCTTCCGCTGGGAGGGCTTCCGCGACGCGGCCGACACCGGCCGGCACATGCTCGGCGGAATCCTGATGGGCTTCGGCGGCATCACCGCGCTCGGCTGCACCGTCGGGCAGGGAATCTCCGGGTTCTCGACGCTCGCGCTCGGCTCGATCGTCACCTTCGCCTCGATCGTCGCG
>DASPRX010000165.1:0-5141 GCA_035624235.1 Burkholderiales bacterium | reverse complement strand
AACGTGCTCGACTGCTTCGACGGCCGGCTCGACCCCGCGGTCATCGTCAACAAATGATCGACTACCACGCGCTCAAGGCGCGGCGCTTTCCCGAGCTCGCCGCGAGCTACTCGGCGCGCGACACGATGCTGTACGCGCTCGGCGTCGGCTACGGCAGCGATCCGACCGACGAACGGCAGCTCGCCTTCGTCTACGAGAAAGCGCTGCGCGCCGCGCCGACCCTGGCGGTGGTGCTCGCCTACCCGGGCTTCTGGGTCAAGGAGCCCGACACCGGCATCGACTGGGTGCGGGTGCTGCACGGCGAGCAGTCGCTCGAGCTGCACCGGCCGCTCGCGCCTTCGGGCAAGGTGATCGGCCGCACGCGCGTCAAGGCGCTCGTCGACAAGGGCAGGGACAAGGGCGCGCTGCTCCAGCACGAGCGCAAGCTGTACGGCGAGGCGGGCGAGCTGCTCGCCACCGTCGAGTCGACGAGCTTCTGCCGCGGCGACGGCGGCTTCAGCGAGCGACCCGGCAACGGCCCGCGCGGCGGCGACCCCGCGCCGCCGCCGCCGCCCGCGACGCCCGACGCGCCGCCCGACGTCGCCTGCGACCTGCCGACTGCGCCGCAGGCGGCGCTCGTCTACCGGCTTTCGGGCGACTTCAATCCCCTGCACGCCGAGCCGGCGGTGGCGAGGGCCGCCGGCTTCGCGCGGCCGATCCTGCACGGCCTCGCCACCTACGGTGTCGCCGGCCACGCGATCCTGAGGAGCTGCTGCGACTACGACCCAGCGCGCCTGAAGTCGCTCGCGGTGCGCTTCTCGGCGCCGGTCTATCCGGGCGAGACGATCCGCACCGAGATCTGGCGCAAAGGCGACGCGCTGCAGTTTCGCGCGCGCGCACTCGAGCGGGACATCGTCGTGCTGTCGCACGGCCGCGCCCGGCTCGCCTGATACCCGACATGCCGGGTCCGCTCTCCGACATCCGCGTGCTCGACCTGTCGCGCGTGCTCGCCGGCCCCTGGGCGGCACAGAACCTCGCCGACCTCGGCGCCGAGGTGATCAAGGTCGAGCGGCCGGGCGCGGGCGACGACACGCGCGGCTGGGGACCGCCGTGGCTGAAAGACGGCGCCGGGCGCGACACGCACGAGTCGGCCTATTTCCTCTCGGTCAACCGCAACAAGAAGTCGGTCACGCTCGACATCGGCAAGCCCGAGGGCCAGGCGGTCGCCCGCGAGCTCGCCGTCAAGTGCGACGTGCTGATCGAGAACTACAAGGTCGGCACGCTCGCGCGCTACGGCCTGGGCTGGGAGGCGCTGCGCGCGCTCAACCCCGGGCTCGTCTACTGCTCGGTGACTGGCTTCGGCCAGGACGGGCCGCACGCGCACCGCCCGGGCTACGACTTCATCTTCCAGGGCATGGGCGGCCTGATGAGTATCACCGGCGAGCGCGACGGCCAGCCCGGCGCCGGGCCGCAGAAGGTCGGCATCGCGATCACCGACGTGCTGACCGGCATGTACGCGAGCCTCGCCATCTGCGCGGCGCTCTCGCACCGCGAGCGCAGCGGCAAGGGCCAGTACATCGACTGCGCGCTGCTCGACACGATCGTCGCCTTCAATGCGAACCAGATGGTGAGCTGGTTCGTCTCCGGCCACGTCCCGATCCGCTGGGGCAATGCGCACCCACAGGTCGTGCCCTACGAGGCCTTCGCCACCTCCGACGGCCACATCATCCTCGCGGTCGGCAACGACGGCCAGTTCAAGCGCTTTTGCCAGGTGGCAGGCTGCCCCGAGCTCGCCGAGGAGAAGCGCTTCGCCACCAACTCGCAGAGGATCGTGCATCGCGCGGAGCTCATTCCGATCGTTGCCGGCATCATGCGCACGCGCTCCAAGCGCGAGTGGCTCGAGGCGCTGGAGGCCGCCAACGTGCCCTGCGGCCCGATCAACAACATGCAGGAAGTGTTCGACGACCCGCAGGTGAGGCACCGCAAGCTGCGCGTGGACATTCCGCATGCCTCGGGCGGCAGCGCACCGGTGGTGGCGAGCCCGATGCGGCTCTCCGAGACGCCCGTCGAGTACCGCATGGCGCCGCCGCTCCTAGGCCAGCACAACGACGAGGTGTACCGCGGCCTGCTCGGCAAGGGCGAAGACGAGATGACGCGCCTGGGAAAGGCCGGCATCGTGTGATGGCCGCGCCGCCCTACGCGGGCCTCAGGGTGCTCGACATGTCGCAGGGCATCGCCGGACCCTATTGCGCCACCCTGCTCGCGCAGCAGGGCGCGGACGTGATCAAGGCCGAGCCGATGGCCGGCGACTGGATCCGCAGCGCCGGCGGCAGCCGCGAAGGCATGACCGCGGTCGCGGTGACGAGCAATCTCGGCAAGCGCTCGATCGCGCTCGATGCGACCAAGGCCGCGGGGCGCGAGCTGCTCGCGCGCCTCGCCGCGCGCGCCGACGTGGTGGTGCAGAACTACCGTCCGGGCGTGATCGAACGCCTCGGCCTCGGCTACCAGGCCGTCGCCGCCGCCAACCCGAACGTCGTCTACGTCTCAATCACCGGCTTCGGCCCGGACGGGCCGGACGCGCAGAAGCCCGGCACGGACTCGATCTTCCAGTCGATGACCGGCATGACGAGCCGCAATCGCGACACCGACGGCAAGCCGCGCCGCATGCCGCTGCTGATCCCCGACACCGTGACCGCGGTGTACGCCGCGCAGGCCGTGGGCGCCGCCCTCTACGCCCGCGCGCGCGACGGCCAGGGCCGCCACCTGCGCCTGTCGCTGTTCGAAGCGTGCGCCGCGTTCCAGGCGGCGCCGATCGTCGAGGCGCGCCTCTTTCCCGGCGAAGCGCCGCCGCTCACCGTGCCCTCGGGCGTGTTCCGCACGCGCGATGGGTGGCTCACGATCTCGGGAGTTAACGAAGCGCACTTCAAGGGCACCCTGCGCGCGCTCGGCCTCGAGGCGCTCACGGGCGACGCGCGCTTCGCGCAAATCGAAGAGCGCCGCAGGAACGCCGCGGCGCTGAACGACCTGGTCGCGCAGCGCCTGAAGGAGCACGACACGGCGCACTGGATGGAGAAGCTCGCCGCGGAGGACGCGCTCTTCGCGACGATCGCCGATTACGACGCCTTCGTCGCCTCACCGCAGGCGCGCCACCTCGGCGCCTTTGCCGACCTCGGGCAGCCGCCCTACGGACCGCTGCCGATCGCGCGCATGCCCGGCGCCGAGCGCGCCTGGCCGCTGCGTCCCGCTCCCCGCGCGGGCGAGCACTCGAGAGAGGTTCTGCGCGAGCTGGGGCTGGACGACGCGGCGATCTCCGCGCTCGCCGCGGCGGCCGCCGTTCGTATCTACGACCGGGGCGGCGGCTGCTCCTGAAACTTCTTCACTTGGCCGAGCTTCATCGCCCAGGGCTGCGCCGAACGGCACCAGATCTGCGCGCTGGGGACGAGCCGGTCGCGCTGGCGAGCGGTTCCGGTACGGATGGAAATGTCCTGCGGATCGTCGGCGGCGAAAGCGTAGACGTGCGTGCCGCATTGCGGACAGAAGGCCTGTGCGCGCCTGGTGCCGCTCTGCGCGGTCTTCACGTAGATCTTCGGCTCGCCGCCAAGGAGCCGAAAGTCATCCTTCAGGGCCAGCACGCCGGTGCGGAAGGCCGATCCCGAAAGTGTCTGGCAGTCGGTACAGTGGCAAACGCCGACGCGCTCGGCATCGACGGTCGCCTCGTAGGTGATGTAGCCGCAGTGACAGCCCCCGTCGATCTTCATCTCAGCCCTCCCCTCTAGCGCCCGCCGCGCGCGAACATCTGGCCGATGCGGAAAAGCGGGACCAGCGCATACAGGATCAATGCCGCGCGCGGCTCGTAGAACGCCGCGATGCTGCCGCCGACGAACGCGCAGCCGAGAACGAGCGTAGTCGTCGCCTGTGCGCGCTGATATGCGAGGACCCGCGCGTCCTGCGCATGACTGCCTGCGGCCAGGCGCAGCCAGACGAAGCCGCCGGAGGCCGCAAGCATCACCACGCCGTACAGGGCCACGGGAATCGCCTCGCTCCAATGCGTCTCGCTCGCGAACGCGAGGGCGAACGGCACCAGCGACATGAAGAAGAGCAGAACGCCGTTGGCGAACAGCAGCGGGTGGTTGACCGTGCGAATCGCGCCGACGATGTCGTGATGCGCGACCCACATCATGAACACGTTGACGAACGACAGGAGGTAGGCGACGTACACCGGCCAGTAGTGCCAGAGCCCCGCCAGCGTCGGCTGCTGCGGCACCTTGAGCTCGAGCACCATGATGGTCAGGATGATGGCGATGACGCCATCCGAGAACGATTCGAGGCGGTTCTTGTTCACTTCAGGTGTCCTTGCCGCCGAGTCAGGCGAACTCGATCTCCATGCTCGAGGGAATTGCCCTGCGCAGCGCGTCGCCCACCGGCGAGTGCGCTTCCGCCCACTCGACGATCTGCCGCAGCTGCCCGCGTGAGCATCCGTCGGTTGCGCGGGCCCTGTCTGGGTGCTGAGCGAAGAACTTGGTGACGCCTTCAATCGACTGCTGAATGTGCGCAATGGCCATGAGGTCTCTATCTACTTGTCGCTTAGGCTAGGGTGTCTGAGCGCCGTAACGTTCGCGGCCACCGGGTCGACGAGATTAAGAATGCCGCGAGGCGCGCTGCTTCCGCGACTCCGAGCGGGCCGCGCTGTTAGGCTGTCGCATTCGAGGATCGGCGCGTGAGCAGATTGTAAAGCCAGGCAAACACCACGCCACCGACGCCAGCATCGACCAACCCGTAAAGTGTTCCTGTGATGACCGAGCCTGCACTACGGCCGGGATGGTAGCCAGGATAAATAGACGCAATGAGGTCGAGAAAAGCACGACCGTAAGGTGGCCAGACTAGGTTTGCGGATGCAACGACAAGGATTGCGGCGCCCCAGATTAGCGCGGCCGTGGCGCCTAAAGCGACAGCGTTAAGTCGCATGTGACCTCCTAATACGGCGATTGACGAAGAACACCACGTGCGTGTGTTGAGACAGCCTAACGAATGAAAGGGACTTCCCCTGCCTGGCGACGGCATCGAAGTGCCAAGATTGAAGTGTCTGTGTTCAATCTAAATAGCCGGAGGGGAAGTCATGGAACAGGTTACTACCGTGGGGATTGACCTGGCAAAGAACGTGT
>DASPRX010000162.1:0-39940 GCA_035624235.1 Burkholderiales bacterium | reverse complement strand
CCGACCACCAGGATGCGCGCCGCCGAAGTATTCGGCGTCTTCATGTGCGTCTCCCGACGGCGTAATACTCGATGCCGAGCTCGCGTAGCGCCGCCGGCTCGTAGAGATTGCGGCCGTCGAAGACCGCTGGCGTGCCGAGCTCGGCCTTGATAGCGCCGAAATCGGGGCTGCGGAACTCTTGCCACTCGGTCACGATCGCGAGCGCGTCGGCGCCCTTGAGCGCCGCGCGCGCCGAGTCGACGATCGACACGCGGCGCTCGCCGGCGTACAGGCGCGCAGCGGCCGCGCCCGCCGCCGGGTCGTACGCGCGCACCGTCGCCCCCGCCTCGAGCAGGTCTGCGATCAGCACGCTGCTTGGCGCCTCGCGCAGGTCGTCGGTGTTCGGCTTGAACGCGATGCCCCAGAGAGCAAAGCAGCGCCCAGCGAGCGACGCGCCGAAGCGCGCGCGGATCTTCGCGGCCAGCACGTGCTTCTGCCTCTCGTTCACGCCTTCCACCGCGGCAAGCAGCTTGAGCGGCGCGCCCGCCTCGTCCGCGCTTCGCTGCAGCGCCTTCACGTCCTTCGGAAAGCAGGAGCCGCCGTAGCCGGTGCCGGGATAGAGGAACTGGAAGCCGATGCGCGGATCGGCGCCGATCCCGCGGCGCACTTCCTCGATGTCGGCGCCGATGCGCTCGGCGAGATTCGCGAGCTCGTTCATGAACGAGATGCGCGTCGCGAGCATCGCGTTGGCGGCGTACTTGGTGAGCTCCGCGGAGCGCACGCCCATCGCCATGAAGCGCTCGCGATTGCGCTGGAAGGGGGCGTACAGCCGGCGCAGCATCTCGGTCGCCCGCTCGTCGTCCGAGCCGACGATGATGCGGTCGGGGCGCATGAAGTCCTCCACCGCCGCACCCTCCTTCAGGAATTCCGGATTGGACACTACGCTGAAAGGCACGTTGCTGCCGCGCGCCGCGAGCTCCTCGGCGACCGCCTGGCGCACCTTGTCCGCGGTGCCCACCGGCACGGTCGACTTGTTGACGATCACGCGGTAGCCGGTCATCAGACGGCCGATCGAGCGCGCCGCGGCGATGACATGCTGCAGGTCCGCAGATCCGTCCTCGTCCGGCGGCGTGCCGACGGCGATCATCTGCAGCTCGCCGTGCGCGACGCTCGCCGCGATGTCCGTCGAGTAGCCGAGTCGGCCGGCATCGCGATTTCGGCGCACGATCGGCTCCAGGCCCGGCTCGAAGATCGGGATGCGCCCCGACTGCAGCGCAGCGATCTTGCCCGCGTCCAGATCGAGGCACAGGACGTCGTTGCCCATGTCCGCCAGGCAGGCGCCCGTCACCAGCCCGACGTAGCCGGTGCCGACGATGCTCACTTTCATTCGAATGCTCTCATGGTGCCAGGTCGAACTCCTCCGAGCGTCGCGGCGGATAGGTCTCCCATCCCCCGCATGCTGGGCAATGCCAGTAAAACTGGCGCGCCTTGAAGCCGCAGTTCTCGCAGCGGTAGCGTGCCAGCCGCCGCGTGTGGCTGTGCACCAGGTTGCGCACCAGCTCCAGGTCGCGTCGCCGGTCCGCCGACTCGGTGCCGATGATCTGCGCCTCGAGCAGGCGGTCCAGCCCGAGCAGCGTGGGATTGCGCCGCAGCTCATCGCGCACCAGCCGGTAGGCGGCGTCCGCGCCCTTCACCTCGAGCGCCTGCTGGAACACCGAATCGAGCAGATCGAGCGAAGGGTAACGATCCAGGTAGCCCGCCAGCAGGCGCAAGCCCTCCTCGGTGCGGCCGGTCTCGCGGTGCGCCTCGAGCAGCCGCTGCGCGACGAGCGCCAGGTAGGCGGGGTTCTGCGACTCGACCCGCTTCCAGTGCTCGACCGCGGCATTCGCGTCTCCGCCCGCGCGCGCCAGGTCGCCGAGCAGCACGCTGGCGCGCACCGACTTGCGGTTCGCCTCGAGCGCCGCTTCGAGCTGCACGCGCGCAGCATCCTGGTGCGACTGGGTCAGCTCGTTCGCCGCGAGCTCGCAGCGGTACTGCGCCACCTGCTTGGAGCGCGGCTCGCCGGAGTCGCGCTCCAGGCGCTGCGCCATTTCGATCGCGCGCGTCCAGTCCTTCTCCTGCTCGTAGATCTCGAGCAGGTAGCGCCGCGCCTCCACGCCGTGCGCCCCTTCGGCCAGGCGGCTGAAGGCGTCCTCCGCCCGGTCGAGAATGCCCGCCTTGAGGTAGTCCTGGCCGAGCTCGAACAGCGCGTTCACCTTCTGCTCGGCGTCCAGATCGGCGCGTTCGAGCAGGTTCTGATGCATGCGTATCGCGCGGTCATACTCGCCCCTGCGCCGGAACAGGCTGCCGAGCGCGAAATGCAATTCGATCGTCTCGCGATCGACGCGCACCACTTCTATGAATGCCTCGATCGCCTTGTCGGGCTGCTCGTTTAACAGGAAATTGAGCCCTTTGAAGTACGAGCGCGGCAGCGCGCGCGACTCGGACACCAGGTGCTTAACGTCAATGCGCGCGGCGAGCCAGCCCAGACCGAAGAACAGCGGAAAACCGAGTAGCCACCAGTACTCGAACTCCATTGCGCGCGGTCCCTAGGCGTCTACGGCCGGTGGCCGGGCCGCGTCGGCGCGGGCTTTCGATTCGGCCTCGTTGCGTTGCTGACGGCGCGCATCGCGCCTCAAGCGCGAGATCTCGCGCCGCTGGCGCAGCAGCGTGCTGACCATCGCCAGCATGCCGAGCACCGCGCCCACCGCGAAAAATCCCAGCAGGACCACGACCAGCGGTGCCTGCCAGTCATGGTCCAGGTAGAAGCGCACCGTGACCGGGTCGAGGTTCTTGGCCGCGAAGGCGAGCAAGAACAGGAAAACGACCAGCCACAACACCCAGGTGACGATACGCATGCTCGGATCCTAGTGCCTTGCCCCGCCGGTGCGCTGCGGGCGCAGCCGCGCGCCGAGTCGCTAAGGTGTGCGGCTCGGCGTTTCGTGCGTTCTTTGCGCGGGCTCTTCCTCGGTGCCGTCGACGCGCTCGCGCAGCTCCTTGCCGGCCTTGAAATGCGGCACGTATTTCTCCGGCACCTGAACCTTCTCGCCGGACTTCGGATTGCGACCGACGCGCGGCGGCCGGTAATTCAGACCGAAGCTGCCGAAGCCGCGAATCTCGATGCGATCGCCCGTCAGCAGCGACTGCGTCATCGCATCGAGGATCATCTTCACCGCGTACTCTGCGTCCTTGGCCACCAGCTGCGGGTAGCGCTGCGCGAGGCGAGCGATCAGTTCCGACTTGGTCATGGACGACCCATCTCCCTGAGCGTTCTCTTTGTCGTTCTATTTTTCGTCCGACGACCCGCCTACTGATCCTTGCGGGTGTCGAGCTTGGCGCGCAGCAGCGCGCCGAGATTGGTCGCGCCGGCACTCGCCGCGGCGTTCTCACTGCGCAACTGCTTCATCGCCTCGGTTTCCTCGGACAGGTCCTTGGCCTTCACCGAGAGATTGACCGAGCGGCTCTTGCGGTCCACGTTGATGATCATCGCGCTCACCTTGTCACCTTCCTTCAGGAGCGTGCGCAGGTCTTCGACGCGGTCGCGCGAGAATTCAGAGGCGCGCAGGTAACCCTCGATCTCCGGCGTAATGGCGATCACCGCCCCCTTGGCGTCGATCGACTTCACGGTGCCGCTCACGATGCTGTTCTTGTCGTGGCTGGCTAGGAAATTCGTGAACGGGTCGCCCTCGAGCTGCTTGATGCCCAGGGAGATGCGCTCGCGCTCGACGTCGATCGACAGCACCACCGCCTCGACGTCGCCGCCCTTCTTGAAGCGCTTGACGGCTTCTTCGCCCTGCTCGCTCCAGGAAAGATCGGACAGGTGCACCAGGCCGTCGATGCCGCCGGACAAGCCGACGAACACGCCGAAATCGGTGATCGACTTGATCTGGCCCTTGACGCGGTCGCCTTTCTTGAATTCGCGTGCGAAGTCTTCCCAGGGATTGGGCATGCATTGCTTCATGCCAAGCGAAATGCGGCGCCGCTCCTCGTCGATCTCGAGAATCATCACCTCGACCTCGTCGCCCACTTGCACGACCTTGGAGGGGTGGACGTTCTTGTTGGTCCAGTCCATTTCGGAGACGTGCACCAGCCCCTCGATGCCCGCCTCGACCTCGACGAACGCGCCGTAGTCGGTGAGGTTTGTGACCTTGCCGAACAGGCGCGTTCCCTGAGGATAGCGGCGCGAAATGCCGACCCAGGGATCCTCGCCGAGCTGCTTCAGGCCGAGCGAGACGCGGTTCTTCTCGGCGTCGAACTTGAGCACCTTGGCGGTCACCTCGTCGCCGACGTTCAGCACCTCCGACGGATGCTTCACGCGCCGCCACGCTAGGTCGGTGATGTGCAGCAGGCCGTCGATGCCCCCCAGGTCGACGAACGCGCCGTAGTCGGTGATGTTCTTGACGATGCCCTTCACGACCGCGCCTTCCTGCAGGGTCGAGAGGAGCTGCTCGCGCTCGGCGCCGACCGTCTCCTCGAGCACCGCGCGGCGCGACACGACCACGTTGTTGCGCTTGCGGTCGAGCTTGATGACCTTGAACTCCATCTGCTTGCCCTCGTAGGGCGTGGTGTCCTTGACCGGGCGCAGGTCGACGAGCGACCCGGGCAGGAAGGCGCGGATGCCATTGACCATGACGGTCAGGCCGCCCTTCACCTTGCCGGTGATGACGCCGTCGATCTTCTCGCCTTTCTCGAGCGACTTCTCCAGGTCGAGCCAGGCGGCCAGGCGCTTCGCCTTCTCGCGCGAGAGGCGGGTCTCGCCGTAGCCGTCTTCGAGCGCCTCGATCGAGACCGCGACGAAATCACCGGGCTTGACCTCGACGTCGCCCGCGTCGTTCTTGAACTCTTCGGTCGCGATCAGGCTTTCCGACTTCAGCCCCGCGTTGACGACCACGTAATTCGGGTCGACGCGCACGACTTCGGCGGTGATCACTTCGCCGACGCGCATTTCCTTGCGCGACAGGCTTTCTTCGAACAGCGCGGCAAACGACTCGTTGGATGGAGCAGCTTTGGATACTGCCGGGGAAATGCTGGACATGAAAATATAGGACCTCTAAGGCCGCGAACCCCAATCGAGGTACGCGGGTCAGGTTGCTAAAACGGGCGCAGCCTTCGCCGCAGCCCACCAAATTTCCTTTCCAAATCAGGTGCTCTCGCGCGCACCGCGGTCCCGCCACCAGGCGAGGATCCGGTTTACGACTTCCTCAATCGACAGCGTCGAGGAATCGAGTTGCACCGCGTCAGCCGCCGCTATCAGCGGAGCGACCGCCCGCGCCACGTCGCGCGCGTCGCGCGCTTCCAGCTCACGGGAAAGGGCGTGCAGGTTAGCATGGATTCCTTTTTCATTCAACTGCTTATACCGGCGCTGGGCGCGCACCTGCGGGCTCGCGGTAAGGAATATCTTGAGCGATGCGTCGGGAAATACCACGGTGCCCATATCCCGGCCATCGGCGACCAGTCCGGGCGGGCGGCGGAAGGCGCGTTGCCGCGCGAGCAGCGCCACCCGTACGCGCGCCAGACGCGCGACCTCGGACGCCCGGGTGGCACAGTCCTCCTCGTACAGATCTTCGCTAACTTCTTTCTGCGAAAGGAATATCTTCCCATCCTGGAAGCGAAGCTCGAGACCGCGGGCGAGCGACTCGAGGCGCGCCTCGTCGTCGCCCCGGATACCCGCGCGCAGCGAGGCGAGCGCCACCAGGCGGTACAGCGCCCCGCTTTCCAGATAGTGAAAGCCGAGCACCGTGGCCACCCTGCGCGCCACCGTGCCCTTGCCGGAGGCGGAAGGCCCGTCTATGGCGATGACGGGGATGCTCATTGCGCGACCAGCTGCGCGAGCGTCGCGAAGTATTCGGGGAACGTCTTGGCGACACAGGCGGGATCGTTGATGCGAACCGGCACTCCGCCCAGGGCGACCAGCGAAAAGCACATCGCCATGCGGTGGTCGTCGTACGTGTCGATCGCGACGCCGGCCGCCACGCGCGCGGGGGGCTCGATGCGCAAGCTGTCGGCGCCCTCCTCGACGCGCGCGCCGAGCTTGCGCAGCTCGGTCGCCATCGCCGCGAGCCGGTCGGTTTCCTTGACGCGCCAGCTGGCGATGTTGCGCAGCGTGCTGGTTCCCTGCGCAAACAGCGCCAGCACCGCAACCGTCATGGCGGCATCGGGGATGTGGTTCAAGTCCATGTCTATCGCGCGCAGCGCCTTGCGCGGATTTCGCGTCTCGACGAAATCCGCGCCAACCCGCACCTCGACTCCCATGCGCTCGAGCACCTCGGCAAAGCGCATGTCGCCCTGAATGCTGTCGCGCCCGACGCCCTCGACGCGCACCGGCCCGCCGCCGAGCGCGCCGGCCGCCATGAAGTACGAGGCAGAAGACGCGTCGCCTTCGACGTGCAGCGGTCCGGGGCTCGCGTAGCCGCCGCGCGGCACGACGAACGCCCGCGCGCCGTCGCGCGCAACTTCAATGCCGAAGCGACGCATGAGCGCAAGCGTGATCTCTACGTAGGGCCGCGAGATGAGCTCGCCCTCGATCTCCAGGCGCGCCTGCCGGCCGGCGAGCGGCAGCGCCATCAGCAGGGCGCTCACGAACTGCGAGGATACGTCTCCGCGCACGCGCACCGGGCGCTCCAGCGAAATGCGCGACGCATGGATTGCAAGCGGCGGATAGCCATCGGCGCCCTGGTAGTCGATGCGCGCGCCGATGCGGCGCAACGCGTCCACCAGGTCGGCGATTGGACGCTCGTGCATGCGCGCGCTGCCTGCGAGGCGGTATTCGCCGCCGCAAACGGCGAGTGCCGCGGTAAGCGGGCGAAACGCCGTGCCCGCATTGCCGAGCGAAAGCCGCGCGTCCTTGACGGGGAAGCAGCCGGCGGCGCCCGAGACCCCGCCGGCATCGCAGCGCACTCCGAGAGCCGCGAGGGCCCGCAGCATCACGCGCGTGTCGTCCGCGTCGAGCAGGCCGCGGATGACTGTCTCGCCTTCGGCGAGCGCGGCGAGCAGCAGCACGCGGTTCGAGATGCTCTTCGAGCCGGGCAATTTCACCGTTCCCGCGGCGCGCCGCGCGGGCGCGAGCTCGAGCGTGTCCATCACGGCTCGAACGCGGCGCGCAGCCAGCGGTTGCGCGCATCGCGCGCGTCCCGGAACAGGGCCTCGAGCCCCGCCGCGTCGTTCGCGGCGAGCATCGCGCGCAGCTTGTCAAGCTCGTCCACGTAGCGCTCCAGCTCGGCGAGCAGCGCATCGCGATTGGCGATGCAGATGTCGCGCCACATCTCCGGGTGACTCGAGGCGATGCGCGTGAAATCGCGGAACCCGCCCGCGGCGTAGCCGAAGAGCTGAGACGCGTTGTCGCGCGCGGCGATGGCGTGCACCAGCGCGTACGCAAGCAGGTGCGGCAGATGGCTTACCGCGGCGAATACGCGGTCGTGCTCTTCGGACGACATCTTGTGGATGCTCGCCCCGCAGGCCTGCCACGCAGCGCCGACGCGCGCGACCGCCTCCGGCGCGTTCTCCGCGAGCGGCGCCAACACGACCTTCCGGCCGCGAAACAAGTCCGCTTTCGCCGCTGCCACGCCGCTCAGCTCCGCGCCGGCAATCGGATGCGCGGGGACGAACTGTCCCAGCCTGCCTCCGAGCGCGGCGCGCGCGGCCGCGACCGCGTCGCGCTTGGTGCTGCCTGCATCGGTCACCAGGGTGGCGTCGGACAGCGCCCCCGAAAGCGCCGAGAAGACCGCAGGAAACTGCGCTACCGGCGTCGCGATCAGCACGAGGTCGGCGCCGCGCACCGCTTCCGCGATCGTTCCGGCGGTCGAATCGATGGCGCCCCGCTCGAGCGCGAGCTTCAGATTGCGGGGATCGCGGCCATAGCCCACGACATGCTTGCAGCCCCGTGCCTGCCTGAGCGCCAGCGCGAACGATCCGCCGATCAGGCCGACCCCGATGACGGCGACGCGCTCGAAAGGCGTCATTCCCTGAGGCTTGCGGCGAGCGCCGCGAGGAAGGTGTCGTTTTCCTCGGGCGTGCCAGCGGTGACGCGCAGGTGCTCCGGCAGCTCGTAGCCGGCGACCGGACGCACGATCACCCCGCGACGCAGCAGCCGCTTGTAGATCTCGCCGGCCTTGCCGACGCGCACCGTCACGAAGTTGCCGTGCGAAGGGATGTAATCCAGGCCGAGGCGCGCAACCCCTTTCTCGATCTGACGCAGCCCCTGCAGGTTCTCCGCGTAGCTCTTGGCGACGAACTCCATGTCGCCCAGCGCCGCGGTTGCCGCGGCGAGCGCAACGCTGTTTACGTTGAACGGCTGGCGCACCCGGTTCATCACGTCGACCACGGACGGGTGCGCCAGTCCGTAGCCGACGCGCAGGCCCGCGAGGCCGTAGGCCTTGGAGAAGGTGCGCACCACGACCAGGTTCGGATGGCGCTTGAGCCACTTGACCGAATCGCCCTTCAGGTCCGCGGGCAGATACTCGTTGTAGGCTTCGTCCAGCACGACGATGACGCGCTCGGGCACCGCGCGCAACAGCGCTTCGACTGCGTCCGGTGCCGCATAGGTGCCTGTCGGATTGTTCGGATTCGCCACCCACAGCACGTAGGTATCTTCGTCGACCGCGCGCGCCATCGCCTCGAGGTCGTGCGCGTAGCGCCTCGCAGGCACCACGATCAGGCGCGCGCCGCGCGCCTGCGTGGCGAGCGGATAGACGGCGAAGGCGTGCTGCGACAGCACCGCGGAGCGGCCGGCGCCGAGGAAAGCGAGCGAAACGAGCTCGAGCACGTCGTTCGAGCCGTTGCCCAGCACGATCGCCGACATGTCGACGCCGTGACGCTTGGCGAGCGCGAGCCTGAGCTCGTAGCCGCTGCCGTCGGGATAGCGGGCGATTTCGCCGAGCGCGCCTTCGATCGCGGCGCGCGTGCGCGGGCCAATGCCGCGCGGATTCTCGTTGGAGGCCAGCTTGACGATCTTGTTCTCGTCCAGCCCGAGCTCGCGCGCGAGCTCGGAGATCGGCTTGCCGGGCTGGTACGGCGCGATGCTGCGCACGTGCGACGGCGAGAGCTCGCAAAGATCGATGTTCATGTGGAGGCCGCGGGGTAGGAGCCGAGGATTTTCATGAAGGGCGCCTTCTGCCGCAGCTCGACGAGCGCGGCGGCGACGCGCTCGTCGCGCTGGTGGCCCTGTAGGTCTATGAAGAACACGTACTCCCACAGCGCGCTACGCATCGCGCGCGCCGGGCGCGACTCGATCCGGGTCATGCTCACCTTGTTCGCCGCGAGCGGCGTGAGCAGCGCATGTACCGCGCCAGGCTTGTTCTCCGCAGACAGCACGATGGATGTGCGGTCGTTGCCCGTCGGGCCCGGCTCGAGCGCGCCGAGCACCAGGAAACGCGTGGTGTTGTTCGGATCGTCTTCGATCGAGCGCGCGAGCACGGCGAGCCCGTAGCGCTCCGCGGCGCCCTCGCCGGCGATCGCGGCGGCACCCGGCTCCTCGCCCGCGCGCCGGGCGGCCTCGGCGTTCGACACCAGCTGGATGCGCTCGACGCCCGGCAGATTGCTGTTGAGCCACACGGCGCATTGGGCGAGCGACTGTGCGTGCGAGTAGACGCGCCGCACTTCCTTGATTCCGGCCGCGCGCGCCAGCAAATTCTGGTGCACCCTGAGCTCGATCTCGCCGCAGATCTTGAGCGGCGTGACGAGCAGCAGATCCAGGCTGCGGCCGACTGCGCCCTCGGTCGAGTTCTCGACGGGCACCACGGCGAACTGCGCCGCACCCGACTCGCAGCGCCGGAAAACCTCGTCGACGGACGCGGCCGGCAGCGCCTCGACGGCACGCCCGAAGTGCATGCGCGCCGCCTGCTCGCTGAACGTGCCTTCCGGGCCGAGGTAGGCGACGCTCGGCTCGAGTTCCATCGCGCGGCAGGCCGAGATGACTTCTCGGAACAGCGCGGCGACGCGCTCGGCAGCAAGCGGCCCCGGGTTTTCCTGCGCGACGCGCCGCAGAATCTGCGCTTCGCGCTCCGGGCGATAGGCCGGATCGCCCCCCTTCAGCTCGCCGATCCTCCGCGCGAGCCCGGCGCGCCGGTTGAAAAGCGCGAGCAACTGGTCGTCCACGGCGTCTATCTCGCCACGCAGCCTTCCGATGTCGTCCGCGTCCCGCATGGGCCTTCCAGGCAGCTTCAGGTCAGAGCGGAAGATATCGCACGCCGAGCACGCCGTCGATGCGCCGCAGCGCTTCCAGCGTGTCCGGCGGCACGGCGCTGTCCACGTCCACCAGCGTATAGGCCATGTCCGCCCTCGACTTGTTCAGCATGTTGTGGATATTGAGCTTGCGGCTGCCGAGCACGTGCGAGATGCGCGCCAGCATGTCCGGCACGTTGGCGTTCGCGATCGCCAGGCGGAAGGGCGACTCGCGGCCCATCGCCGCGTCGGGGAAGTTGACCGCATTGCGCAGATTGCCGTGCTCGAGGTAGTCGCGCACCTGGGTGACGACCATGACGGCGCTGTTTTCCTCGGCCTCGCCGGTGGACGCGCCGAGGTGCGGCAGGGCGACCACGCCGGGCCGCCCGGCGAGCCGCGCGCTCGGGAAATCCGTCACGTAGCACTTGAGCACGCCGGCGCGCAGCGCGGCGAGCGCGGCTTCGTCCTCGACCACGCCCTCGCGCGAGAAATTGAGCAGGATGGCGCCCGCCCGCATCTGTCCGATATTCGCCGTGCCGATCAGATGCCGCGTGCGCTCGCCGAGCGGAACGTGCAGCGTGAGGAAATCGCTCGCCTTCAGCACCTCGTCGAGCGACGCGGCGCGCCGCACCTGCGAGGGCAGGCCCCAGGCGGCGTCGACCGTGATCTCCGGGTCGTAGCCGAGCACGTTCATGCCGAGCCGGATGGCCGCGTCCGCGACCAGGCTGCCGATCTTTCCCAGCCCCACGACGCCGAGCGTGTGCCCCGGCAGCTCGATTCCGGCAAATTGCTTCTTGCCGTCCTCCACCGCGCGCGCGAGATCGCGCGCGGCCGGGTCGAGCGCGCGCACAAAATCGAGCGCAGGCACGAGATTGCGCGCTGCAATCAGCATGCCGGCGAGCACCAGTTCCTTCACCGCGTTGGCGTTTGCCCCGGGCGCGTTGAACACCGGCACCCCGCGCGCCGAGAGCTCGGCGACCGGGATGTTGTTCACGCCCGCGCCGGCGCGCCCCACCGCCTGGATGCGCGCGCCGAAGTCGTAGCCGTGCAACTCGCGCGAGCGTACCAGCACGACGTCTGGCGCGGGCGATTCCTTGACCACGGCGTAACGCTCGGGCGGCAGCTGCTCGAGCCCGCGCGGCGCGATCTGATTGAGCACCAGCACCTGCAGCCGTCGCTCCGGGCCGCCGCTAGCCATGGCGCGCTTCGAACTCCTTCATGTACGCGACCAGGTGCTGCACGCCCTCGAGCGGCATGGCGTTGTAGATCGATGCGCGCATGCCGCCGACCGAGCGATGCCCCTTCAGCTGCACCATGCCGCGCGCCTCGGCTCCTTTCAGGAATTCCGCGTCGAGCCGCGCATCGGCGAGCGTGAACGGCACGTTCATGCGCGAACGGTCGCCCTTCGCCACCGGGTTGCGGAACAGGCCGCTGCCGTCGATGCAGTCGTACAGCAGGCGCGCCTTGGCGATATTGCGCCGCTCGATCTCGCCCAGCCCGCCGAGCTGCTTGAGCCACTTGAACACGAGCCCGGCGACGTAGATCGAATACGTGGCGGGCGTATTGAGCATCGAGTCCGCATCCGCTTGCAGCTTGTAGTCCATGACCGTGGGCGTGCCCTTGCGCGCACGGCCGATCAGGTCCTCGCGCACGATGACGATCGTAAGCCCCGCCGGCCCGATGTTCTTCTGCGCTCCGGCGTAGATCAGGCCGAAGCGCGACACCTCGAGCGGGCGCGACAGGAGGTGCGAGGACGCGTCGGCGACGAGCGGCACCGCGCCCGTGTCCGGGATCCAGTTGAACTCGACGCCGCCGATCGTCTCGTTCGAGCAGTAGTGCACGTACGCCGCGTCGCGGCCCAGCTTCCAGGCCCCCTGGCCCGGCGCGTAGGTGAAGCCGCGATCCTCGGAGCTCGCCGCAATGCGCACTTCGCACATTCCCTGCGCTTCCTTGGCCGCCTTCTTCGACCACTCGCCGGTGAGCACGTATTCGGCCGCCGTCTTGGCGCCGAGCAGGTTCATTGGAATCTGGGCGAATTGCAGCGTTGCACCGCCCTGAAGGAACAGGACTTTGTAGGCGGCCGGGACCGCGAGCAGCTCGCGCAGGTCCTTCTCGGCCTCCTCGGCGATCGCGATGAACTCCTTGCCGCGGTGGCTCATCTCCATCACGCACATGCCGGAGCCGTGCCAGTCGAGCATCTCGTCGCCCGCGCGGGCGAGCACCTCCTCGGGCAGCATCGCGGGGCCGGCACTGAAATTGTGGAGGCGCGCCATCAGTGCAAGGTCTCGCCGGACGGGCCCTCCCGCTGCGCGCCGCCGGGCTCCTCGCCCCCGGCGCCGTGGCCGTTCCCGTTGCCGTTGTCCTGATCGTCGCGCTCCTCGATGCGCTCTATGCCGGCGAGGCGCTCGCCCTCTCCGAGCGAGATGAGCGAGACGCCCTGCGTGCTGCGTCCCTGCTCTCGGATCTGCGCGACCGCGGTGCGGATCAGCACGCCTCCGGTCGAGATCAGCATCACCTCGTCGCGGTCCTCGACCATCACGGCGCCCACCAGGCTGCCGTTGCGCTCCGAGGTCTGGATCGCGATCAGGCCCTGCCCGCCGCGGCCGTGGCGCGTGTATTCGCGCACCGCGGTGCGCTTGCCGTAGCCGTTCTCGGTCGCGGTGAGCACGGTCTGCTCCTCGCTCTTCGCCACCAGCATGCACACCAGGCGCGCGCCCTCCCCGAGCCGCATGCCGCGCACGCCGGTCGCCTGCCGGCCCATCGGCCGCGCCTCGTCCTCGGCGAAGCGCACCGCCTTGCCTTCGGAGGAGAACAGCATTACGTCGCAGTGGCCGTCGGTGAGCGCCACGCCTACCAGGTAATCGCCTTCCTCCAGGCCGACGGCGATGATGCCCGACGGCCGCGGGCGCGAGAAATCGGCGAGCGGGGTCTTCTTCACGGTACCGTTGGCGGTCGCCATGAAGACGTAGTGCTGCTCGTCGAACTCGCGCACCGGGACCACCGCGGTGATCTTCTCGCCTTCCTCGAGCGGCACCATGTTGACGACCGGCTTGCCGCGGCTGGTACGGCTGCCCTGCGGCACCTCGTAGACCTTGAGCCAGTACAGCCGCCCGCGGCTCGAGAAGCACAGCAGGTGGTCGTGCGAGTGCGCGACGAACAGCCGCTCGATGAAGTCGTCCTCCTTGGTCGCGGCCGCCATGCGGCCGCGTCCGCCGCGGCGCTGCGCGCGGTAGTCCGCGAGCGGCTGCGACTTGGCATAGCCGCCGTGCGAGAAGGTGACCACCATGTCTTGCGGCGCGATCAGATCCTCGAGCGAAATGTCCTCGGCCACCGCGACGATCTCGCTGCGGCGCGCGTCGCCGAATTCCTCTCGCACGCGCGAGAGCTCCTCGCCGATGATGGCGACGATGCGCGCGGGCTTCTCGAGGATGTCGAGCAGGTCCGCGATCGTCGTCATGACTTCCTTGTACTCGTCGCGGATCTTGTCCTGTTCCAGACCCGTGAGGCGCTGCAGGCGCAGCTCGAGAATCGCCTGCGCCTGCTCGTCGGACAGGCGGTAGCCCTCGTCCTTCAGACCGAACTCGGGCGCCAGCCCCTCGGGGCGGAATTGCGCCGCCGAGGCGCGCGCGAGCATGTCGCGCACCAGCTGAGACGGCCAGCTCTTCGCCATCAGCCCGCGCTTCGCCTCGGCCGGCGTCGGCGCGCGCTTGATCAGCTCGATCACCTCGTCGACGTTCGACAGCGCCACGGCCAGGCCCTCGAGCACGTGGCCCCGCTCGCGCGCCTTGCGCAGGTCGAACACGGTGCGCCGCGTGACCACCTCGCGGCGGTGGGCGATGAAGGCCTCGATCATGGATTTCAGGTCGAGCAGCTTCGGCTGGCCGTCGACCAGCGCCACCATGTTCATGCCGAAGGTGTCCTGCAGCTGCGTCTGCTTGAACAGATTGTTCAGCACGACCTCGGGCAGCTCGCCGCGCTTGAGCTCGATCACCACGCGCATGCCCGACTTGTCCGATTCATCGCGGATGTCGGAGATACCCTCGATCTTCTTGCCGGTCACGAGCTCGGCAATGCGCTCGAGCAGCGCCTTCTTGTTGACCTGGTAGGGCAGCTCGTCGACGATGATCGCCTGGCGGTCGCCCTTGCCGATTTCCTCGAAATGCGTGCGCGCACGCATCACCACGCGTCCGCGGCCGGTGCGGTAGCCGTCGTGCACACCGGACACCCCGTAGATGATCCCCGCCGTCGGGAAGTCGGGCGCCGGCAGCAACTTGATCAGATCCTCGATCGCGCACTGCGGGTGGTGCAGGACGTGCAGGCAGGCGTCGACCACCTCGGACAGGTTGTGCGGCGGAATGTTGGTCGCCATGCCGACCGCGATTCCGGAGGAGCCATTGACCAGCAGGTTCGGAACGCGCGCCGGCAGCACCGCCGGCTCCTGTTCCTGCCCGTCGTAGTTGGGCACGAAATCGACCGTCTCGCGGTCGATGTCGGCCAGCATTTCGTGCGCGAACTTGGTCAGCCGTACCTCGGTGTAGCGCGACGCCGCGGCATTGTCGCCGTCGACCGATCCGAAATTGCCCTGGCCGTCGATCAGCAGGTAGCGCAGGCTGAAGGGCTGCGCCATGCGCACCATGGTGTCGTAGATCGCCGCGTCCCCGTGCGGGTGGTACTTGCCCATCACGTCGCCCGAAACGCGCGCAGACTTCTTGTAGGGCCGGTTCCAGTGATTGCCGAGCTCGTTCATGCCGTACAGGATGCGGCGATGCACGGGCTTCAGGCCGTCGCGCACATCCGGCAGTGCACGGCCCACGATGACGCTCATCGCGTAGTCGAGGTACGAGCGGCGCATCTCCTCTTCGAGGCTGACCGGCAGCGTTTCTTTAGCGAATTGATCCATGCTTGATTCGCGGATTGCGGAGTCCTGGTAAGCGCTCCGCGGCGCCCGTTAATGCCGGCCGAGTTGGAGCTGCAAAAACAGTAAATTTTAGCATGCGGGCCCTGGCCGACCGGCACTCGAAAGTCGACGCGTGCGCCCCGCCGCGCTAAGCTCGCGCTCATTGGCAACCGGGCGCCGAGCCCGGCCTTTCCCGCTCCGAATCCGTGCACGAACCGTTCCTGATCGCGCCGCGCTGGGTAGTGCCCGTCGAGCCTGACGGCGCGGTTCTCGAGCGCACGACGGTCGCCGTGCGCGACGGGCGCATCGAGGCCGTGCTGCCGAGCGACCAGGCGACGACGCGCTTTCCGGACTATCCGGAAATCCGCCTCGAGCGGCACGCGCTGATCCCGGGCCTGGTGAATGCGCACACGCACGCCGCGATGTCGCTCATGCGCGGCATGGCCGACGACCTGCCGCTGATGCGCTGGCTGAAGGATCACATCTGGCCGGCGGAAGCGAAGCTCGTCTCCCACGAATTCGTGCGCGATGGAACGCTGCTCGCGTGCGAGGAAATGCTGCGCGGCGGCGTCACCTGCTTCAACGACATGTACTTTTTTCCGGAAGCGGCGCTGGAAGCGGCGCTCGAGGCGGGCATGCGCGCCGCGCTCGGCGCCATCGTGATCGAGTTTTCGTCCGTGTACGCCGCCGACCCGGACGACTACCTGCGCAAGGGCCTGGCGTTGCGCGACCGCTACGGCGAGCACGAGTTGCTGTCATTCTGCATCGCGCCGCACGCGCCCTACACCGTCTCCGACGAAAGCTTTGCCAAGGTCGCGCGCTTCGCCGCCGAGCTCGACATTCCGGTTCACCTGCACGTGCACGAGACCGAGGACGAGGTCGCGCGCTCGGTGGCCGAGCACGGCGTGCGGCCGCTGGAGAGGCTGCGCCGCCTCGAGCTGCTCGGCCCGGACCTGATCGCCGTGCATGCCGTGCACCTGCTCGAGCAAGAGATCGCGCTGCTGGCGCGCCACGGCTGCTCCGTGGCGCATTGTCCCTCGTCCAACCTCAAGCTTGCGAGCGGTATCGCGCCGGTGGCGGCGCTGCTTGCCGCAGGCGTAAACGTCGCGCTCGGCACCGATGGTGCGGCGAGCAACAACCGGCTCGACATGTTTCAGGAGATGCGCCAGGCGGCGCTCCTGGGCAAGGCTGCGGCGGGAAACGCCGCAGCGGTACCCGCGCGCGCTGCGCTGCGGGCGGCCACGATGGGCGGTGCCCTCGCCCTCGGGCTGGACAAGACAATCGGGTCGATCACGGCCGGCAAGGCGGCCGACCTGGTCGCGGTGCGGCTCGACGGACCCGAGCTAAGTCCCTGTTACGACCCGGTTTCTCACCTCGTCTACGCCGCCGGACGCGAGCACGTGACGCACGTTTGGGTCGCCGGCCGCCCGTTAGTTGTTGGCGCGGCTCTAAAAAATCCGGCCTTCGGCGCCTTGAATAGTCGAATTGAAGTGTGGCAAAATTCCCTCACTTCTGCAGGCTATTGAACCGCAAGAAGTTTCAGGCACCCCTCCGATCCCCCTCCTGAGAGGAAAAAATGCGCAATAAACTCTGGATTCCGATCGCGGCCGCGAGCGTGCTGCTCTCGGCGGCGTCCTTTGACGTGGCGGCGCAGTCCGCGCCACAAGGCAACTGGGTCTCGCCTGGAGGCGGCCAGCCATGGCGCAATAGTTCCGGCCAATGCTGGCGCGCCGGCTACTGGAGCCCGGCAATGGCCGTCGAAGAGTGCGATCCCGACCTCGTGAAGAAGACGGCAGCGCCCGCGCCTGCGCCGATGGCAGCGCCCACGCCCCCGCCGCCGCCGCCCCCGCCGGCACCTGCGCCGGCGGCCGCGCCGCAGAAGGTCACAGTGACCTCCGACGTGCTGTTCGACTTCGACAAGGCGGTCATCAAGCCCGATGGCCAAGCGAAGCTGGATGATCTGGCTGCGAAGGCCAAGAATCTGGACCTCGAAGTCGTCGTCGCGACCGGCTACACGGATCCGATCGGCAGCGGCTCGTACAACCAGAAGCTGTCCGTCAACCGTGCCAACGCCGTGAAGGCGTACCTCGTGTCCAAGGGTATCGATCCGAACCGGATCTACACCGAGGGCAAGGGTGCCTCGCAGCAGGTCAAGGAGTGCAACCCGAAGATGAAGTTCAAGGAGCGCGTCGCGTGCCTTGCACCGAACCGTCGAGTCGAGCTCGAGGCGGTTGGTACGCGCAAGTAATCGCGCAAGCATCGGAAAGCCCTGCCTCGGCAGGGCTTTTTTTTTGCAGCGTCGAAACGTGACGCGAGGTAACCGCTCGAATACATCATGAGCACGAACCCGAACGTCGATCAGGCAGAGCTCGACAAATTCAGCGAGCTAGCTCATCGGTGGTGGGACCCGGAGAGCGAATTCCGGCCGCTGCACGAGATCAACCCGCTGCGCCTGGCCTGGATCGATCAGCACACGCGACTCGCCGGAAAGTCTGTGCTCGATGTGGGTTGCGGCGGAGGCATTCTCGCCGAGTCGATGGCGCACCTCGGCGCGCGAGTCACCGGGATCGATCTTTCGGACAAGGCGCTCAAGGTTGCGCAGCTGCACCTGCTCGAGAGCCGCGCCCAGGTCGATTACGCGAAGGCCTCGGCCGAGGAATACGCCGAGCGGCACGCGGGCGAGTTCGACACGGTCACCTGCATGGAGCTGCTCGAGCACGTGCCCGACCCTGCCAGCACCGTCGCCGCCTGCGCGCGCCTTGTCAAACGCAGCGGCAACGTCTTCTTCGCCACCATCAACCGCAATCCAAAGTCCTACCTGTTCGCAATCATCGGGGCCGAATACCTCCTCAAGATGCTGCCGAAGGGAACGCACGACTACACCCGCTTCGTCAAACCGCACGAGTTGGCGCGCTGGAGCCGCGACGCCGGCCTGCGCCCGGTCGAGGTGATCGGAATGACCTACAACCCTCTCAAGCGCACATACGGCCTGGGAGGGGACGCAAGCGTCAATTACATCCTTCGCTGCAGGCGCGATGACTGACGCGCGCGGTTGCGGCGCGACGCGCGCCGTGCTGTTCGACTTGGACGGCACTCTCGCCGACACGGCGGCCGACCTGGGCGCCGCGGTGAACCGCCTGCGCGCGGGGCGCGGCCTGCCCGGGCTGCCAACGCGCGAAGTACGCCCCTACGCGTCGAGCGGGGCGCGCGGCCTGCTGCGCGTTGGGCTCGGCCTCAATCCCGGGGATCCGGACTACGAAGCGATGCGCGACGCCTTCCTCGCGCATTACGCCGAGCGGGTGTGCGTCGAGACGCGCCTGTTCCCCGGCATCTCCCAACTGCTCGCCGAGCTCGAGGCGCGCGGCCTGAAGTGGGGTATCGTCACGAACAAGGCCACCCGCTTCACCGCGTTGATCGTCGCGGCGCTCGGCATCGCGCCGGACTGCGTTGTGTGCGGCGATACCACGCCCCACTCCAAGCCGCATCCCGCGCCACTGCTGCACGCAGCCGTGCAGCTCGCGCTCGAGCCGCACGCCTGCTGCTACGTCGGCGACGATCTGCGCGACGTGCAGGCGGCGCACGCGGCCGGCATGCGTGCGATCGCAGTGCTGTACGGCTACCACGGCGTCGACAACGGCGCCCCCGCCACGTGGAACGCGGATGCAGTCATCGCGCAGCCGGCCGATCTCATCGCGCAGCTGTAGGCTTGAAGCGCGGCCGCATTGGCCCCATATGGGATAATGCAATTGCTGAGACGAACACGGGGGCGACTTGGTCTCGACGTGGGTCGCGAAGCAGCGCAGGGCATGCCGAGGACCAGATGACCTCGCTAATCCAGTCTGGAAACATATAAACGCCAACGACGAGCGTTTCGCTCTCGCGGCCTAACACCCGCGGGACGCTGCACTAGCTTGCTGATGGGCTAGGCCCTCGAAAGAGGGTGCAGCGTCATTCACATCAGCCTCTCCTCCGGGTCTGGCCGCTTGGCCCGGGGGATCCGTCGAAGCGGCTGGCCAAGCGTCAGCCTGCCGGCCGGCGGGCGCGAGGCGAGATCCAAACGACCAGGCTAAGCATGTAGTCCTGACTGTCTAGGGCTTGCGGACGCGGGTTCGATTCCCGCCGCCTCCACCAAATCAGCGCGCCGCGCACCGGCGCATGGATTCAGGGACGATGATCGGGAAGCTGGTAGTCGCCGCTGGGACTGAGCGCCCGCCGTTCAGCCGTCGCTCGCGGTCGGCAGCCCCGCGCTGCGCCAGCTCTCGAAACCGTCGCGCAGGTTCACGACATTGGCGAACCCCGCGCGGCCGAGCAGTGCGGCCGCCTCCGGCCCGCTCGTGCTGCCGTCGCCGCAGTACACGACGATCCTGCGCGTCTTGTATGCCTCGAGGCTCCCGAGGTTGGCGGAGAGCACCTGAAGGGGGATAAGCAGCGCCCCCGGCAGATGCGCGCTCGCGGCTGTCGCCTTGTCGCGCACGTCGATCGCGATCGCTCCTGAGTCGAGCATCGCTCTCGCCTCGATCGCCGATATGTCGCGCACCGCGGGACGCCTGCCTCCGAAATCGATGTTCCAGGTCAGCGTGGAGACGAGCGACAGCGCTGCGAGCAGAGCGAATGCGAAGGCCGCGAACCGGCGCTGCGGCTGAAGAGGCTCGATTTCGGTCATGACTTACCCAGGGGCGGTGACGCCGCGATGATGCGGCTGAGGCCGCTACGCGCCGGAGACTTAGTTCACGCCACTTACCAAGTCTTACGCATAGCTGCCGAAACGGTTCCGCTATACTGACTAGGTGACTGAAATCCCGTGTAAAACGGCCGCGTCGGCGGCGCGCAATCGCCACCCGGCGGGCTTCAGCCTGGTCGAGATGGCCGTGGTGACGCTCCTCGTCGGCATCTTCCTCACCATGGGGCTCGCGGCCTTCCGCGCCAGCCAGGACGCGCAGGCTGTTAGCGACACCGTCAACAAGCAGAACGCGATCAAGGATGCCCTCATCGGCTACCTGCGCCGCAACGGACGGTTGCCGTGCGCGGACATCGACTTCAGCGCGCCCGACGGGATCGAGAATCGGTCCACGGCAGGCGACCCGACGACGCCTTGCGCAACGACGCCGAGCAACGCCCGCTTCGGTATCGTGCCGTATGTAACGCTCGGCATGGCGCGCAGCGCGGCAGTCGACGGTTGGGGAAATTTCTTCAGCTACCAGGTGTCGAATTCGTTTCCGACGGAGGCGTTCAACCCGGGCACCCCGTCCTACAACACGCCCATCCCCGCGCCGTACCGCGACTGGACGCTGACCGCCAACTTTCGCACCGGCAACACGGGCGAGATCACGGTAAACGACCGCGACGCTTCGGGAAACGTGATCACCGCGGCGAGCAATGTCGTCGTCGTCATCGTCTCGCACGGCCCGAACGGCTATGGCGCGTACACGGTTTCCGGAACGCGCAACAGCCTGCCGGGCGGCGCCGACGAGCTCGAGAACACCAACGGCAGCACCGACACCGTGTTCTTCAGCCGCACGCCCACGACCAACGACTCCGCGACCGGAGGCGCGTTCGACGACCGGCTCATGTTCCTGAAGGCCGAGGACTTGCTCAACCCCCTGTTCAAGGACGGCTCGCTCAAGCCGCCCGCAGCGCAGCTTTCCGACCAATTCCAGAAAATGAGGCTCGCGATCGGCCAGTACGCCATCGCCAATGCCGGGTCCTACGGCAACTCGAACTGCACGAGCTCGTTCGCAGGCCAGAAGTGCCGCGTCATTCCCTACGCCGACTACTACTACGGAGACGGCTTGTACAACAGCGGTCTGTACGACGGCGGATTCCCGTGGCAGAACATGACGGGCATGGTCCTGTCCGACGCGTGGGACCCCTGGGGCCGGCCGATTCGCTACACGATCAACACCACCAGTCTCGCCAACGGGGGAACCTCTCAAGGCGGAGTCGGCAGCGCCTGGCCAAGCGGGGCCTCGACGGCCTACACGCTCCAGTCCTTCGGTCCCGATCGCACACCCGGGACCGCCGACGACATATTCAAGAGCTATTCGGTTTCCGACCTGCAAAGCCTCCTGAGCGGCGTATTACCCTGATGCGCCGACGCGGCTTCACGCTGGTCGAGCTGGCCGTCGTGATGACGATCATCGCGCTCATTTTGATGGTGCTGTTCAAGGGCAGCTCGCTAATCGGCACCGGTCAGTCGCAGCAGGTGCTCGCCGCGACGCAGGATCTGGCGGCCGCGGTGGCGCGCTTCCGCTCCATCTACGGCTACCTGCCGGGCGACATGCCGGACGCTTCGGTGCGCCTGCCCGGGGTGCTTGCATGCAACACGGTGAGCGGCACCGCAAACGGCAACGGAGACGGCCGCGTCGACGCCTCCGAGGTGCCGTGCGTCACCGAGCACCTGTTCCGCGCCGGGCTGATCAAGTCGAACGCGCCGATCTCGTTCTCGACTACCAAGGGCATCGTCACGATGCGCGTGATCGGGCGCTCGGTCAGCGCTCTGGCGGCGAGCTTTCCGACTTCCACGCGCAATCTCATCGAGGTCGCAACGGTGCCTTGCCAGATCGCGCAGGATCTCGACGCCAAGACCGACGACGGCAACTTCTCGACCGGCACCACGCGCGCGTCGGTCGCAAGCTGTACCGTCGACGGCACCAACGATCCCGTACCGCTGATAGCGATCGGCCTCTAGCCGCGCGGCGGATAGCTATCCGCGAGCGCCGCGAACAAGGCCTCGAGCTCGCCGGGCGCGAGGCGATCGATGCCGCCCGCCTCGCGCCGCCCGCCACCGGTCGGAAAGCGCCGACATACGTCGGCCGCCGAGGCGCCGCCGGCGCCCGGCGCGCGCAGGCTGACCGCGAAACCGCCGCGCGAGCCGGGCGTGAGCACGGCGTGCGCGCGCGACGGGTCGTCGCGCGCAAGCTGGTTCGCGAAGCTGCCGCTTACGCGCCGGCTCCAGGCCTCATCGGGCAGCAGGTAGGCGTCGAAGCCGCCGGCGCTGCGGTACGGCGAGAGCGCTAGCACGCGCCGCATGTCTGCCGAGCGCTGGTCGGCGAGTCGCCCGACCAGCGATTCCCTGGCGATCAGGTCGAACGGATCGGCGTAGCGCCGCACCGTGCGGTAGAGCTCCGCAGGCGGAATGAGCAGGTCGGCCTCGGTTTCGCCATATGCGTTGTAGTTCAGGCTTTCGCCCAGCGAACGCAATGCCTGCACGCGGTCCGGTTCGAGCGACAGGCCGGCCGCGAGGCCGAGCGCCGATTGCGCGAGCTGGTCGCCGAAAGCCGCGACCACCGCCCATGCGCGGAAGCGGCCGCCCAGATAGCGGTCGACGAGCATGCTGGTGCATACGCCCCCGGCCTCTTCGATGAACGCTTCGAGTGCCGGATGCACGGGCAGCACTCCTGCGTCGTGGTGGTCGAAGTAGCGCACCCGCGCGCCCTGCGCCAGCAGCCGCAGGAGCGCCGCGCGGTTGCGCTCGAGCGAGACGTCCAGCACGGTAACGCGGTCCCCCGGCGAGGCCTGGACGCGCTCGAGCAGCGCGATATCGCGCTTCACGCCGGTCACCAGCTCCGCTTGCACCGGCTCGGCCAGGCGCAGCTGGTGCAGCGCGCAGATGCCGTCCGCGTCGCCGTTGAAGACGTCGAAGTGCTTCACCGCCGCTCAGACCTGCGCCAGGCCGAGCCGCGCGGCGAGCGCGCCGGCCGCGGTGTCAGGCGCGCTCCCCGCGTCGAACACGACGCGCGCGCGCAACTCGTCGCCCGTCAGCGGCTCGCGGCTCGCGAGCTGGTGCTCGAGCACCGCGACGCCCGCCTCCGAGGCATCGCGCGCATTCCGCTCGCGCGCCTCAACCCTCTCGCGCAGCACGGCCTCCGGCGCCTCGCAATCGGCGATCGCGTACGGTACGCCGAGCGCGCGAACGAGCGCGGCGAACGACCCGCGTTGCGCCCGCAACAGGAAAGTCGCGTCCACCACCGCCGGGTAGCCCGCCTCGACGATCGCGCGCGCGAGTTCCGCGAGGCGAGCGTAGGTGCGCGCCGTGAGATCGGCCGCGTAGAGCCCCGCGCCGAGCGCCGAGCCGCTGCGCGCCTGTGCATCGAGCCCGACCAGGCGCTTGCGCTCGACATCCGAGCGCACGCGCAGCGCCCCCAGTGCCTCGACCAGGTATTGTGCGACGGTGGTTTTGCCCGAGCCCGACAGGCCGTGCATGAGCACCAGCGCGCGGCGCGACTCGCCCGCCAGCGAGCGCGCCAGGCGCAGGTATTCGAGGTGCTCGCACTCGCCGCGGCGCAATTCGTCGGCCGGCACCCCGCGCTGGTGCACGCGGATGCAGGCCACCTTGGCGCGCACGAGAGCCCGATACACGAGGTAGAAGCGCAGCACCGCGAGCCCCGCGTAATCGCCGGTCTCCTCCAGATAGGCGTTCAGGAAGCGGTGGGCGAGCCGCGGCAGCCGGCGGTCAGTCAGATCCATGACCATGAACGCCACGTCGCTCATGACGTCTATCCACCTGAGCGCCTCGTTGAACTCGATGCCGTCGAACGGCGTCGGCTGCCCGTCGATCAGCGCGACGTTGCCGAGGTGCAGGTCACCGTGGCACTCGCGCACGAATCCTCCGGCTTTGCGCGCGTCGAACGTTTTCCCCAGGCGGGCATGCTCCTCGCGCGTCCACGCGCGCAGGCGCTCGAGCTCGGACATCTCCTCGCCGCCTCCGATTAGCGCCTCGATCTGGTCGAAGTTCTGCAGCGCAGGCGCCAGCACCTCGGCGGCCGTGCCGAACGGCCGTCCGGCGTCGGCGCGAGCGGCCTGCGCGTGAAAGGCGGCGGTGGCCCGCGCCAGCGCGTCGATGTGCCCGGCGGTGAGCGTGCCGTCCTGCGCCATGCGGCTGAGCAGCGCCTCCTGCGGGAAGCGCCGCATCTGCACCGCGTACTCGATCGCCTCGCCCGGCCCGCCGAGCCGCGGTGCGGTTTCGCTGCCGGCGACCGGGACCACCTCGAGATACAGGCGCGGCGCCGTGCGGCGGTTCAGGCGCAGCTCCTCTTCGCAATAGAAGCGGCGCAACCGCAGTGTGCTGAAGTCGAGAAACCCCAAAGCCACCGGCTTCTTGATCTTGTAGGCGTACTCTCCCGCGAGCAGCACCCAGGAAATGTGCGTCTCGAGGACCTCGACGCGCCCGACCGGATGCGGAAAGCGCGCCGGGTCCCGCAGCGCGTCGATCAGGCGTCCGCTGCTCAGGCGAGCTCGAACGCGCGCGCGGCCGAGGAATAGGACAGGATGATCTCCGCCGGCGCGTCGCCCACGTTGCGGATGCCGTGCACCGCGCCGCGCGGAACTACCGACTGTCCGCCCGCCGACATGCGCACGCGCTCCTCTCCGATGCGGCATTCCACTTCGCCGCGCACCACGTAGATCGATTCCTCGCAGTTCGCGTGAATGTGCGTGTCGGTCGCGTTTCCCGGCGGCAGCCTCATCCTGGCGAGCGACAGCTCGCGGCTGTTGCCGATCTCGTCGTTCGCCAGCCATTCGATCGTGCCCCAGGGAAACCGGTTCGTGATCGGCTTCATGGCAGCCTTCATGCCCCACCTCCTGTCAAAGTCCGCCCGACTGTTCCACCGCCATGGCGCGCACATCGCCGTCCTTCGCCGCCCGCAGCGCGCTCCACACGCGTAGCGGCGTGGCCGGCATATCGAAATGCGTCACGCCCGCCGTACGCAGCGCGTCGAGGATCGCGTTCATGATGCACGGCATCGACCCCGTGACGCCGGCCTCGCCCACTCCCTTTGCGCCGAGCGGATTGGTCTTGGTCGGCACCGGATGGTGCAGCACGCGCAGGCCGTCGACTAGCAAGGCGCGCGGCATGGGGTAGTCCATGAAGCTGCCGGTGAGCAGCTGGCCGGCGTCGTCGTAGACCGCCCGCTCGCCGAGGATGTGGCCCGCGCCCTGCGTGATGCCGCCCTGCATCTGCCCCTCGACCAGCTGGTGGTTGATGATATTGCCGGCATCGTCGCAGGCGACGTACGACACCACCTCGACCACGCCGGTCTCCGGATCGACCTCCACCTCTGCGACGTGGCAACCGTTGGGAAAGGTGGACCCGACTTTCTTGTCCTTCAGGTCCACGTCGAGCGCCCCGCGATGCCGCTTCGCCAGCTCGGTGATCGCGATCTCGCGGTCGGTGCCCTTCACGCGGTAGCGCCCCTCTGAGAACTCGACGTCGGACTGGGCAACCTCCAGGTCGTCGGCAGCGAGCGCTAGGCCCTTCTTCACCACCTCCCGCGAGGCGAGCAGCATCACGCTGCCGACACCGTGCAGCGAGCGCGAGCCGCCGGTGGGATTGCCCGTGAGGTTCATGTCCGGATCCGCGGTGCGCAGCCGGATCGTTTCCATCGGCACGCCGAGCACTCCCGAGACGATCTGCGCGAACGCGGTCTCGTGCCCTTGGCCGTGGTTGTGCGAGGTCGCGCGCAGCGTGATGCGCGCCGCCTCGCTCCAGCTCACCTGCACCTGGTCGTACGGCGCGAAGCCGCCCGCGCCGCTCGCCTCGATGTAAGTGGCGATGCCTCGCCCGCGCAGCCGGCCGCGCGCGGCCGAAGCCGTGCGGCGCGACGCGAAGCCGTCCCAGTCGGCAGCCTCGAGCGCGTCGGCCAGCACGCCGCCGAAATCGCCGCAGTCGTACTCGAAGCCGGTCGCGATCTTGTAGGGGAAGGCGTCCTTCGGCACGAGGTTGCGCCGGCGGAATTCCGCCGGGTCCATCTTGAGCTCCCAGGCTGCCTGGTCGATCAGGCGCTCGATCGCGTACGAGCTCACTGGCCGCCCGGCGCCGCGGTAGGCGGCGGTCGGCACCGTGTTTGTCAGCGCGAGCCGGGTGCGCACGTGAATCGCCTGCACGTCGTACACGCCGCTCGCAACGTTCACCAGATTCACCGTGTTGACGAACGTCCCGGTGAAGGCGATATAGGCGCCGACGTTGCAAACGAAGTCGAAGCGCATGCCGAGGATGCGCCCCGCGGCATCGAGCGCCATCTCGGCACGGTGCAGAACGTCGCGCGCCTGCTCGTCGGCGAGGAACACCTCTGAGCGCGTGCCGAGCCAGCGCACCGGACGGCCGAGCTTCTTCGCCGCGATCAGGACAGCGCAGTACTCGGGATAGGCATTGAAGCGCACCCCGAAACCGCCGCCGACCTCCTCGGCGACGATGCGCACCTTCTCCGGCGCCACGCCGAGCACCGTCGCGATCTGGCCGCGCATCGCCGACGCGCCCTGCGTGCAGGCATACAGGCGGTAGTGATCGAGCGCGGCGTCGTAGGCGCCGGTGCAGGCGCGCGGCTCCATCGGGTTGCCGACGACGCGCGTGTGATAGGCGTTCAGCGACACCACGCGTGCCGAGCGCCCGAACGCCGCCTGGGTCGCCGCCTCGTTGCCGCCCGCGAAGTCGATCACCAGGTTGCCCGCCACGTCGTCGTGCACGCGCGGTGCGCCCGCGCGCAGCGCCGCGCGCGCGTCGACCACCGCCGGCAGATCCTCGTACTCGACCACGACCGCCTCGGCCGCGTCCTGTGCAAGCGCGCGCGACTGCGCGATCACCAGCGCGACCGGCTCGCCGACGTAGCGCACGCGTTCCTGCGCGAGCGCGGGGCGGTGGATCCTGGGCTGCTCGGCGCCGTCGCGCCCCTTCACCGGGGCGGCCGCGGGCAGGCCTTGCGCGCCCGCGGCGGCGATATCCGCGCCGGTGAGGACCGCGAGCACGCCCGGCATCGCCAGCGCCGGGCCCGCATCGATCGAAACGATGCGCGCGTGCGGCCGGTCGGCACGCAGGAAATGGGCATGCGCCTGCCCCGGCAGGTCCCAGTCGGAGACGTAGCGCCCCTGCCCTTTGAGCATGCGCTCGTCTTCGAGCCTGCCCTTGGTGCCGAAAGCCTGCATGCCGGCATTCTACAAGCCGGCGGCAGCGCGCCGCACGCGCCCGCGCGAAACCGGCTTCAGGTGTGCGACAGCGCGATCAGGATGCTGCAGGGGGCGTAGTCGAGCAGCGATGCGCCGACCGACCCCTTCCACCAGCGCGCGGCGAACGAGGTCTTCTGGTTGTGGCCGATCACGATCAGGTCGACCGCGAGCTCCTTCGCCATGCGGCAGATCTCTTCCACCGGCTCGCCGACCGCGAGATGCCCCGTGGCCTTGAACCCTTTCTCCGTCAGCGAGCGGATGCCCTCATCCAGCACCGTCTGCGTGCGCTTCTTCTCCTCTTCGAGCAGTTCCTCGGGCACGAAGCCCTCCGTCAGGAACAGGCTCGGAGGCATGCTGGCCACCGCCAGCAAGTGGGTCTCCGCGCCGAGGAAGTTGGCGAGCTCGGCGCATTCGAGGAGCGCGCGCTTGCCTTCGTTGGACCCGTTGTAGGCGAGAAGGATCTTGCGATACTTCATGTGCCGGCTCCTTGCGCCGCGAGCGGCGCGTTTGATTGTTCTACTTTCCGGGCTCCCTCCAGGCATTCCCGGCCGCCTCGGCCAAGCATGCCTCGAAGATTATAATGGCGCTTTTCCGGAAGTCCCATGCTCGACGCTTCCCGCAGCGACCTGGTGGCCGGCGTAGCCGGTGCGGGGACCATGGGCCGCGGCATCGCGCAGGTGCTTGCCCAGTGCGGCGTGCGCACGCTGCTCTATGACGCGCAGGCAGGCGCGGCGCGCAAGGGACGCGACGCCGTCGCGCAGGCCCTGGGCAAGCTGGTCGAAAAAGGCCGTGTGCAACGGCCCGAGGCGGAGGCGACGCTGGCGCGCATCGAGCTCGTCGACTCGCTGGCAGCGTTCGCGCCCTGCCATGTAGTCGTCGAGGCGATCGTCGAGAAGCTGGACGCCAAGCAGGAGCTGTTCCGTGCGCTGGAAGCCATAGTCGGCGAGCGCTGCGTCCTCGCGTCCAATACCTCCTCACTTTCCGTGACGGCCATGGCCGCCGCGTGCGCGAGGCCCGCGCGCGTGGCGGGCTACCACTTCTTCAATCCGGTGCCGGTGATGAAGGTCGTCGAGGTGGTCGACGGCGTGCTCACCGAGCCCTGGGTCGGCGAGTCGCTCGCGGAGCTCGCCCGGCGCTTCGGGCACACGCCGGTGCGCTGCAACGACACGCCGGGCTTCATCGTCAACCACGCCGGGCGCGCCTACGTGCCCGAGGCGCTGCGCGTGCTCGCCGAGGGCATCGCGGACTTCGCCACCATCGACCGCATCCTGGTGGATGCCGCGGGCTTCCGCCTGGGCCCCTTTGGCCTGATGGACCTCGTCGGCCTGGATGTGACGCACGCGGTCATGCGCTCGATGTACCAGCAGTACTACGAGGAGCCGAAGTACAAGCCTTCCTATCTGAACGAGCCGCGCGTGGCCGCAGGCCTGCACGGGCGCAAGACCGGGCGCGGCTGGTATGTGTACGACAAGGATGGCGCGGCGCAGCGCATAGCCGAGCCGCCGGCCCCCGTGACGCAACCCGAATCGGTGTGGTGCGTGCCCGAATTGAAGGAGCTCGCGGGCAAGCTCGGCGCACGTCTCGTGACCGACGCGTCGCAGGCCGCCGTGTGCCTCGTGGCGCCGCTCGGCAAGGACGCCACCGCGAGCGCGCTCGAGCTCGGGCTCGATCCGGCGCGCACCCTCGCGGTCGATCCGCTGTTCGGCTTCGGCAAGCGGCGTACCTTGATGAGCACGCCGGTCGCCCGCGCCGAGGCGCGCGACGCGGCGCACGCGCTGCTCGCCGCCGACGGCGTGCCGGTATCGGCGATCCGCGACTCCGCGGGCTTCGTCGCGCAGCGCGTCGTGGCGCACATCGTGAACGTCGGCTGCGACATCGTGCAGCAGCGCATCGCGTCGCCGCAGGACCTCGATCGCGCGGTGGTACTCGGCCTGAACTATCCCCGCGGGCCGCTCGCCATGGGCGACGCCATCGGGGCGCGCAAGCTGCTCGGCGTGCTCGAAGCGATGTACGATTTCTACAAGGAGCCGCGCTACCGGCCGAGCCCCTGGCTCACGCGCCGCGCGAGGCTCGGTGTTTCCCTGCTCACACCGGAGTGATTTCATGCTCGACGCCTACATCTACGACGGACTGCGCTCCCCCATCGGCCGCCACGCCGGCAAGCTTGCGCCGCTGCGGCCGGACGACCTTGCCGGCGAGGTGATCCGCGAGGTTGTCGCGCGCAACAAGGTCGACCCGAAGGAGATTTCCGACGTCGTGCTCGGCTGCGTGACGCAGGCCGGCGAGGACTGCCGCAACGTGGCGCGCTTCGCCGCGCTGCTCGCGGGCCTGCCTTCCAGCACCCCCGGCGTCACCGTGAACCGCCTGTGCGCGAGCGGGTTGCAGGCGGTGACCGACGCGGCGCGCGCCGTGACCTGCGGCGAAGGCGAGCTGTACGTCGCGGGAGGAGTCGAGAGCATGACGCGCGCGCCCTACGTGCTGGCAAAGGCCGATTCGCCCTACAGCCGCGACGTGAAGATGTACGACACAACCATCGGCTCGCGCTTTCCGAACCCGCGCTTCGCCAAGCAGTACGGCGACCAGTCGATGCCGCAGACCGGCGACAACGTCGCCAAGGAGTTCGGCATCGCGCGCGAGCAGGCCGACGAGTTCGCGCTCGCCTCGCAGCAGAAATACGCCAGGGCGGAGGCCGAGGGCTTCTACAAGGGCGAGATCTTGCCGGTCGCGCTGCCGGCGAAGAAGAAGGACGCTCCGCCCACGATGATCGACGCCGACGAGCACCCGCGGCGCGACTCGACGATGGAGTCGCTCGCGCGCCTGAAGCCGCTGTTCGAGGGCGGCGTGGTCACCGCCGGCAACGCCTCGGGCGTGAACGACGGCGCCGCGGCCCTGCTGGTCGGCAGCAAGGCCTGGGGAGAAAGGCACGGCAACAAGCCGATGGTCAGGATCCTGTCCGCCGCCTCGGCGGGCGTCGAGCCGCGCATCATGGGCGTGGGCCCGGCCTACGCGATTCCGCTCGCGCTCGAGCGCGCAGGCCTGAAGCTCAAGGACATGGATATCATCGAGATCAACGAGGCCTTCGCCAGCCAGGTGCTCGGCTGCCTCAAGCTGATGCAGGTCGACTTCAAGGACCCGCGCGTCAATCCGAACGGCGGCGCGATCGCCATCGGCCACCCGCTCGGCTGCTCCGGCGCGCGCCTTGCGCTCACCGTGGCGCGCGAACTCGAGCAAAGCGGCGGCCGCTACGCGGCGGTGTCGCTGTGCATCGGCGTGGGCCAGGGGCTCGCGGTGATCCTCGAACGAGTGAACTGAGGAGAGATCGATGAACGCGCCCGACAAAGCGAAGGCAGTCTTCGTCTGGGACGACCCGCTGCAGCTGAACGACCAGCTGAGCGGCGACGAGCGCATGGTGCGCGATGCGGCGAACGCCTATTGCCAGGGCAGGCTCGCGCCGCGCGTGCTCGAGGCCTTCCGCCACGAGAAGACCGACCCCTCGATCTTCCGCGAGATGGGAGACGTTGGGCTGCTCGGGCCCACGATTCCGGCGCAGTACGGCGGGCCGGAATTGAACTATGTCAGCTATGGCCTCATCGCGCGCGAGGTCGAGCGCGTCGACTCGGGCTACCGCTCGATGATGAGCGTGCAGTCCTCGCTCGTCATGCTGCCGATCTACGAATTCGGCACCGAAGGACAGAGGCAGAAGTTTCTTCCGAAACTCGCGAAGGGCGAGTGGGTCGGCTGCTTCGGTCTAACCGAGCCGAACCACGGCTCCGACCCGGGCTCGATGCAGACGCGCGCGAAGAAGGTCGCCGGCGGCTACAATCTGAGCGGCTCGAAGATGTGGATCTCCAACTCGCCGATCGCCGACGTGTTCGTCGTCTGGGCCAAGGACGATGAAGGGGCCATCAGAGGCTTCATACTGGAGAAGCAATTCAAGGGCTTGAGCGCTCCGGCGATCCACGGCAAGGTCGGGCTGCGCGCGTCGATCACCGGCGAGATCGTCATGGACGACGTGTTCTGCCCGGAGGAAAACGCCTTCCCCGAGGTGCGCGGGCTGAAGGGACCGTTTACCTGCCTGAATTCGGCGCGCTACGGCATCGCCTGGGGCGCGCTCGGTGCCGCCGAGGATTGCTGGCACCGCGCGCGGCAGTACGTGCTCGACCGCAAGCAGTTCGGGCGGCCGCTGGCCGCCAACCAGCTAATTCAGAAGAAGCTCGCCGACATGCAGACCGAGATCACGCTCGGGCTGCAGGGCTGCCTGCGCCTTGGGCGCATGAAGGACGAGGGCGGGGCGGCACCCGAGATCACCTCGATCCTGAAGCGCAACTCCTGCGGCAAGGCGCTCGATGTCGCGCGGTTGGCGCGCGACATGATGGGCGGCAATGGCATTTCCGACGAGTTCGGCGTCGCGCGCCATCTCGTGAACCTCGAGGTGGTCAACACTTACGAGGGCACGCACGACGTGCATGCGCTCATCCTCGGGCGCGCGCAGACGGGTATCGCCGCGTTCGCCAATTAGCGCGCGGCGGTCGCGCCGAGCAGCGCTTCCTTGAGATCCTCGAGCGTATAGGGCTTGCTGACGTAGCCGTCCATGCCGCTCTGCAGAGCGCGCTCGCGGTCTTCGGGCAGCGCGCTCGCGGTCAGCGCCACGATGTGGCTGCGGCGCACCGTGCCGGCGTGTTCGAGCGCGCGGATGCGGCGCACCGCCTCGTAGCCGTCGACGCCGCGCATCACGCAGTCCATCAGGATCACGTCGTAGGGATGCGCCTGGACCGCGCGCAACGCCTCCTCGCCGCCGTCGGCGACATCCACTTGGGCGGCCAGCGTGCGCAGCAGCGAGGCCGCGACCAGCGAATTGACCGGATCGTCCTCGACCAGCAGCACCCGCACCGGGAAGTGCTCGCGGTTCGCGGCGCTTTGCGAGCGCGTCGGTGCCGCGACCGGCATGAGTGCCGCCGTGAACCTGAACGTCGAGCCGCGGCCGAGCTCGCTCTTGAGCGAGATGCTGCCCCCCATCTGCCGCACGAGGCGGCGCGATATCGCGAGCCCAAGGCCAGTTCCGCCGAAGCGGCGCGCGGCGGACGTGTGCACTTGGAAGAATGGCTCGAACGCGTGCGTCACCGCGCTCTTGTCCATGCCGACGCCGGTGTCGGTGACCGTGAAGCCGAGCATCACGTGCCCGGCCGGGCCGTCCTTGCTCGCGACGTCCACCGATAACGACACGCTGCCCGCGAGTGTGAACTTGACTGCGTTGTCGCACAGGTTGAGCAGCACCTGGCGCAGACGCAGCTCGTCTCCCCGCACCCACTGGGGAACGTCCTCCGCCACGCGCACGCTCAGCTCGAGCTTCTTGCTCGCCGCGTCCTCGGCAAAATGCCGCCGCACGCCGTCGACGGTGTTGCGGATGTCGAATTCGGCGTGCGCCAGCTCGAGTCGCCCCGCGTCGATGCGCGACAGGTCGAGAATGTGGTTGACCAGCGAGAGCAGCGCCTGGCCCGAGCGCTCGATCAGGTCGACACCGTCGCGCTGCTCCGCATCCAGCTCCGAGAGCCTGAGCAACTGCGACATTCCCAGCACCACGGTCAGCGGCGTGCGCAACTCGTGGCTCATGTTGGCGATGAACTCGGACTTCGCCCGGTTGGCCGATTCGGACTGCTCTTTCGCGCGCTGCAGCTGGTCGATAAGCCCCTCGCGCTGCAGTTGCACGGTCAACAGCGACGTGGACGCGAGTTGCGCCCGCACCCCCATCCAAACCATCACGACCGCGTAGATCAGGCAGCCGACGGCGAGCTCGAGGCGTAATTGGGCCTCGGAGACGAAAGCGAGATAGGCGATGAAGCTGCCCAGGAACACGACGACCAAGCCGGCCTGGCCCGCGGCGAAGAACCGGTTGGTCGTCACGCCGAGCAGCGGAACGCCGACCAGGATTGCGCCCGCCACGAGCTGCAGCAGCGGGTGCTCCATGGTCGCGAGCCACACCGGTACCCAGGCCCACAGCAGCCCGCCTGCGACCACCATCCCATTGATGCGCCATGCCCAGACGCGCGCGCGCGCGGCGCGGTTCTTGTCGGCGCGGTAGGCGTGCGCGAGCCAGAAACAGGCCGTTGCGAACGCGGTCTGCAGGCTCACCCAGGTGTACAGCTCGTTGACCGGGATGCTGTTGCGCAGCACCCAGCTCAGGCTGAGCGCCCCGACGACGATAAGAAAGGCGGTGGGCGGAATTTCGTCGCGCGCCCCGGATACGCGTTCGTGAAACACCGCCTCGGCGAGCGAAGGCTGCGCGTCTGCCGCCACTCCCGGCGCGACCACTGAGTTCGAGGCGCTGGCCATAGACCAGAGCTTTCTAGCTGATTCTCAACTCCGCGTGTGTAAGCTCTTGTGAGATCGGGATGCTGCACTGCACCATCACTACCCGACCGGCAAATTCTCCAAATGCAAATCGGGATTTCACCGACCGGGCCCGGATAATGGCCGTATGCGCCGTCGTATCGTCCCGATGCTTTGCGTCGCTGCGCTCGCTGCGCCGCAGGCCGCTTGGGCGCAAGAGCCGGAGCCGGCGCAGGCCAACGCCGTGTTCCTGGTGGCCAAGCCCACCCTGCTCGACCCGAACTTCAGCCACACGGTCGTGCTCGCCACGCGCACTCCGGATGCGGGGACGATCGGCGTAATCCTGAACCGGCCGACGCGTTTCAAGGCGAGCGACGTGCTGCCGCCCGATCTGCCTGCCGAAAATTACCGCGATTCGATCTACTTCGGCGGCCCGGTCATGCTGAACGCGATCGTCGCGGTCTTCCATGCCGCCCAGGAGCCTTCGGCGCCGGCCTACCACGCGCTTGAGAACGTGTATCTGACCATGCACCGGGACACCATCGAGGCGCTGCTGCGCGAGCCCGGGCAACGCTATCGCCTCTACATGGGCTTTTCCGGCTGGGCGCCGCGTCAGCTGGAAAGCGAGCTGCTGCGCAAGGACTGGTACGTGCTGCCGGCCGACGAGAGCTCGATCTTCCGTGAGGACACGCGCGAGCTCTGGAATGAGCTGCTGCGCAAGGCGAGCGCCGAACGCACCTCTCAGGCGGCGGCGCGCGCCGGCGCCTTGTCGAAAATCATCCTGCCGCCGCGGTAGTCGACCACGATGGTGTCCTTAGGCGCGAAGCGGCCCTCCAGGATCGCCTTGGAGAGCGGATTCTCGACCTCGGACTGGATCGCGCGCTTGAGCGGCCGCGCGCCGTACACCGGGTCGAAGCCGACTTTCGCCAGCTCCGCAATCGCGGCCTCCGACACTTCCAGCGCGTAGTCCATCTTCGCCAGTCGGTGCCTGAGCACGCCGAGCTGGATCCTGGCGATCGCGGCGATCTGCGCCTCGCCCAGGCCGTGGAACACGACCACCTCGTCGATGCGGTTGATGAACTCCGGCCGGAAATGCGTCTTCACCTCGCTCATCACCGCGAGCTTGACGACGCCATAGTCACTCCCGGCCATCTGCTGGATCATGTGCGAGCCCAGGTTCGAGGTCATGACGATCACCGTGTTCTTGAAGTCCACGGTGCGCCCTTGGCCGTCGGTGAGGCGTCCGTCGTCCAGCACCTGCAGCAGGACGTTGAACACGTCCGGGTGCGCCTTCTCGATCTCGTCGAACAGGATTACCGAGTAGGGCTTCCTGCGCACGGCTTCCGTGAGCGCGCCGCCCTCCTCGTAGCCGACGTATCCCGGCGGCGCGCCGATCAGGCGCGCGACCGAGTGCTTTTCCATGTACTCGGACATGTCGACGCGGATCAGGTGCTCTTCCGAGTCGAACAGAAACGCGGCGAGCGCTTTGCACAGCTCGGTCTTGCCGACGCCCGTCGGCCCGAGGAACAGGAACGAACCGTAGGGGCGGTTGGGGTCGGACAGACCCGAGCGCGAGCGGCGGATCGCGTCCGAGACGAGGCGCACCGCCTCGTCCTGCCCGACCACGCGCTCGTGCAGCTTGTCTTCCATCTTGAGCAGCTTGTCGCGCTCGCCCTGCATCATCTTGGACACCGGGATGCCGGTGGCGCGCGAGACCACCTCGGCGATTTCCTCTGCGCCGACCTGGGTGCGCACGAGCCTGGTCTTCGCAGCCTCGCCGCCCTTCTCCGCCTTCTTCAGCTGCGCCTCGAGCTGGGGCAGCCTGCCGTACTGCAGCTCGGCGAGCTTGTCGTACTGGCCCTTTCTCTGCAGCTCGGCCATCTGCAGCCGCAGCTTCTCGATCTCTTCCTTGATGTGCTGGCCGCCCTGCACCTGCGCCTTCTCGGCCTTCCAGATCTCCTCCAGGTCCGCGTACTCCTTCTCGAGCTTCGCGATCTCGGCCTCGATCAGGCCGAAGCGCTTTTTCGAGGCCTCGTCCTTCTCCTTCTTCACGGCCTCGCGCTCGATGCGCAGCTGGATCAGGCGCCGGTCGAGCCGGTCCATCGATTCGGGCTTGGAGTCGATCTCCATCTTGATTCGTGCCGCCGCCTCGTCGATCAGGTCTATCGCCTTGTCCGGCAAGAAGCGGTCGGTGATGTAGCGGTGCGAGAGCTCCGCCGCGGCCACGATCGCAGGGTCGGTGATCTCGACGCCGTGGTGCATTTCGTATTTCTCCTGCAGCCCGCGCAGGATCGCGATGGTCGCCTCGACCGTCGGCTCGCCCACCAGGACCTTCTGGAAGCGGCGCTCGAGCGCGGCGTCCTTCTCGAGGTACTTGCGGTATTCGTCGAGGGTGGTCGCGCCGATGCAGTGCAGCTCACCCCGAGCGAGCGCGGGCTTGAGCATGTTGCCGGCGTCGATCGCGCCTTCGGCCTTGCCGGCGCCGACCATGGTGTGCAGCTCGTCGATGAAGACGATCGTGCTGCCCTCGTCCTGCGCGAGCTCCTTCAGCACCGCCTTGAGGCGCTCCTCGAACTCGCCGCGGTACTTGGCGCCGGCGAGCAGCGCCGCCATGTCGAGCACCAGCACGCGCTTGTTCTTGAGCGTCTCGGGCACCTCTTCGTTGACGATACGCTGTGCGAGACCCTCGACGATCGCGGTCTTGCCGACGCCCGGTTCGCCGATCAGCACCGGATTGTTCTTCGTGCGCCGCTGCAGGATCTGGATGCAGCGCCGGATTTCGTCGTCGCGCCCGATCACCGGGTCGAGCTTGCCCTGGCGCGCGCGCTCTGTGAGGTCGAGCGTGTACTTGGCGAGCGCCTGGCGCTGCGACTCGTCCGCCTGGCCGCTCACACTCGCTCCGCCGCGCACCTGCTCGATCGCCTTGTCCAGCTGCGCGCGCGTGACGCCAGCCTGCTTGAGCAACCTCCCCGCCTCGCCCCTGTCGCCGGCCACGGCGAGCAGGAATAACTCCGAGGCGATGTACTGGTCGCCGCGCTTCTGCGCTTCCTTGTCGGCGACGTTCAGCAGCGCGGTGAGCTCGCGAGAGACGTGCACCTCGCCGGGCGTGCCCTCGACCTTGGGCAGGCGCTCGAGCGCCTGGCCCAACGCCTGCTTGAGCGTGTTCGCGTTCCCGCCCGCCTTGGCGACGAGCGCCGCGGCGCCCCCGTCTTCCTGCTCCAGCAGCGCGAGCAGCAGGTGCTGCGGCTCGATGTAAGGGTGGTCGCGGCCGATCGCCATGCTCTGCGCCTCGGCCAAGGCCTCCTGCAGCTTGGTGGTGAACTTGTCGAAACGCATCGCCTTGATCCTTATCGAATTCCTGGGGCTGAGATGGGGCCTTCGCGCGGGGATTCAAGCGTCAGCTGACGAATTCGGCTCTTGCGAACCCGCGTGTTCACCCCAAAATGCCAGCCAGAGCCAAGAAAACGATGGACAAGCGCACCCTCGTCAACATCGCCTACGTGATCTTCGCCTTCTTCGCCATCATGCTGGTGCAGCAGTGGTGGCACGAGGTGCAGACGGTCGAGGTGGTCCCGTACAGTCAGTTCGAGCAGCTGCTGAGCGAAGGACGCATCTCGGAGGTCATCGTCTCCGACCAGACCGTCACCGGCAAGCTCAAGTCCCCGCAGGGCAAGAAGGACGTGGTGGTGGCGAACATCGTCCAACCCGAGCTTGCCGACCGGCTGTCCAAATACGACGTCAAGTTCACGCGCGTCTACCAGAGCACCTTCCTGCGCGACCTGCTGTCCTGGGTGGTGCCCGCGCTGGTGTTCTTCGGCGTGTGGTTCTTCCTCGTGCGGCGCCTGGCCTCGCAGCAGGGCATGGGCGGCTTCATGAGCATCGGCAAGAGCCGCGCCAAGGTCTACGTCGAGAAGCAGACCGGCGTCACCTTCGACGACGTCGCAGGCGTCGACGAGGCGAAGGCCGAGCTGCAGGAAGTGGTCGAGTTCCTGAAAAACCCCGGCCGCTACGGGCGCTTGGGCGCGCGCGTGCCCAAGGGTATTCTGCTCGTGGGTCCGCCCGGCACCGGCAAGACCCTGCTCGCGCGCGCGGTCGCGGGCGAGGCGGGCGTGTCGTTCTTTTCCATCTCCGGCTCCGAGTTCGTGGAGATGTTCGTCGGCGTGGGCGCAGCGCGCGTGCGGGATCTGTTCGAGCAGGCGCGGCAGAAGGCGCCGGCGATCATCTTCATCGACGAGCTCGACGCCCTGGGCCGCGCGCGTGGCACGGGCATCATGGGCGGCCACGACGAGAAGGAGCAGACGCTCAACCAGCTCCTCGCCGAGCTCGACGGCTTCGACCCGAGCACGGGCCTCGTGCTGCTCGCAGCGACCAACCGTCCCGAGATCCTCGACCCGGCGCTATTGCGCGCCGGCCGGTTCGACCGCCAGGTGCTCGTCGACCGGCCGGACAAGATCGGGCGGCGCCAGATTCTCGCGGTGCACATCAAGAAGGTCAGGCTCGCCGCAGGCGTCGACCTCGACCAGATCGCGAGCCTGACGCCAGGCTTTTCGGGCGCGGATCTGGCCAACCTGGTGAACGAGGCGGCGCTGGTCGCAACGCGGCGCGGCGCCGAGTCGGTGACTCTGGAAGACTTCAACCAGGCGATCGAGCGCATCGTCGCCGGCCTGGAGAAGAGAAGCCGCGTGCTGAACGAAGCCGAGCGGCGCACGGTCGCGTACCACGAGATGGGGCATGCGTTGGTCGCGATGTCGGTGCCAGGCGCGGACCCCGTGCACAAGATCTCGATCATCCCGCGCGGCATCGGCGCGCTCGGCTACACCATCCAGCGCCCGACCGAAGACCGCTTCCTGATGACGCGCGAGGAGCTGGAGAACAAGATGATCGTGCTGCTCGGCGGGCGCGCCGCGGAGCACGTGGTGTTCGGTCATCTTTCGACCGGCGCGGCCGACGATCTCGCCAAGGTCACCGGCATCGCGCGCAGCATGGCGCTGCGCTACGGCATGGTGGAGAACCTGGGCTACGTGTCCTTCGACGAGGAACGGCCGAACCTGCTGGGCGTGCCGATCGCGCAGCAGCGCGAATACAGCGAGGAGACGGCGCGCGAGATCGACATCGCGGTGCGCGACATCGTGAAGGGCGCCTTCGACAAGGCGGTCGCGATCATCGAGCGCCGGCGCGACGTGCTCGAACGCGGCGCGCAGCTGCTGCTCGCAAGGGAAACTCTCGCCGAGCCTGAGCTCGCCGAGCTAAAATCGGCGCTTACACTCGCCTCCGCAAAATGAGGAACCGGATTCGCTCGTTCGCCGTCGGCACGCTCGCCCTGGCTCTCAACACAGCAGCCGCGCCGATGGACGAGCAGCACGCCATGCCGAAGGGCATGGACCATGAGGCGATGCAAGCCGCGACAACCCCGGACACCCGCCAGCTGGTTGAATTCCCGGCGCCGCTGCGCGAAAAGGAGCTCGCCAACATGCGCGACCATCTGCTGACGCTCTCGCGCATCCAGGAGTATCTCGCCAAGCACGAGTTCGACAAGGCGGGCAAGCTGGCCGAAGAGCGCCTGGGCATGTCTTCCTTCGGCCTGCACGGCGCGCATGAGGTCGCGCCGTACATGCCGAAAGGCATGCAGGAGGCCGGCACCGCCATGCACCGCGCCGCGAGCCGCTTCGCGATCGCGACCCAGGAGGCCGCGATCGACAACGACGTCGGGCACGCGCTCGGCGCGTTGAACGAAGTCACTCAGGCCTGCATCGCCTGCCACGCCGCTTACAGGTTGCAATAGACGACTCGCGCGCACGGAGCGGCGCCGCCGCTCCGGCGATCGCGCGATCAGTTGCCGGCCGGCTTGGCGTCGAGCGTCGCGAACTTCTTCTCGAAGTACGCGCGAACCTGATTCGACTTCGCCATATCCCTGTGCGGGCGAATCAGCGTGTCCGCCGCGTACTTGATCCGCTCGTAGTCGTCATGGCAGTCCTTGGCACGCCACTTCGGCAGGTAGCCCTTTGTCACCACGTCGGCGAAGGTCTTCGGATCTCCGCCGTACGCGTAGCACAAAAGCGTATAAAGGCGCGTCTGCTCGAGCGGGTGCTCCTCGGCGAGATCCTCCTTTTCGAAGTTCTTTTCCTGCGCTTTCGCCTTGCGCGCGTACATGTCGGCCAGGCCGTCGATTGCCGCGTGCGCGAACTTCGGCCCGAACTGCATCATGGAGTAGGCTGCCACCGCGTCGGCCGCATCCTCCTCGGGCCCGAACAGCGGCACCTTGTACTGGTCGAACAGCATATGAGCGAACTCATGCACGAACACTTCGTGCACGGGGCCGAGGATGGCGTCCTCGCGCGTCACACCCTCGGGTGTCGTCTCCTTGGGGGCATGATCGACGATGTCCTGGACGTACTCGTAGCACACCGTCACCGTATGAGTGTCGTCGTCGTACCAGGCATTGACTTGGCCGTCGCAGTCCTTGGTTCGCACCAGGACGCTGAAGCGCAGCCTGAACGGGCTCAGGAGCATCTGCATGTTCTCCAGCACCTGGTGCTCCTTGAGCATCTTGTAGACCGCCTCGTGCTTCGGGTTGGTCGGAGGCATGTATTCGATCTGCACCTT
>DASPRX010000223.1:0-27979 GCA_035624235.1 Burkholderiales bacterium | reverse complement strand
CGCAGGAGCCCCGGCATGCAGATCCTTCCGCACGATCTCGACCACGAGTTCCCCGAGTACGCCGGCCTGATGCACGAGCTGGGCGGGCGCGACGACCGGCTCGCGGTGCTGTTCCAGCTGTACAACCAGGTGAACGGCGAGATCGTCGACATCGAGGAGAACGACAGGCCGTTCCAGGACTTCGAGTTCGAGGAAAAGAAGAAGAAGCGCCTGCGCATCAAGGACGAGATCTACAGGATCCTGCGCAACTACGAGAGCTGACGCAGCCAGCGCTCCGCGTCGGCGACCGTGCCGAATACCCGCACGCGCACGCCGCGGTCGACCGCGACGTCCTCGGCGAACTTCATCAGCGGGCCCTGCGCGTTCACGTCGACGTAGGCGATGGCCGGCAGCGTCGTGCCGCCGCGCGCCGCACCCTGCGCCGCGATGTCGAACACGTCGCCCCTCGCCAGGCGCGGCCCCTCGAGCCGCTCCTCGATCAGCACCCGGCCGCAGCCGCGCGTCAGGCATTCGCGCAGCACCTCCTGCAGGTAGCGCTCGACGTTCTCCCGCGTATTGCGCCCCGTGGCCACGGCGTGCAGGAAGCCCGGCTTCTGCTCGATCTTCAGCTGATAGCTCAATGCCCGTCCCGCGCGAGGAGCGCGCCGCGCTCGGCGAGCAACTCGCGCAGCACCGAGCGGTGGCAGCGCGCCTCGTCCTCGCAATAGCAGCCGACCGAGAAGTCCGCGTGACGAGACAGCGCCGCCAGCACGTCCAGCGCGCGGCTCGCCTCGGGTTGCGACATCTCCGAGCGATATTTCTTCTTGAACGCGTTCCACGCGCGCTCGGTGTTCGCCTTCTGCGCCGCGTGCATCGCCGGTACGCTCGGCGCGAGCGTCGGGAACCACACGTCGTACCAGTTGTCGGCGGCGAACTTCGCCTTCGGCACGCCGCGCGGCGGCCGGCGTACGGTGCCGATGCGCGTGCCCTCGCCGGGGGTTCGCGCCGTGCCGAGCCTGACGACGCGTATCGTCACCTTAGCCTCCGCCCCGCCGCGCGCTTCACGCGCGCGCTTCGTCGCGCCGCTTGAGCAGCCGGTCGAACTCCTCGGCCACCTGCGCGTCGTGGTCGAGCATTTCCTGCGCGTTCCGGTCCGCGTAGTGCAGCACGCCGAAGCCCGCGTACAGCCTCTGCACGCGCTCGCCCCACAGGCCGATGTCCTTGACGATCGGCACGATGCGGCTGAACAGGCGCTTGCGGAAGCGCACCTGCCCGTCGGAGTTCTCGAGCAGCGGCAGCACGTCCTTGTCGAAGTCGTAGCCGAGGCGCTGCCACATCTCGGGCGAATTGAAGCGATCGCGCAGGTGGATCGAGCCCTCGATCACGAACTCCTCGCGCTCGCGCCGCTCGGCGTCTGTCAGCTGCGGGTAGTACTCGCGCAGCGCGAGGCGCCCGAAGGCCACGTGGCGCGCCTCATCCTGCATCACGTATGCGTTCACCGCGCGGCACAGCGGGTTCTTCGCGTAGTCGCGGATGCGCTGGAAAGCGACCAGCGCCAGGCCCTCGATCAGCACCTGCATGCCGAGGTAGGTGAAGTCCCAGCGCGAGTCGGTAAGCGCCTGCTCGATAAGCTGCTTGAGCGGCCTGGAGATCGGGTAGACGAAGCGGAACTTCTCGGTCAGCAGCCGCCGATAGGCCTCGACGTGGCGCGCCTCGTCCATTACCTGCGTGGCGGCGTAGAACTTCGACTCGATCGCAGGCACGTCCTGCACGATGCGCGCGGCGCAGATGAGCGCGCCCTGCTCGCCGTGAAGGAACTGCGAAAGGTTGAACACCTGGCTGTGGTAGCGCAGCTCGGACCTCTGCGTCTCGGACAGGCGCTCCCACAGCGGCGTGCCGTAGAGCGGGATGACGCTCTCGTCCATCTGCATTGGGTCGTCGGGATCGACTTCCAGGCTCCAGTCGATGCGTTTGTCGGCGTCCCACTGCTGCTGCTTGCCCTTTGCGTAGAGACTGAGCAGGTCCTCGTTGGCCGCGTCGTAGTTCCAGGTGAACGAGGTCTCGCCCGTGCCGCCGAAGTTCCAGTTGGTCTCGGCAACCGGCAGCGTGTAGCGGAACAGCGTGCTCATGGCGCGGCGAGCTTACCACTCTTCCGGCGCGGCGCGCTGCCAGCCGCCGGCCTGCTCGCAGGCCCAGCCGATGCGCAGCGCGGTGACCTCGTCGTTGCCGCGGCAGGCGATCTGCAGCGAGGTCGGCATGCCCGCGGCGCCGCGGCCGTTCGGCAGCGCGAGCGCGCACCAGTCGAGCAGGTTCACCGGGCGGGTGAAGCCGGCGGCGGTGCCCGACTGGTCGATCGAGCCGACCGGCGGCGCGACGCTCGCGGTGGTCGGCGTGAGCAGCGCGTCCGCGCCCTCGAGCGCGGCGGCGAACTCGCGCTTGATCGCTTCGCGCTCGCGCAGCGTGTGCAGGTAGTCCTTCGCGGTCATGCCGCGCCCGATGCCGATCCTCGGGCGCACGTCGTCGTCCAGCGGCAGCGCGGGGTCGTCGGTCAGCGCGCCGACGAACGAGTAGCCCTCGGCGCCGATGATGCGTCCGACCAGCGCGCCCAGCGCGGCGAAGCGGCGCGGAAGCTCCACGTCGACGACGGTCGCGCCGAGCCCGGCGAGCAGATCGAGCGAGGCGTCGTAGGCGGCGAGCACCGCGGGCTCGCAGCCGGCGCGCTCGGACGCGGGCATGCGCGCCAGGCGCAGGCCGCGCACGCCGGCGCGCAGCCGCGGAAACGGATCGTCTCCCGACAGCACCCGGTACAGAAGCGCCGCGTCCTCCACCGAGCGCGCCATCGGCCCGGGCGTGTCGAGCGTCGTGCTGAGCGGCAGCACGCCCTCGCAGCTCACGCGCCCGACGGTGGTCTTCAGTCCCACGATGCCGCACCAGGACGACGGGATGCGCACCGAGCCGCCGGTGTCGGTGCCGATGCCCCAGGGCGCGAGGCGCGCGGCGACCGCCACCCCGGTGCCCGAGCTCGACCCGCCCGGCGCCCGGTGCGTGGCGGCGTCCCAGGGGTTCCAGGGCGTGCCCATGTGGCGGTTGGTGCCGAAGCTGCCCATCGCGAACTCGACCGAATGCGTCTTGCCCAGGATGATCATGCCCGCCGCGAGCATGCGCTTTACCAGCGTCGCGGTGACCGTCGAGATGCGCTCGGCCCACAGCTTCGAGCCGCCGGTGGTGACGCGCCCCTCGATGTCTACGATGTCCTTCACCGCCACCGGAATGCCGTGCAGCGGCCCGACCGCGTGCCCGGCGCGGCGCGCGACGTCGGCGGCGGCCGCCGCCGCGCGCGCCTCGTCCCCGTACACGTTGACGAAGGCGTGCAGCCTGGCGTCGTAGCGCGCGATGCGCGCGAGCAGGCTCTCCACCAGCGTTACCGAGGCGATCCGGCCCGCGGCCAGCTCGCCCGCCAGCAGGTGAACCGGCAGCGCTGCAAGGCTGTCGCGATCGGTCGTCACTGGCGTGTCTCCGGGGCGGCGCGCTATTTGCGCGGGCCTTGCTTCGCTGCGCGGCGCTCCTTTTCCAGGCGCGTGACCTTGGCGAGCTCGCGCTCCTTGGCGTCCCGGCGCGCCTGCACCTCCTGCGCGAGCTGCTCTGCGGTAGGCGGCTCCCAGTCGAGGAACCTCGGCCGCGTCCTGAGAAAGTAGGCGTTGGACGATTCCTTGATCTTCTTCACGTCGCGTCCCTCAGGTCAGGCGCTCGCCGGGACGCACCGGAGGCAGCGCGTCCGCCGCCCGCGCGCCATTCTTCGCCGGCTCGCGCAGCGTCGTGTACGCCCCGCGCACGGTGCGCACTTCACGCCAGGACGCCGGGCTTGGCGCGTCGCGCTCGAGGATGCCGCACCAGAACGCGCATTTAGTCGGCTTGACCCCGCTTGAATCCATGCCCTCCCCCTGAGGCTCCTTCCGCAGCCACACTGTAGTCTCTTTTCGGCCGGCGCGGGGCGGGCGCGATTCGTTAAGATGCGTGCGTTGCGTGCAACCGGAAGACGCCATGCGCTACGAGCTCTATTACTGGCCGGACATTCAGGGACGCGGCGAATTTGTGCGCCTCGCGCTCGAGGATGCGCGCGCCGACTACGTGGACGTCGCGCGCAAGCCGAACGGCATGACGGCGCTGCTGCGCCTGATGCAGAGCCGCGCGCAGCGGCGCCCGCCCTTCGCGCCGCCGTTCCTGCGCGCGGGCAAGGTCGTGATCGCGCAGACGGCGAACATCCTGCAGTATCTCGGCCCGCGCCTAGGCCTCGCGCCGAAGGGCGAGGCCGACCGCCTGTGGGTGCACCAGCTGCAGCTCACGATCGCCGACTGGCTGGTCGAGGCGCACGACACGCACCACCCGATCGCGGGCGGCCTGTACTACGAGGACCAAAAGCGCGAGGCGAAGCGCCGCGCGGAGGACTTCCGCGTGAACCGCATGCCGAAGTTCCTCGACTACTTCGGCACCGTGCTCGCGCGCAACCGCGGCGCGCGCGTGACCTACGCGGACCTGTCGCTCTTTCAGATGATCTGCGGCCTGCGCTACGCGTTTCCGCGCGCCATGCCGCGCCTCGAGCGCCGGCGGCCCTGGGTCGCTACGCACCACGCGCGCATCGCCGCGCGCCCGGGCGTCCGCGCCTACCTCGCCTCGCCGCGGCGCATTCCGTTCAACGAGCAGGGCATTTTCCGCCACTACCCGGAGCTTGACGGCTAGCGGCGCGTGCGTATTTCTCATCCCGGCGCGAAGCGCCGAGCGAGCCGCGCCGATCGCGTGTTAAATGTAGCCTTGGGGGAAGACGGATACTGATGGAATCGCAAGCCGCGGAGAAAACGCTCGCGCAGAAGGGTCCCTCGCCGATTCCGGCGAGCGTGGTCGTGCTCAGGCTCGCGGACTTCGGCCGCCAGCCCGTGACCGAGCAGGCGCGGCTCAAAGGCGAGCTCGAGACGGTCACCGCGAAGGCGATCGAACCGCTCGCCGCCGCCGATCGCATCGTGCTCGAGGCGCCCGACGCGCTCGCCGTCGTCGTGCTCGCGCGGCCGCAGGCCGCGCTCGAGCTCGCCGAGCGCTGCGAAGCCGCCGCGGGCGAGCTGCCGCTGTGCGTCGGCGTCAACCATGGCCCGGTGCGCCCGGCGAACGACCCGCTGCGCGGCGCGGGCATCGTCGGCGACGGCGTGGCCACCGGTATGGTGCTCGCAAACGCGGCCACTCCGGGCCGGCTGCTCGCCTCGCGCCCGTTCCACGAGGCGCTCGAGGCCACCAGCTCGCGGCGCGCCGCCGACCTGGCGGCGGCGGGCGAGCTGACCGACGCGAGCGTGCGCCGGCACGAGATCTTCACGCTCAAGCCGAAGACGAAGCGCCCGCGCGACCGGCGCGCCTTCGTGATCCTCGCGCTCGGCTCGCTCGCGATCCTCGCGCTGCCCTTTCTCGCGCGCCGCTTTCCGGCGGGCCCGGACATGAGCGAGGCGCCAGCGCCGCGCGAGCCGGCCGCCCCCGGGCCGGCGGCCGAAGCGCCGAAGATCGCGCCAGCCGCGCCCAAGGCGGAGGAGCTGAAGCAGGAGTCGAAGGCCGAGGAGCCGAAGCGCGAGCCGGCGCCCAAGCCGAGGCCCGCGGCGCCCAAGCACGCGTCGATCAACTTCTACATCAAGCCGGAAGGCATCGTGTACGTCGACGGCGTCGCCAAGGGACGCACGCCGCCGCTCAAGCGCATCGAGGTCAGTCCGGGCAAGCACTCGATCGAGGTGCGCAACGGCGAGTTTCCGCCGCTCAAGCTGCGCGTGAACCTGGGTCGCGCCGAGGAGATGACCGTGACGCACAGCTTCGTCGCGCCGCATCCGCAGCGGGAGGGCCTGATCCCGCGCTGGCGCCACAAGCTCGGCATCTAGCGCGATGAGCTCCCCGCAGACGGAAACGATCGGCCGCTACCGCATCCTCGGCGAGCTCGGCCGCGGCGCGATGGGCGTGGTCTATCGCGCCGAGGATCCGCTGCTCAGCCGGCCGGTGGCGATCAAGACGATCATCATGTCGGCCGACCCCGACGTGCGCGCCGAGTACGAGCGGCGCTTCTACCAGGAAGCGAAAGCCGCGGGCGGCCTGAACCACCCGAACCTGATCACCGTGCACGACATCGGGCGCGAAGGCGACATCGTCTACATGGCCATGGAGCTGCTCGAAGGCGTCGAGCTGCGCGACCTGATGCAGCAGGGGCGCGTCGAGCTGCGCACGGCGCTCGAGATCCTGGCGCAGGTCGCCGATGGGCTTGCCTACGCGCACGAGCGCGGCGTCGTGCACCGCGACATCAAGCCCGGCAACATCATGGTGCTCGCCGGCAACCGGGCCAAGGTGATGGACTTCGGCATCGCACGCATGCGTGCCTCCGACATCCACACGCAGACCGGCGCGGTGGTCGGCTCGCCGAAGTACATGTCGCCCGAGCAGGTGGCCGGCACGCGCGTCGACGGGCGCTCGGACATCTTCTCGCTCGGCATCGTGCTCTACGAGCTCGCAGCGGGCGCGGCGCCGTTCTCGGCGCCCGACACCGCGCAATTCATGCACCAGATCGCCACCGCCACGCCGCCGCCGCCGAGCGCGCTGAACGAGCGCCTGCCGCGCGTGATCGACCTGATCGTCGCGCGCGCGCTGGAGAAGGATCCCGAGAAGCGCTACCAGAGCGCGGCCGAGATGGCCGCCGACATGCGCAGCTGCGTCGCGACGCTGCCCGCGGCCGGAATCGACACCACCGTCGATTTCAAGCTCGAGCTGACCGCGACCCGCACAGCCCGCTCGACCACGGCGGCGCCGAAGAAGGTCGACACGCGCACGCTCAAGCTCGCGCCGATCGCCACCGGGACCGAGCCGGGGCTGCACCTGCCGCTCGCGCGCCGCTTCGACTCGAAGGCGGCCCTCGACAAGCTCGAGCGGCTCGCGTTCGCCGCCAAGCCCTAGGGTTGCGGCTCGAAGCGCCAGACGGCGCCGTCGCGCGCGATGCGTCCCGCGGTGGGCGTGGCGAAGTGCGTGCCGAGCACCAGCACCGGGCGTCCCGCGTAGCGCGCGAGAAACGCGCGGCGCGTGGCGCGCGCCGCATCCGCGTCGACGTCGAAGCGGTTCGCCCAGTCGGGCTCGGCGCACTGCACCGGGTGGTGCATCAGGTCGCCGGTGATCACCGCCTCCGCGCCCTGCGAGGCGATGCGCACGCTCACGTGCCCGGGGGTGTGACCAGGCGTCGGCTCGAGCGACACCTCGCCGGTCAGGCGCTCGTCCGTCTCGACCAGGCGCGCGAGCCCGGCCTCGAGGATCGGGCGCACCGAGTCTTGCATCACCGCGGCGTCCGCGCCCTCGCTTTCCCTCGACCAGTGCTCCCACTCGGTGCGGCCGAACAGGTATTCGGCGCGCGGAAACGTCGCGGTCCAGCGGCCCGCCACGAGCATCGTGTTCCAGCCGACGTGGTCGACGTGCAGGTGCGTGCACAGCACGGTGTCGATCGACTCGCGCGCGAAGCCCGCCGCCGCCAGGTCCTCGAGGAACCTCCCCTTCCTCAGGTTCCAGTGCTTCACCGCGCGCGGCTTGTCGTTGCCGACGCAGGTGTCGACCACGATGCGCCGCCCCTGCGACTCGACGACGAACGCGTGGATCGAGCCGATCAGCCTGCCGTCGGCGGCAAGGAAGTGCGGCCGCAGCCAGGCGTGCCGCTCGATCCGCTCGGGCGTCGCCTCGGCGTAGAGAAAGCTCGCCGGCATCGGCCCCTCGCTCTCGATCACGCGCGTCACCGTGACCGCGCCGATCTTCCAGCGCGTAACGGGGAAAGTAGTGCTCAACTGCTGTCCCTGACCGGGGCCGATCAGCTCGCTCGCAGCTCCGCGTCGATCTGGTCGAACAGGATCTTCGGCCAGTCCGGCGGGAAGTTGAGCGGGGCCAAGACGGGCTTGCTCACGATCTCGACCTCCGTGCTCGTGGCGCTCGGCCGGCTTATGAACACCGCGATTCTCTCGCCCCAGCTCAAAGCCGTGACGCCGTGCGACAGCGTGAGCCTGCCGCCCGCCCTGTCGTTCTCCGTGACTTCCAGCTCCTTCGCCTTGGCGGCTGCGAGAACCGCGTTATAGACGCGGTCGTAGCCGTAGGGGTAGCTGCGCTTGACGCCTTGCCCCTGGGCTTCCTTGACGGTGTCGGTCGATGCACACGCGCTCAGCAAGAAGACGGTAAGCGGGATGATCAGCGCTGAAAATCTCATGAGGCCTCCCATGCATGTTGGTCATCAGTACGGCGTGCCGTCCTTGTGCAGGAACTTCAGCTTGCCTTCGTCGCGCACCAGGCGGATGTCGTCGTCCGGGTAGTCGACCGCGTCGCCGGCCGTGCGGTCGCCGACCTCGAGGTAGAGGACCTCTTCGGTCGTCTCGTTGTGCAGGTGGTGCGCGTTTCCGGTGCCCGCCGGAAAGCCCACGCACATGCCCGGGGCGAGGCGCAGGCTGCCTTCGTTGGTGCGCAGGGTCGGCTCGCCCTGCACCACGTACACGAACTCGTCCTGCTTCGTGTGCGCGTGGCGCAGCGCGGACATTGCATTCGGCGCGAGGCGGGTGAGGTTGACGCCGAAGTTCTTCAGCCCGAAGAGGTCGCCGAGCGGGCGCTTCTGCCGCCCGATCATGCGCGTCGCAAACGGCTCCGGGTAGAACGACACCGCGGCGCGCGGCGGGACGTCGATGGCATTGATGGCAAGGGGCGGTTTGTTCTCGGCCATGGCAGTCTCCTGGTGGCGGCCGGGTGAACTGTAGTCCTTTCAGCTCGAATGCGCACCGCAAATGACCGTAGCCATTGGCGCCGTCGATTGCAACGTTGAGCGCGGCGGCGATCTTCGGCTAATCTTTCGCCTGGTGAAATCGCCGTGGTGCAACGCACGTGGGGGCGCGCGACACAATGGAGCTGCCGAACGCTGCTTACCTCTACACGCTGGCGCTCATTGCAGTCGGCTATGTTGGCTTCACCGCCATCGTCCTAATTCTGCGCCAAAGCATCGGTGGCCCTCTGTCGCCGCTCGATACTCTGGTCGCGCGACTGTTCATGAGCTGGGGGTTCATGATCACCTATCTATCAATGCTGCCAGTGCTGCTGGCGTCGTTCAAACTGGGCCTTACGGCGGTCTGGCAGATATCAAGCGCGTTCGCCGGACTGTCTTTCGTAGTGCTGCACGTGGGCTACCAAGTGCTGCGCCGCCGAATCACCGGCGACCCGACGCCATTGCACCTGTGGATTCATACAGCATCAGGGCTCGCATTGGGCATCGTGCTGCTGGCCAATACGGCGCTGATCGTCCCCGCTGCGGTCGGCGCGATATACATGGCAGCCGTCACGCTCGACATGATTCAGGCGAGTTTTGCCTTCGTGCAGCATTTTGGATTCATGATCGATCAACTGCGAAAGCAGCGAAAGGACCTCGGCTAAGGCCGATTGCCCTGCGTGGGTACGGCGCATCGGCGACGACACACGAGCGGCGCGACGAGGTGGTCGAGCGACAGCTTCCCGGGGCCGTGAGACAGCGTGATCAGAAGTAGCAGCGCCCAATAGTAGTGGGACGAGAGTGCGGCCTCGTTGCTCCCGAGTACGTGCCAGTAGGAGATCACCGCGATCACGTTCACCACCGAGAGCGACAGCGCGCTGAACCTCGCCGCGAGGCCCAGCGCGAGCAACGGCGGGAAGAAGAGCTCGCCGAAGGTGCCGAGCAGCGCCGCAAAGTGCGGCGGCAGGAGGGGAACGTGGTACTCGCTTTGGAACAAATATAGCGTTCCGCTCCAGTTACCGATCTTCACCAGTCCGGACTTGAAGAACGCGAGCGCGACGTCGAGCCGGATGGCGAGGTCGACGAGATGGCAGAGCGGGCGCAGCCAGGCCAGGGCGCGATCACGCAAGGCGATCGATGACTCTCGCATGGATCCACCTCAGGAGCGCGGCCGAAGGATCGAAGCCGGGCTCGGCGGCGAGCGCGGCCTCGACCGCCGCGCCGAGCTGCGCGCCGCGCGCGGCCGCCTCCAGGAAATGGAAGTCGCCCGCGCCGAGCGAGCTCACGCTCGCACGCCAGCGCGGCCGGTGAACGAGGATGCGGTCCGGCCCCGCGCGCAGGTCGACGTCGAAGGCGCCCCGGTAATCGTCCTGGTGCACCGCCCAGATCCGGCCGAGCGGCCAGGCGGACGACAGCACCGCGCACGGGGGCGCAAGCCGCGGCCGCAGCTGCGCATAGCGCTCGGCGGGCACGCCGGCGAGCGCGTTCGCATCGAACTCGTCCGGGTCCTGCGCGTAGTAGGCGAAATGCACGAGCCATTCAATGCGCGCCACGTCGGGCAGGTAGGGCAGGTCCGCGACCTCCGCGTAGTCGCCGAGAAAGTGCGCGAACTGGCTTCCGTAGCGGTTCAGGTCGCCGCTCGCCGACGAGTGGCGCGCGGCGTAGGCGCGGCAAAGCTGCGCAAAGTAGCCCTGTCCCACGATCTTGCGCACGATCGGGTACGCGCCGGCGAGCGCGCTGGCGAGATTGCCCTCGACGTTCGCGCGGTACACCGCGAGCCCCGGCGCGCGCCCGTCCGACGCGGGCGCGCGCAGCGCGCGCGCAAATTCCGCCTGGAGCTCACGCAGCGAGCGCACGGCGCGTCCCCATCATCGACTGCGCGTGCGCCGCCTCCTCGAGCAGCACGGCGAGTTCCGGAATATCGGTGTCCCATTCGACGAGCGTGGCGACCTGTCCGAAGCGCTCGAGCGCATACTCGTACAGACTCCATACAGGGGACGCGACGCGGGCGCCGTGCGTGTCGATGAGCATCCCGCCGGCCGCCTGGTGGCCGGCGAGATGGATCTCTCCAACGCAGGCGGGAGCGAGCGCGGCCATCAGGGCGACCGCGTCCGAGCCGAGGTTCACCTGGTTGACGTACAGGTTGTTTACGTCGAGCAGCACGCCGCAGCCGGTGCGCGCGACGAGCTCGCGCAGGAATTCGCCCTCGCTCATCTCGCTTTCCGCAAACTCGAGGTAGGCCGAGATGTTCTCGACGAAAATCTGGCGGCGTAGCCGCTCCTGGACCCGCATCACGCGCTCGGCGACCCGGCACAGCGCTTCTGCGGTGTACGGCAGCGGCAGCAGGTCGTTCAGGCTGATGCCGTCGACCGACGTCCAGCACAGGTGCTCGGACACGGCCGCCGGCTGGATGCGCTCGGCGAGGACGGCGAACCGCTCGAGGTGTTCCGCCTCCCAGCCAAACGCCGAGCCGAGGCCGAGCCCGACGCCGTGCAGGCTGACGGGATAGTCGCGTCGCACCCGTTCCAGCACGTGCAGGTCCCAGCCGCCCGCGCCGAAGTAGTTCTCGGCGTGGACCTCAAGCCAGCCGACGGGCTGGCGCGCCGCCAGGAAATCCCTGTAATGCGGCGCGCGCAGCCCGATTCCTGCACAGCTCGGCAGCACGCTCAGCTCTTATGCTCTTTGGCCAGCTTGCCGGGCATGCCCTGTGTGAGGCTGCCGCCCATCTGCACGCAGGTGCCCGTCTTCACCGCCTTGAAGTCGTTCGGGTCGTAGTTCATCTTGGACTGCCCCGCGCAGGCGTGTGCGGTCGCGTTGCTGCCGCAGTCATTCTGGCCGGCTTTCGCCACGCCCCAGCACTTCTCCATGCCCTTGTCGCCCTGCGCGAATGCGTTCTGGCTGAATGCCACGCCCGCGGCGAGTACCGCGGCAACTGTGGAACGAATTATCTGATCCCGGTCCATGTTCTCGATCTCCGAATTGGTTATGGGGTACTACGCCCCATTTGACGGTCGACCCGGGATCTTCCTTACACTGCGCACCGCGCGTAAGGTTTCCTGGTGCTCGGGCGTCTAACGCGGCCGGTGTTGCTGGACAAGCCGGGCGGTGATACGGTGCCCCACCCATGGACCTGCGCCGCTACGAGGATCTGCCCGGCCCGCGCGGGCTGCCGGGCTTCGGCAACGCCTTCCAGATCGAAAGTGGCGCCTTCCACCTGCGGCTCGAGCAGTGGTGCCGCGAGTTCGGCCCCTACTTCAAGTTCAGGGTCGGCCGTCGGCGCATCCTGGCGGTGGGCGAGCACGAGGCGGTGGCCGCGGTGCTGCGCGACCGGCCCGAAGGCTTCCGGCGCACCACGCGCTTCGAGGAGATCTGGACCGAGCTGGGCCTCGCGCCCGGCGTGTTCGGCGCGAACGGCGAGACCTGGCGCCGCCAGCGGCGCATGGTGATGGCCGGCTTCGACCCGGGGCACGTGAAGAGCTACTTCCCGGCGCTGCGCGGCGTCGCCGCGCGCCTGGCCGCGCGCTGGCAGCGCTGCGCCGCGGAAGCGCGCGCAATCGACCTGCAGTCCGACCTGATGCGCTACACGGTGGACACGATCGCCGGGCTCGCCTTCGGCGCCGAGGTCGACACGCTCGGCTCGGACGGCGACGTCATCCAGCAGCACCTGGACAAGATCTTCCCGGCGCTGGCGCGCCGCATCGGCGCGGTGGTGCCGCTGTGGCGCATCCTGCCCTCGCGCGCCGACCGCGAACTCGCGCGCAGCATCGCGGAGGTGAACGCCGCGGTCGGACGCTTCATCGCGCAGGCGCGCGCACGCCTCGCCGTCGACCCGGCGCGCGCCGCGGATCCGCCCAATCTGCTCGAGGCGATGCTGGTCGCGGCCGACGAGCCCGGCAGCGGCATGGACGACCGTCAGGTCGCAGGCAACGTGCTTACGATGCTGCTCGCGGGCGAGGACACCACGGCCAACACGATCGCCTGGATGATCCACCTCCTTTGGCGCCACCCGCAGGCGCTCGCGCGCGCCGTCGCCGAGGTGCGCTCCGCGCTGCCGGACCCTTCCGCGCCGACGCTCGAGGACATCGGGCGGCTCGAGTACATCGAGGCCTGCGCGCACGAGACGATGCGCTTGAAGCCAGTCGCGCCGCTGCTGCCGCTCGAGACGCTGCGCGAGACGACGATCGGCGACGTGCGCGTGCCGGCGGGCATCGTGGTCATCAGCCTGATGCGGCGCGACAGCGTGAGCGAGGAGCACGTGCCGCAGGCCGCCGAGTTCCTGCCCGAGCGCTGGCTTGCGGACGGCGCGCCTGCCCAGGCGGCGAGCTCGGCCAAGCGCATCGCGATGCCTTTCGGGGCCGGCCCGCGCATCTGCCCGGGACGCTACCTCGCGCTGCTCGAGATGAAGGTGGCGATGGCTACGCTGCTCGGCCGCTTCGAGATCGACAGCGTGGACGCCCCCGGCGGCGCCGAGGCGCGCGAGCGCCTGTCGTTCACGATGGCGCCGGTCGGCCTGACGATGCGGCTGCGCCCGCGCCGCCTGCCGCCCGTCGCAGTGCCGCGCGCGCCAGCAGCCGCGTCGAGTCGAGCGTCGGCAGCGGCGAGTTGACATCGCCGACGACGAGCGGAAGCTCGGTGCAGCCGAGCACCACGCCGTCGCAGCCGCCGGCCTTCAGGCCCACGATGATCCGCTGCAGGAAGGCGACCGACTCGGGACGGAACACGCTGCACACCAGCTCGTCCATGATGATGCGGTTCATCTCCTCTCGCTCGGCGGGCTCGGGTCGCTGCCAGGCAATGCCCTGCGCGGCGAGCTTTTCCGGGTAGACCTCGCTCTCGACCAGCCAGCGCGTGCCGGTCAGGCCCACGCGCCGCATGCCGCGGCGCGTGGCCTCTTCCGCGACCTCGCCGGCGACGTGCAGCCAGGGCAGCGGCGAGCGCGGCACGACGGCGGGAAGCGCCTGATGGATCGTGTTGTCGGGGCAGATCAGGAAGTCCGCGCCGGCGCCGGCGAGCTTGCGCGCCGAGGCGAGCATCAGCTCGGCCACGCCGTGCCAATCCCCGCGGTAGATGCACTCCATGTAGGCGGCGAGCGAGTGCGTGTGCATCGTCACCTCGGGGTGCGCGTGCGGCTGACCGAGCAGCGCGGCGCCCTCGACGCAGATGGTGCGATAGCACAGCGCCGCGCCTTCGGCGGAGCAGGCAACGATGCCGATGTGCTCGGGCATAATCCGATTCTACCCATGCAGGAAACGGAATCCCGCTACGCCTGGGCCCGCATGCTCGCCGCCCTGGCGCTGATGACTCTCGGCGGCGTCGGCATGTACGGCGTGACCGTGGTGCTGCCCGAGATCCAGGCGGAGTTCGGCGTGGCGCGCTCGGCCGCGTCGCTCCCCTACACGCTCACCATGCTCGGCTTCGGCATCGGCGGCGTGCTGATGGGGCGGCTCGCCGACCGCTTCGGCGTCATCGTGCCGGTGCTCGTCGGCGCGGCCGCGCTCGGCCTTGGCTTCGTCGCCGCGGGACACGCGCGCACCCTGCTCGAGTTCGGCCTCGCGCAGGGCCTCGTGATCGGCATGCTCGGCACGGCCGCGACCTTCGCCCCGCTGGTGGCCGACATCTCGCTCTGGTTCACGCGCCGGCGGGGCATCGCGGTCGCGATCGTGATCAGCGGCAACTACGTTGCCGGCGCGCTGTGGCCGCCGGTCATGCAGCATTTCTTCGAAACGGCGGGCTGGCGCGCGACCTACGCCGGCGTCGGCATCTTCTGCTTCGCAGCGATGCTGCCGCTCGCGCTCATGCTGCGCCGCCGCCCGCCGGCGCTCGGCGCGGCGCCCGCCGGCGCGCTGCCGAAGAGCGTGCTGCATCCGGCACGGCCGCTCGGCTTCACGGCGAACCAGCTCACCGGGCTGCTTTGCGTCGCCGGGGTCGCCTGCTGCGTCGCCATGTCGATGCCGCAGGTGCATATCGTCGCCTACTGCGGCGACCTCGGCTTCGGCCCGGCGCGCGGCGCGCAGATGCTCTCGCTCATGCTCGGCTGCGGCATCGTCAGCCGGCTCGCCTCGGGCTGGATCTGCGATCGCATCGGCGGGCTGAGGACGCTGCTGCTCGGCTCGACGCTGCAGGCGATCGCGCTGGCGCTGTTCCTGCCCTTCAAGGGCCTGGTTTCGCTGTACGTCGTTTCGGCGCTGTTCGGCCTGTTCCAGGGCGGCATCGTCCCCTCCTATGCGATCATCGTGCGCGAATACTTCGCGCCGCGCGAGGCCGGCGCGCGCACCGGCGCCGTGCTGATGGCGACGCTGTTCGGCATGGCGCTCGGCGGCTGGATGTCGGGCGAGATCTTCGACCTCACCGGCTCGTACCGCGCGGCGTTCCTGAACGGCATCGGCTGGAACCTGCTCAACCTCGCGATCGCCGGCGGGCTGCTGCTGCGCGCCCGCGGCGTGGCGCGCGCTGCGGTAAGCTAGACCATGCGCATCCTGGTGGTCGAAGACGACCTCGTTCTCGCCGCCGCCCTGACGCGGGCGCTCACCCAGTCCGCCTACGCGGTCGACCATGTCGCCAACGGCGAGGACGCGAACTCCGCGCTCGCTTCCGACAGCTACGATCTGGTGGTGCTCGACCTGGCGCTGCCGGGCATGGACGGCCTGCGCGTGCTCAGGCGCCTGCGCGACCGGCGCTCGCGCATCCCGGTGCTGGTGCTGAGCGCGCGCGACGCGCTCGAGGACCGGGTCGCCGGGCTGGACGAGGGCGCGGACGACTACCTCACCAAACCCTTCGACCTGCCGGAGTTCGAGGCGCGCGTGCGCGCGCTGCTGCGCCGCGGGCAGTACCAGGCGGGCGACAGCCTGACGCACGGCCGGCTGCGCCTCGACCTCGCCGCGCGGCGCGTGTTCCACGACGACCAGCCGATCGAGCTCTCCGCGCGCGAGCTTGGCGTGATCGAGCTGCTGATGGCGCGCCAGGGCCGCGTGGTGACCAAGGAGCAGCTGGTCGACCGGCTGTTCGGCTGGGGCGAGGACGTGAGCAGCAACGCGATCGAGGTGTACGTGCACCGCGTGCGCAAGAAGCTCGAACCCTTCGACATCGACATCCGCACGGTGCGCGGCATGGGCTACCTGCTCGAGAAGGCGCGTGCCGACTGAGCCGGCGAGCCTGCGCGCGCGACTGCTGCGCGGGCTGCTCGCACCGCTCTCGCTGCTGCTGCTCGCCGGCATGGCCGGCGCCTACCTCGCCGCGCGCGCAATCGCGAACGACGTGTACGACGGCGAGCTTGCGGAGATCGGCCGCGAGCTCCTGCTGCACGTGCGGCACGACGCCGCGGGCGCGCAGTTCGACCTGTCGCCGGAGGCCGAGCGCACGCTGCTGCTGGACGAGTACGACCGCGTGAGCTACGCGGTGCGCGCCCCCGGCGGCGCGACGCTCGCGGGGAACGCGCAGCTGCCGCTCCCGCCGCGCGAGCCCGCGACCGGAAAGACCGAATTCGATGATGGTCATGTCGACGGCCGCACGGTTCGCGTCGCTTCGCTGCGAGCCCCCGGCGGTGCGCTCGTTCAGGTCGCCGAGACGCGCGTCAAGCGGGAGCGCCTGACCGAGGAGCTGCTGCTCGGCTTCGCGCTGCCGCAGGTCGTGCTGATCGCCGCCGCCGGGCTGCTGCTGTGGTGGGGCGTGGCGCGCGGCCTGGCGCCGCTCGAGCGCCTGCGCGCCGACGTGGCGGCGCGCTCGCACGTGGACATGAGCCCGGTCGCCGCGGGCGACGCGCCGGCCGAGGTGCGCCCGCTGGTCGCCGCGGTGAACGAGCTGATGCAGCGCCTGAACGGCGTGCTCGAGTCGCAGGGCCGCTTCATCGCCGACACCGCGCACCAGCTGCGCACGCCGGTCGCCGGACTGAAGGCGCACATCGAGGTGGCGCTGCGCGAGGAGGACCTGGCGCAGACGCGGCGCGCGCTCGCGCACCTGTACGTGAGCGCCGAGCGCCTCGCGCACCTGGTGGCCCAGCTGCTCTCGCTCGCGCGCAACGAGCCGCACGCGGCGAGCACGCGCGCCTTCGCGCCGCTCGACCTGAACAAGCTCGCCTTCGACACCACCATGGAATGGGTGTCGCAGGCCTACGCCCGGGACATCGACCTCGGCTTCGAGGGCGCCGAGCGCGCGGCGATGATCCGCGGCGACCGCGTGCGCCTGACCGAGCTGCTCAACAACCTGGTCGACAACGCGATCCGCTACACGCAGCGCGGCGGGCGCGTCACGGTGCGCGTGCGGCAGGACGCTCGTCCGAGCGTCTCGGTGAGCGACGACGGGCCGAAGATCCCGCCGGAGGAGCGCGAGCGGGTGTTCGAGCGCTTCCACCGCCTGCTCGGCACGCAGGTCGAAGGCAGCGGCTTGGGGCTCGCCATCGTGCGCGACATCGCCACCCTGCACCAGGCCACGATCAGCCTCCAGGATGACGCCGACGGCATTGGCAACACCTTCACCGTGAGCTTCCCGCCCGTGGAGCAGCTTACAGCCCCGTAATCCTGGCGCAAGCCGCGAGTAATGCGCCCGCAAGGGGCCCGGAAGCCGGGGCCCGCATAGTGGGGGCATGCTCGAATCCCTCGCTCGTCCTGAAATCTGGGTGGCGCTGTTCCAGATCGCCGTCATCAACATCCTGCTGAGCGGCGACAACGCGGTGGTGATCGCGCTCGCTTGCCGCTCGCTGCCGGCGAAGCAGGCGCGCAATGCCTTCATCATCGGCGCGGCCGGCATCGTGGTGCTGATGACGATCCTGACGGCCTGCGCCGCCTACCTCCTCAGCCTGCCCTACATCGAGATGATCGGCTCGGTGCTGCTGTTGTGGATCGGCGTGAAGCTGCTTGCGCCCGGGGACGAGGAGGCCGAGGTCGGCGCGAGCGACCACTTCTGGGGCGCGGTCAAGACGATCATCGTCGCCGACATCGTGATGAGCCTGGACAACGTGCTCGGCATGGCCGGCGCGGCGCGCGGCCACCTGGGGATGCTCTTCGTCGGCATGGTGATCACGATCCCGATCATCCTGTTCGGCAGCGCGCTAATCATGAAGTTGATGGAGCGCTTCCCGGTGTTCATCAAGCTGGGCGCCGGCCTGCTCGGCTGGGTCGCGGGCGAGATGGCGATCGCGGACCCGGCGTTCAAAGGCGTGATCGAGGCGCACGCCCACTACATGGACTACGTCGCACCGGTGATCGGCGCGGCCTCGGTAGTGGTGATCGGCACGCTGCTCGCGCGCCGGCGCAACGGCGCGGCGCTCGACGCCGCTTCTTCCTAGGAGATCCGCATGAAATGCGTTGTGGTGCCGATCGAGGAAGGACGCGAGGGCGACTGGGCCGTCGAGCACGTGATCGGCCTGCACCGCCAGGAGGCGCTGCGCATCTTCCTGCTCAACGTGCAGCCGCCGATGCCGCGCTACGTGGCGCGCTTCATCGCGAAGCGCGAGCTGCAGGACTTCCACCGCGAGAACGGCATGCGCGCGCTCGCGCGCGCCATCGCGCGCCTGGACGAGGCCGGCATCCCGCACGAGGATCGCGTGCTCGTCGGCCGCAAGGCCGAGGCGATCGTCGACTTCGCGCGCGAGGTGCGCTGCGCGCAGATCGTGCTGCCGCGGCGCGCCGGCCTGCTGCCGAGCCTCGGCCTGGGCTCGATCGGCGCGCAGCTGCGCCACCTTCTCGGCGCCGGCTGCGACATCTGCGAAGTGTACTGAGGCGCGCGCTCAGAACAGGCGCGCGCTGGCGAGCGCGGCGCCAGCGCGCAGCGCCTTGAGCTTCTCCCACACCAGCTCCTCGGCCACCATGCCGAAGCCGGTCGAGGTGTCGAAGCCGCAATCGGTGCAGGCGAGCACGCGGCGCGGGTCGCCCACGGCGCGTGCCGCGAGCTCGATGCGCTCCGCGACCACCTCGGGGTGCTCGACGTAGTTGGTGGTGGTGTCGATCACGCCGGCGCATAGCAGCCAGCCTTCCGGCAGCGGCCTGCGCGCGAGCAGGCGGTGCTCGTGCGCGTGGCGCGGGTTGGCCATCGACAGCACCAGCGCGCCGACGCGCGCCTGGAGGAGCTCCGGCAGCAGCTCCTCGAGGGGCACGTCGAACAGGTGCGGCCCCTGGTAGTTGCCCCAGCACACGTGCAGACGCACGCGTCCCGGGTCGAGGCCTGCGAGCGCGCGGTTGATGGCGCTCACGGTAAGGCGCACGAAGCCGAGGAACTCCTCCAGAGGCCGCTCGGCGAACAGGCGGTGGCGCTCCATCGCCAGGTCCGGCGCGTCGATCTGCAGCACGTGTCCGGCGGCGACTATCGCGCGGTACTCGACGGCCAGCGCCTGCGCCAGCGCCTCGACGTACTCCTCGAGCGTCGCGTAGTGGTCGTTCCGCATCGCGCAGGCGACGATCCCTGGCGAGGGCGCGGTCCAGAAGGTCTCGGCGAAGCGCGCGCCCTGCTCGTCCTGCGCCCGAGCGAAGTCGGCCAGCTCGCGCTCGAGCGGCGCGCGATCGACGTAGCGCACCTCGCCGACGGCGCGCGGCGGCGCGCCGAGCAGGCTCGCCTGCGGGCGCGCCTCGGCCAGCGCGCGGTAGCTCGGAAAGCGCACCAGGTCGGCGAGCGGAGGCCGGCGGCTCGCGCCGGCGAAGCCGCTCATGCGCCCGCGCACATAGGTGAAAAAGCTCTCGCGCGGCTGCTCGCCGTCGTTGCCGACGTCTATGCCGCACTCGAGCTGGCGCGCCACGGCGCGGCGCACCGCCGCCGCGCCGGCCTGCGCGAGCTCCGCCGCATCGACCGCCTCGCCGCGCGCGGCGCGCAGCTGCAGCTCGACCAGCTCGCGCGGGCGCGGCAGGCTGCCGGCGTGCGTGGTGAGAATGCGCGTCCCGCTCGCGTGCATCAGGCCCTGCGCAGGCCGCGCACGAGGAACAAGCCCCACAGCGCGAGCGCCGCGAGGAATAGCGCGAGCAGCGCGCCAAGCAGGCCGCCGGCGAGGCGCGGCGGCCGCGCGGCGTTCGCATCTAGCACCAGCAGCTGCACGCCGAGCGCGAGCAGCAGCGCGAGGCTCCCGAGGCGGTACGCGTGCGCGCGCAGGACTTCCCTGCGCGGCAGCCAGGCGAGCGCGGCGACCAGCGCGAGCGGCAGGCCGAGCGAGAAGCACAGCATGAAGACCAGGTAGCGGTCGCGGCTCATCCAGCCGTCGGCGAGGTCGTTCGCGCCGAAATGCGTGGCGACCACCTGCGGCAGCGCGTCCGTGGTGGCGAACAGCGTCATCGCGGTGAGCACGAGCAGGATCGCGAATACCAGGCGGGAACGGCCGTGCACGGCTCAGGCGGGCGGCAGGTCGTCGAACGCCGCCGCCTCGCCCGCCTTGCCGGCGGCCAGCGCGCGCTTAATGTCCTCCGGGTCGAAGATGCCGGGCTGCAGCGCGTTCAGGAAGGCGAAGCTCTCGGCCACGCCGTGGTCGCGCGCGTACGAAATCATCTGCTTGGTGGCCGCGATCGCCACGGGCGCCTTGGCCGCGATCTTCGCCGCCACCGCGAGCGCGCCGGCGACCAGCGCCTCGTGCGTGTCGAACACGCCGTTGACGAAACCCAGGCGCTCGGCGCGCTCGGCCGCGAGCCGGTCGCCGGTGTAGCCGAGCTCGCGCACGACCGCCTCGGGCAGCTGCCTGGGCATGCGGTTCAGCGTGCCGACGTCGGCCATCATGCCGATGTTGATCTCCTGGATGACGAAGTACGCGTCCCGCGTGGCGTAGCGCAGGCAGCAGGCGGTGGCGAGGTCGACCGCGCCGCCGACGCAGGCGCCGTGCAGGGCGGCGATCACCGGGAAGCGCGCCTCGGCGAGCGCGTTCAAGGAGCCTTGCAGCTCGGCAAGCTTCGCCGCGAAGCGCCGGCGCGCGGCCACCGTCGCGGTATCGAGCAGCGCGCCGCCCTGGAACAGCGACAGGTCCATGCCGGCGCTGAAGTGCCTGCCGGTCGACGAGATGACTGCGACGCGCACGCCGCCGCCCGCATCGAGCTCGCGCACGATCGCGGGCAGCTCGCGCCAGAACGCGAGCGTCATCGCGTTCATGCGCTCCGGGCGCGACAGCCTGACGTGCGCCACCTTGTTCTCGACCGCGACTTCGAAGCACTCCCAGGGCATCGCCTTCTCCTGCGGAAGCGGAAATATCTCATATATACACGCCCCGCCTCGCGGGCGACAATGCCGCCGTGAGCAAGCAGACCAGGATCGCCGCCGTTCTCGTCGCCGTGCTCGTGATCGCCACCGGCGGGTATTTCGTCTGGGGTCAGCACAAGAAGACGCAGCTGCACAGCGACATCGCCGCGCTGGTCGTCGACGCGAGCGCGCGCCTGCACCGCGCGCTCGGCATGGAAGCCGACCAGAAGGCCGCCGACACCGCCGAAGCCGTGGCGCAGCTCGAGCAGGCCAGCGCCGCCTTCGACCGGCAGCTCGCCGAGCTGCACGCGCTCGACACCCGCCGCGTCGCCGCGCTCGCCGAGGCCGCCGACGACTACCTCGGCACGGCGCGCCAGCTCACCGTGTACCAGGCGCGCATGCACCGGCTGCGCATCGACATCGGCGGCGCGGTGCAGGCGCTCGACGAGCACATGCGCAGCGCCGACCGCCGCGCGCCCGGCTGGATCGGCGAAGCGATGCGCAAGAAGGATTTCATGGAGAAGAAGTACATCGACTACCGCATGGCGAGCGACGGCTTCGTCGACCTGGCGCGCACCTACCTTGATAGCCGCAAGGGCCTGGTGCTGCTCGTGGGCGCGCAGGCGGTGGTCGACGCGCAGCTGGCGGTCGACGCGCGCAACCAGGCGCAGGAGGCCGCCAAGCAAACCGCGGCGTTCGTCGAGGGCGCGCGGCAGCTCGCCGGCCCGCGCTAGGACTCGAGCCGCAGAGGCAGCGAGCGAAGGCGCTGGCCGGTGAGGCGGTACACCGCGTTCGCCACCGCCGGCGCGACCGGCGGTGTGCCGACCTCGCCGATGCCTCCCGGCGTGCCGCCGTTCGGCAGCAGGTAGGTCTCCACCACCGGCGCCTCGGCCATGCCGAGCACCGGGTACTGCGGGAAGTTGCGCTGCTCGACCTGGCCCTCCTTGAAGGTGATCTCGCCGTACAGCGCCGCCGACAGGCCGTACACAACCGCGCTTTCCATCTGCTGCGCGACCAGCTCCGGGTTGACTACGGTGCCGCAGTCCACCGCGCACACCACGCGGTGCACGCGGATCGCACCGCGCGCCACCGACGCCTCGGCGACCTGGGCGACGATCGTGCCGAAGCACTCGTGCAGCGCGACGCCCTGCGCGCGTCCGTTCGGCGCCCGGCCCCATCCCGCCTTGAGCGCCGCGTACTCGAGCAGCGTGCGGTGCCGCGCGTGGCGCGCGAGCAGCAGGCGGCGAAAGTCGTACGGGTCGGCCCTGGCGTTGTGCGCCAGCTCGTCGATGAAGCTCTCGGCGAAGAAGGCGTTGTGCGAGTGCCCGACGCTGCGCCAGAAGCCGACCGGCGCGGGCGACTTCCAGGTGAGGTGCGTGCACTGGCGATGCGCGAACTCGTAGGCCTGGTCGAACAGCCCTTCCACCGTGGTGCGGTCTGGCATGTCCGCGGCGAGCGCCGGATAGGCGCGCGACACGTACTGCGGCACGATCGCGTCGCTCACCGAGCGCGTCACCCAGGAGAACGGCATGCGCTTGCCGTCCAGCCCGGCGCGCAGGCGCGCCACCGCGGCCGGCCGGTAGAAGTCCTGCGTCATGTCCTGCTCGCGCGTCCAGATCACCTGCACCGGCGCGGGCGAGACGTCGCGCGCGAGCCACACCGCCTGCGGCACGAAGTCCGTCTCTAGCCGCCGGCCGAAGCCGCCGCCGAGCAGCGTCACGTTCACTTCCACATGCGCCGCGTCGATGCCCGCGGCGCGCGCGGCGACGTCGCGCAGGATGCTCGGCACCTGCGTCGGCGCCCAGATCCTGAGCCGCCCGCGCGCGAACTGCGCGGTGCAGTTCATCGGCTCCATGGTCGCGTGCGCCAGGTACGGCGCGCTGTAGTCGGCGCCGTACACCTGCACCGCGTCGAGCAGCGCCGCCTCGCCGCGGCCGCGCTTGAAGTAGGTGAAGCCGCCTCCGTTCTGCAGCGCGGCGTTCATCTCGGCGAGCAGGCGCGCGCTGTCGAAGTCCGCGTACGGGCCGGGATCCCAGTCGGCGCGCACCGCAGCGAGCGCCTGCTGCGCGCGCCACCAGCTGTTCGCCACCACCGCCACGGCCGGCGCGCAGCCCGCCGCCGCGGCGAGCGCCGAGACCCGCACCACGCCCGGCTGGACGAGCGCCGCATCGCCGTCGAACGAGAGCAGCGTGCCGCCGAGCGTTGGGCAGGGACGCAGCGCCGCGTACAGCATGCCGGGCAGCCGCACGTCGATGCCGAAGCGCGCGCGCCCGGTTACCTTGTCCGGCACGTCGAGGCGCGCCGCCGGCGTGCCGATCAGGCGGAAGCGCTTCGCATCCTTCAGCGTCACCTCAGAGGGCAGCGGCACCTCGCGCAGCGCGCCGACCAGCTCGCCGAGCTGCAGCCGCCTGCCGCCCGCGTGGCGCACCTCGCCGTCGACCAGGCTGCATTCGCCCGCCGGGACGCGCCAGGTGCGCGCCGCGGCCTCGAGCAGCATGGCGCGCGCCGCCGCGCCCGCGCGGCGCATCGGCAGCCAGGCGTCGCGCAGGCTCGAGCTGCCGCCGGTGATCTGCAGGTCGAGCTCGCGCCCGATCTTCGCGGTGAACCACGCCGCGGCGCGCGCCTGCGTGGTCTTCGCGTCGTCGGGATGGAACGGCAGGCTCATGAGCAACATGGCGACGTTGCCGTAGATGGCGTCGATCGGCGCCTGCTCCAGGCGCACGCTCTCGAGCGGAACGTCCAGCTCCTCGGCCGCCAGCATCGCGAGCCCCGTGTAGACTCCCTGCCCCATCTCGGAGCGCGGCATCACGACGACGAGCGCGCCGTCGCGCTCGACGCGCAGCCAGCCGTTCAGCGACACCGCGCCGTCCATGGGCGGCAGCGTGTCGCGATTGCCCATGCGGCTGCGCGGCGGCAGCAAACTCCAGCCGACGATCAACGCGCCCCCCGTGCCGAGCGCGCCGAGCAGGAACGCGCGCCGCTTCACGGATTGCGCCGCTCGGAGCGCGCGGCGAGCTTGATCGCGTCGCGCACGCGCTGGTAGGTGCCGCAGCGGCAGATGTTGGTCATCGCCGCGTCGATCTGCGCGTCGCTCGGGTTCGCGGTCTGCGCGAGCAATCCCGCCGCCGCCATCAGCATGCCGGATTGGCAATAGCCGCACTGTGGCACCTGCCTGTCGATCCAGGCCTGCTGCAGCGCGTGCAGCGCATCGCCGGCCAGTCCCTCGATGGTACGGATGTCGCGCCCGGTGGCGTCGCGCGCCGTCGTCACGCAGCTGCGCACGGCGCGGTTGTCGGCGAGCACCGTGCACGCGCCGCAGGCGCCGATGCCGCAGCCGAATTTGGTCCCGGTGAGGTCGAGCAGGTCGCGCAGCACCCACAGCAGCGGCATCGCCTGATCGGCGTCCACCTGCACGCTCTTGCCGTTGATCGTGAACTGCATTCGGTCCTCGCCGCCGGCTTACGTTAAGATTTCTTGTACGCGAGACAGCACGCGGCGTCAAAGGAGGTCGTCACATGGCTACGCAGGTCAAGGTCGCGCTCGTCACGGGCGCGGGGACAGGAATCGGCAAGGCGGCGGCGCTCGCGCTGTTGGGCGACGGTTGGAGCGTCGCGCTGGTCGGCCGGCGCAAGGAACTGCTCGACAAGACCGCTGCGGGCTCGGGCGCCGGCGCGCGCGCGCTCGCGCTGGCGGGCGATATCGGCAAGCCGGAAACGGTCAAGGCGCTGTTCGCGAAAGTGAAGCAGACCTGGGGCCGCCTCGACCTACTGTTCAACAACGCCGGCATGGGTGCGCCCGCGATCCCTATGGAGGACTTGAGCTTCGAGCAGTGGCAGGCGGTGGTGAACGTCAACCTCACCGGCATGTTCCTGTGCTCGCAGGAGGCGATCCGCATCATGAAGGCGCAGTCGCCGCGCGGCGGCCGCATCATCAACAACGGCTCGATCTCGGCGCACGCGCCGCGGCCCTTCTCCGCGCCCTACACGGCGACCAAGCACGCCGTGACCGGGCTCACCAAGTGCATCTCGCTCGACGGGCGCGCGCACGACATCGCCTGCGGCCAGATCGACATCGGCAACGCGGCGACCGAGATGACCGAGCGCATGACCAAGGGCGTGCCGCAGGCGAACGGCAGCACCCTGGTCGAGCCGCGCATGGACGTCGCGCACGTCGGCGAAGCGGTGCTGCACATGGCCAATCTGCCGCTCGAGTCCAACGTGCAGTTCATGACCATCATGGCGACCAAGATGCCCTTCGTCGGGCGCGGCTAGCGTTCGCTTCGAGGGCCGGGGTGGGCGCAGCTGCATGGACTCGGACGCCTTGACAATGATAATGCTTCTCATTATTGTTCGCGGGCACTTCTCGTTTGGAGCCTGCGATAGAACGCCTCTTAAGAACCGCATCTGTTTGGTTTATAGCAATCTCTTCATTAACTTACGGCTGCCTCGCGGACGCGGTCGAGTACCCGATCGGCACGCCCCAGCAACGCCAGGGGATGGAGGTCGCCGCAGTCTACCTTCAGCCCGTGACGATGGAACCCGAAGGGATGATGAGGCCAGCGGACCAGTCGGACATCCATCTGGAAGCGGATATCCACGCCCTCGCCGGCAATCCGCAGGGCTTCGACGAAGGGTTCTGGATGCCCTACCTCGTCGTGCACTACGAGCTCAGCAAGGACGGGAGCGCGCAGAAGCTCTCCGGCGAGCTGATGCCGATGACGGCGAACGACGGCCCGCACTACGGCGACAACGTGAAGCTCATGGGGCCGGGCCGCTACCACCTCAAGTTCATGATCGAGCCGCCATCGATGAACGCGCACGCGCACTTCGGCCGCCACACCGACCGGCTGACGGGCGTGCGCCCGTGGTGGAAGCCGTTCGAGGTCGAGTACGACTTCGTCTACGTGGGGCTAGGCAAGAAGGGCGGCTACTGACATGCCGCGCCGGCTGCTGCCCTGGGTCGCCGCGGCGCTGCTTCTGCCCGCGAGCGCACGTGCGGACAACGAGGTCGACCAGCTCAAGGCGCTCGTGCAGCGTCTCGAGCAGCGCGTCGCCGAGCTCGAGAAGCGCGACGCCGAGCTCGAGAAGCGCAACACGCGCATCGACAAGGGCCTCGAGAGCGAGACGCTGAGCGAGAACGAGCCCTCCCTCACCGCGCGCCTGAAAGCGGTCGAATACCAGTCGGCCGGCATGGTCAAGGCGGCGCGCACGGTCGAGTCCCTCGAGGGCATCAAGGCGGGGCTGAGCCTCACCACCGTGGCGCAGCTGCCCAACGGAGTGCCCGCAGGCGCCCCCGCCGAGCATAGCGAGCTGAACTACCGCGGCGACGTCTACGTCGGCCTGCCGCTCGACAACATCGGCGACACGACCCAGCAGCTCTTCGGGACCTTCCGCTTCGGCCAAGGCACGGGCCTGAACGACCTCGTCGCGTATTCCAAGCCGAACGCGAGCGCGTTCCGGGTGCTGAGCACCAAGCCGGACGACAGCGTCGCGGTGCTCGGACAGGCGTGGTACCAGGCGCAGATACCGCTTCCCTTCGGCGGCTTCAAGCCGCGCTCGCGCGAGTCGCTGGAGATCAATTTCGGCAAGATGGATCCATTCGTGTTCTTCGACCAGAACGCGGCAGCGAACGACGAGACGCGCCAGTTCCTGAATACCGCGTTCGTGCACAATCCGCTGCTCGACGCCGGCGGCGACATCGGCGTCGACGCGAACGGCTTCTCCCCGGGATTCCGCGTCTCCTATCACAGTTTCAGCGCCAAGCCAGAATCCTGGCGGCTGTCGTTCGGCGTGTTCGGCGCCGGCGAGGGCGCGAATTACAGCCGCGCCTTCTCCTCGCCATTGATGATCGCGCAGGCCGAGCGCGAAGAGAGGCTGTTCGAGGGACTGGCCGGCAATTACCGGGCCTACTACTGGCGCAACGGCCAGGGGCCCGACTTCACCGGCATTGCCGCGCTGCACACCGGCTTCGGGCTGTCGCTCGACCAGCGCTACGGCGATGCGATCACGCTGTTCAGCCGCTACGGCCATGAACTCTCCGGCCAGGTCCGGTTCGACCGCGCGCTCACCCTCGGCGCAGAGTTCGGCGGCTCCTACTGGCAGCGGGCGGCGGACGCGGTCGGCGTGGCGCTCGGCTGGATGCGCACGAGCGGCGCGTTTGCGGCCGCCTCGCCGACGCTGGATGCCAACGGCGACGGCATCCCGGATTACGGCTTCGCGGCGAGCGGCTACGAGTCGGTGCTCGAGCTGTATTACCGCTACCGCATCGCCAAGCAGTTCGAGCTGTCGCCCAACTTCCAGTACATCGCCGCACCCTCCGGAAACCAGGACGCCGCTGCGGTGAAGATCCTGGGCCTGCGCGCCCAGCTCACTTATTGATGAAGGGGCACGCCATGGCTTCTGCTGCGTTGCGCCTGATCGCCGTGCTCGTCCTGCTCGGCGCATGTGCCGGCGCGCGCGCGGACGAGCTGTCCACCTTCACGCTGGTGGCGAAGGACGGCCGCTTCGCGCCCGAGACGCTCGTGGTGCCGGCGAACACGCGCTTTCGCCTCGTGATCCGCAACGAAGGCCCCGGCCCCGAAGAGTTCGAGAGCGATTCGCCGAAGAAGGAGAAGGTGCTGGCGCCCGGCGTGTCGAGCTTCCTCATCTACGCCCCGCTCCCGCCCGGACGCTATCCCTTCTTCGGCGAGTTCCACCCCGAGACCGCGCGCGGCGAGATCGTCGCCCGATGAGCGCGCTCACGCTCGCCGGCGTTGGCGACGCGCTGCGGCGCCACCGCCCGGCGATTCTCGCGCTTCAATGGGTCGTGGTCGCGGTCTACCTGATGCTGCTGCTGGTGCCGCCGTTCATGCCGCTGCCGCCGGCCGATGCGCATATCTACGACAACCTGCGCCTGTTCGCGCAATTCGCCTTCTGGGGCCTGTGGTGGCCGTTCGTCATGCTGAGCATGATGGCGCTCGGACGCGTCTGGTGCGGCACGCTGTGTCCCGAGGGCACGCTCACCGAGTTTGCCAGCCGTCATGGCCTGGGGCGCGCGATCCCGCGCTGGCTGCGCTGGGGAGGCTGGCCGTTCCTT
>DASPRX010000007.1:0-5031 GCA_035624235.1 Burkholderiales bacterium | reverse complement strand
AAAATAGGGTCTGTCCCTATTTTTCATTTTTCGCGCTCGATTTCCAGCCGGTAGGCTTTACGCCCGCCGCGCGGCGTGTGCTCGACCATTGGCGCGGTGGCGAGCAGCGTTTTCGCCAGGTCGACCGCGCGCGCGGCGAGCTGCTGCGCGCCCTCGCGCAGCTCGCGGCTGGTCATGACGTGCGCGACATTCCGCTCCATGTCCTCGGCCGTCCAGCCGCGCGAGTGGGCGATGAACGGGAACTGCGGGAAATGAAAGCCCAGCTCGCCGAAAAAGCACAGCATCCCGCCGGCGACGCCCTGCACGTTGTCCTGCCCGCCGGTGATGATGAAGGCCGCGACCTTCCTGCGGATGAGCACGTTGTCGCGGATCGTGACTTGGTTCTGCACGCAGTTCAGCCGCTCGGCCATCTTGTGGTAGAGCGAGCTCGCGGCGCCCCAGCGGATCGGCGTGGCGACGAGCACCACGTCGGCCCAGTGCACGAGCGCCTCGTACACCTCGGTCATCTGGTCCTTGTCGTCCATCTGCGTGATCGAGCACGGCCAGGTGCAGGCGTTGGCGCTCTTCGAGTAGTAGCCCTCGCAGTGGCGGAACTCGAGCGCCGAGAGGCGGGTGAGCCGCGTGTCGCACTTCAGCGCGTCGCGCGCGTGCTCGAGCGCGGCCTCGAGCAGCGCGTCGGAGGTCGAGTAGCGCGGGTTCGCCTCGTCCATATTGGTGGTCGAGATGCCGGCGACGCGCACCTCGCCCGGCGCGCGCTCGATTCTGCGCGCGAGCGGATGCGGCGGGTGCGGCACCTTGTTGCGCCGGCTCGGGTTGTCGACGCGCACCTCGAGCCTGCCGTCGGTCACGCGCAGCTCGTAGGCGGGGATGCAGTCGTCCTCGAAGCCCGGCTCGCCGAGGCCCGTGCAGCGGTGAAACTTCCAGTTGTGCCACGGGCAGACGACATAGTCGCCGTCGAGCCTGCCTCGCCCGAGCGGCCCGCCGACGTGGTTGCAGGTGCCTGCGACCACGCCGAAGCGTCCGTCGCGGAACGACACCGCGAGCTTTTGCCGGCCGAGCGCCGCTTCCGACAGCCCCGCCTGCCGGTACGGGTCGGCCGGACCGAGGTCCCGCCACTCTGCCTTGTCAGACATCGAGCCACCTCCTTCCTGCCTGGAACGCCGCGTCGATCACCGCGCTGAGCGCCGCGCGCGGCTCGCGTTCGGCCAGCAGCGCGTCCGCAGTCGCCACCGCGCCGAAGAAATCCCGCGTGTGCCAGTGTCCGCCCGGCGGCAGCGCGGGGAGCTGCGGTGCCACCGGGCGCGGGTACGGGCTCACGTAGGCGTAGGGCTGCGCGTAGTACTCGTCGCCGGGCGAGACGCCGATGCCGATCGAGCGCGAGGATTCGGCGTCGCCCTGCTCGAGGCCGACCAGCACGGCGATGTCGAAATGATGCGGCCAGCAACGCACCGGGCCCGGGCCGGGGCGGAATTCGCGGTACTTCGCGCGCAGCTCGCCGACCAGCTCCGCCGCCGCCGCGAACCAGCGCGCGAGCTGCGCGAGCTCGCGCGAGTCCGCGAGCGGCCGAGCCGGAATCGCGTAGGGCAGCTCGACTGGGGACGCGGGCTCGAGGCCGTGCGCCGCGAGCGCGGCGTCCAGCCAGGCGTCCACCATGCCGGCCGCGCGCCCGTCGAGCGCGAGGCGCTCGCTGCGCCCCTTGCCGAGCACCGCCAGCTCGAGCGGCGCAAGGCGCAGGCCGGCCCGCGCGCCGTTCGGAAACGGCGCGCTCACGAGCGCCACGAGCTGCGCATCCCAGGCGAGCGCCGTGTGGCTGTCGTCCGCCGCCGCCGGCAGGTTTGCGCGCGCAGCCCGGGCGACCCACTGCACCGCGAAATGCGCCGTCTCGCGTGCCCGCACCAGTGTCCCCGGCGCCGGATCGCGTAGCCCCGACCAGTCGATTGCCATGGCGCCTCCTCTCCGCGTCGGTCGGAGCGGAGAGCGAATAGCTTACCGAGAAATGGGGTCAGACCCCATTTTTCAGGCGGGCTTGGGCTTGAGGAACCGCTCGAGGATGTCGGGCGGGATGAAGTTGACGAGCTCGGTCTTGTCGGCTTCGACGAGCTCGACGTAGCGCTTGACGACGTCGGCCGGGTCGAGCTGGCCGACGGTAATGCGCTGCACGAGCTGGTCCATCACCGCCACGTCCTCGGGCGCGGCTTTGTGGCGGTCGAACCAGGGCCCCGGGTCGTTCGCCATGCGGTCGTTGAAGCCGGTCGCGTACGGGCCCGGGTTGATGAGCGCGACGTCCACGCCGAAGGGCGCGAGCTCGGCGCGCAGCGCCGTGCCGAAGGCCTGCAGCGCGTGCTTGGTCATCGTGTAGGGACCCGAGCCGACGCCCGCGCGCACCCCGCCGATCGAGGAGACGATGAGGATGCGGCCCGATCGCTTCTTTCGCATCGCCTGCGCGACGCGCTGCGTGATCGCGAAGGTGCCGAACACGTTCACCTCGAACACCGCGCGCAGCCGCTCCATGGGAATCAGGCTCAAGGGGCCGGTCTGCCCCATGCCGGCGTTGGCGACGAACACGTCGAGGTTCCAGCGGTCGACCTGCAGGACGTCGTGCGCGTTCGTGATGTCGAGCTTGGCGGCGCTCAGCTCCGGGTGCGCGTGCGCTAGCTCCTTCGCCTGGGCTTCGGTCTCGGTAGTGGCGATCACCTTGTGCTCGCGCCGCGCGAGCTCGACGGCGGCGCCGCGGCCGAACCCGCTGCCGGCGCCGGTGATGAGGACTGTCTTCGGCATGCGCGTCTCCTGAAAAATGGGGACAGACCCTATTTTCCGCTATGTTGAAAATAGGGTCCGTCCCTATTTCTCGAGCGTCGCCGCGATTCTTCGGATCCCTTCCGGCGTGTGCTCGCCTGCGAGCGGCGTGCCGGGCATCAGGTATTTGCCCATGGCGAGCCCGCCGACGAGGACCGGCTCGTAGCCGACGTCGCGCACCAGGCGCGAGGCAGCCGCGATCGCTTGCGCGTCGTCGCCCGCTATCGGCATCCCGACGCGGCCGGGCTGCTCGTGCGCGGCGCCCATGCGCGCGGCGCCGATCGCGTTGAACGCGCGCACGAGGCGCGCCCCGGGGAGCAACTGCGCCGAGGCGAGGCCGGCGCCCCGCTCGCGCGCCCAGTTCGCGATCTCGCCGTCGCGCCCCGGGAACGGGTTGCAAGTGTCGATGACCACCTTGCCCTTAAGCAGCTCTCCCAATTCCTTGCCCACGTCCGGCAGCGCGCGGTAAGGCACCGAGACCAGCAGCACCTCGCCGAAGGCGGCCGCCTCGCGCGGCGTTCCGGCGCGCGCATTCGGCCCGAGCTTCGCCGCGAGCTCCCGGTCGTGCTCGATGTTGAGCGACGAGAACATCACCTCGTGCCCGGCCTTCACCCACGCCGCGCCGAGCGCGCCGCCGACGTTGCCCGAGCCCACGATGCCGATCTTCATCTTCCCGCCCTCGCCCGCGCCGCGCGCCCGGTGCGGCAGGACGCCGAGCGCGAGAGCGAATGCACCGGCTCCCGCGCTCTGCAGGAACCGGCGGCGGTCTTCCATCGCGGTGTCATCGGCTTCCATCGTCAGCGTCATGGTCGCGAGCCGCAACTAGGAAATTAGGGACGGACCCTATTTTTCCGCCGCGCCGCGGCCGCCTAGAAGAGATAGCTCACGCCGAGGCGCACCGCGTCCTGCGTGATGGCGTGCCGGTTGGTGTAGCCGTTCCAGAAGGCTCCCGCGCTGGTGGCCGTGGTCGATACGGTTCCGAAGTCGGTGTAGCTGTATTCCAGACGGCCCACCCAACGCGGCTGGAAGCGCAGCTCCAGTCCGCCGCCGATCGTGTATCCGCTGCGCTGCTGCGAGAACGACTGGGACGCGGCCGGGCCCGTGGACTGCGAGTACGTGGTCTTGATGTCGGCGAACGCGACGCCGCCCGAGGCGTACGCGAGCAGGCCGTTTCCCCAGTCGACGCCGATCCGGCCGCGCAGCGAGCCCTGCCACGGGATCTCGGTGCGGAAACTGTAGCCCTGCACATTCGGGAAGCACGACCCAGGCGATACATTGCCTGCACCGGAATCCTGCACCAGGCAGGTGCTGGTCTCGTCCAGGGTCCGCCCCTCGAACTCGATCTCGGGCCCGAATACCAGGTTGCCGTGCTGCCAGTTGTACCCGCCGTAGAGCCCGCCCACGGTGGCGCTGGAATGCGTCGTCGCGTGCCCCGTGGACGGCGGCACGAAGGCGGTGTCTTCCGTGAGCTCGTCGCGCGACCACACGCCGCCGATCTGGCCGCCGACGTAGAAGCCGGTCCAGGCAAGGTGCGGCGCGAACGGCGGCATCCCTCCCATGGCTGCCGGGTCCGCAGCCTGCACGGGTGTTGCGACGAACGCGCACAATGCGCCAACGCCGACCAGAATTTTTCTCATGGCACAACCCCCAAGACAATCGGTCATAGGATTCTCCTCCCCGACCGGACCGCAACGCTAGGGCTGCCCGGCCAGCTTCCTGATCGCGTCCAGCTCGAGCGTCCCCTGCGCCCCCCAGCCGCGCACGCCCGCCGGCACGCCGGGGCGGAACTGCTCGTACAGGTGGTACGCCTCGCCCGCGAGCGCCTTCGGCGCCCGCGACTTGGCGAGCGCCTCCATCGCCTTCCTCGCATCGGCGAGCCCCTCGCCGAACTTCGATGCGAGATAGCGCTCCACCGACGCGGGGTCGACCGGCTTCTCCTTCGCGAGCGCCCGCAAGCCCTCCTTCGTGTGCACCGCCGGCACCGCGCGGTGAAGGAGATCCACCGTGATCGTCTCCTTGGGCCGCAGCTTCGCGCGCTGCTCGCGCACCTCCGGCGGCGACGGCGTGAAAAGGCCCAGCCGCACCCCCTTCGAATACGCGTTCAGCCCCGCCACCGCGCGCCCGAGCGTCAGCGCCTCCTCCCAGTCGAACCCGAGGCGCTCGGCCACCACCGCCGCCCACAGCGTCAGCACCGGCGCGCGGTTGATCGAGATCGTGCGCGTCACGACCACACCC
>DASPRX010000247.1:0-6606 GCA_035624235.1 Burkholderiales bacterium | reverse complement strand
TTCACCGGCGGCGTGGCCAAGAACGAGGCTGCGGTCAAGGCGCTGATGGACCTGGTGCGCGAGAACTACGGCGAGGTGACGCTCAACATCAATCCCGATTCGATCTACACCGGCGCGCTCGGCGGCGCGACCTTCGCCTGGCGAGCGGTGATCGAGGAGGGCAAGACCGCGGAGGCGCGACAGTGATCAATACCATCGGCATCGACATCGGCTCGGGCGCCGTGAAGACCGTCCTGTTCCAGGGCGGCAAGTGGACCGCCAGGCGCTGCGAGCGCATCCGCCGGCGCGACCCGATCGATCTCGCGCGCCACGGCTACGAAGAGGTGCTCGCCGAAGGCGGACTCGCGCCGCGCGACATCGCCTACACGGCGACCACGGGCGAGGGCGAGAACGTCAAGTTCTCCACCGGCCACTTCTACTCGATGACCACGCACGCGCGCGGCGGCGTGTTCCTCGTGCCCGAGGCGCGCGCGGTCGTCGACATCGGCGCCCTGAACGGCCGCGCGATCTACGTCGACGAGCGCGGCAAGGTCCTCTCCTACAAGATGACGAGCCAGTGCGCCTCCGGCAGCGGCCAGTTCCTGGAGAACATCGCGCGCTACCTCGGCGTGGCGGTGGAGGAGATCGGGACCCTTTCCAGGAGCTCGCAGCATCCGGAGAAGGTGAGCTCGATCTGTGCGGTGCTGGCGGAGACGGACGTCATCAACATGGTTTCGCGCGGCATCGCCACGCCCGACATCCTGAAGGGCATTCACCTGTCGATGGCGTCGCGCCTGGTGAAGCTGCTGAAAGTGACCGGGATCACGAAGGGCAAGGTACTGCTCACCGGCGGCCTCGCGCTCGACCAGGGGCTGCTCGCGGCCTTGCAGGAAGAGCTGGTGAACGAGAAGATCACGGGGCTCGAGGCGGTGAGCCATCCCGATTCGATCTACGCCGGCGCGATCGGCGCCGCGCTGTGGGGCGCCTTCCGCCACGACAAGCTCAAGGCGTTGCAGGAACGGGCAGCTGCCTGAACCCTACGGAGACGCGACATGGCACTCTTGATCAACGACAACTGCACCGCCTGCGACGCCTGCAAGCCGGTGTGCCCGAACGAAGCGATCAGCGTCGGTGACCCGATCTACATCATCGACCCGATGAAATGCACCGAATGTGTCGGCGCCGAGGACGAGCCGCAGTGCAAGCTCGTGTGCCCGGCCGACTGCATCGTGCCGAACCCGGACTACGCGGAAACGCCCGAGCAGCTGCTGGAGAAGTACCAGAGCCTGCACGGCTGAGCGCTCGGCACATGAAGATCAATCCCAGGCCGCTCGCCGCGGGCGACCTCGACGCGGTAGTGGCGATCGATGCCGCGATCAGCGGCCGCTCGCGGCGCAGCTACTTCGAGCGCCGCCTGGCGATGGCGCTGCGCCAGCCGAAGCTGAATGCCCAGTTCGCGATCGATCAGGACGGAAAGCTGGCGGGCTACGTCCTCGGCCGCGTGCTCGAAGGCGAGTTCGGCCGCATCGAGGCTGCGCTGCGCCTCGAGGTGATCGGGGTCAGGCCCGAAGCGCGCGGCCGCGGCATCGGGCTTGGGCTCGAGCAGGCGCTCGAGGACGGGGCGCGGCGCCGTGGCCTGAAGGAGATGCGCACCAGCGCGAGCTGGCGCGATCATCAGATGCTGCAGTTCCTCGATACCGCCGGCTACCGGCTGGGCAGCAACCAGGTCGTCGACTGCCCGCTCGCCGAAGCGCAGCTCGGCTCAAGCGGCGAAGAGCCCGTGGACATCGAGCAGCGCGAGCGGCCGGCCGACCGCAACGACTACGGCGCCGAGGCACCGAATAGCTTCGAGCACCTGGCGCGCGATCTGGCGGAGGTGAGCTCGCTCGCCGAGGCCGACCTCGAGGCGGTGACCCGCATCGACCGGCGCCTGACCGGCCACGACCGAGCCGCGTACATGCGGCGCAAGCTGGAGGAGGCGCTGAGCGAATCCGCGATCCGCATCTCGCTCGTCGCGCACAAGGACGGCACCGCCGCCGGCTACCTGATGGCCGCCGCGGACTACGGGGACTTCGGCCGCGCGGAGCCCGTGGCGGTCATCGATACGATCGGCGTCGATCCGAACTTCTCGCACGCGGGCGTAGGGCGCGCGCTCCTTTCGCAGCTGTTCGTCAACCTCGGTGCGCTGCGCGTCGAGCGCGTCGAGTCGGTGGTGGCCAAGGAGCACTTCGACCTGCTCGGCTTCTTCTACCGCGCAGGGTTCGGGCCCTCGCAGCGCCTCGCATTCGTCAAGAAGCTCGACTAGCGGGGCGTTCAGCCGGCGTACGCGAGCGCGAGTTCGGTGTCGACCGCCTCATCGAGCAGGTCTTCGAGCGCGGGCAGCAGCGACATCTCCTCCTTCTGCACGTGCGCCACGAGCCGCTCGGCGAGCTCGAGCGCGAGGGTACGCAGCCGCTGCCAGCCGGAGGCGTCCAGGCTTCCGGCGCGCAGCTGCCGGGCGAGCTCGGCGAACTGCGCCGCCGCGCTGCGGATGACGCCGTGCTCCTCGGCGAGCAGCTCGGCGATGTCGCCTTCGCCCGCCTCGGCGAGGCGCGGGAAGAGCTCCTTTTCCTCGAAGTCGAAGTGGCGCGCCACCTCGTCGGCGAGCGCGGCCGCGGCGCGCGCGAGCAGCGACTCGAGCGCGGCGTCGCGCTTGCCGATCGCCTGCTCGACGCGCGTCCAGATTTCCAGCGTCGCGAGGTGCTCTTCGTGCAGCCGTCGCGCGATCTGGCGTTCGAAGTCCATCTTCTATTCCTCCTTCAGGCGCGCGAGCACCCGGACGAAAAAGGCGCCGTAGGCGAGCGCCGCGGCGAGGCCCGCTGCCGCCGCGGCGCGCACAAGCCAGGGGCTGGCGAGCGCCGCGCCCGCGATGAGCAGCGCGAGCGCGGCAAGGTGCAGGATCCGGTGCGCAGCGAGCGTGCGCGCGGGCGTGAACGAGGAAACGAGCGGCGCGCCGCGCCCCCGGCCGCCCGCGTGCACGGTGGCGAGGAACGGCACGATCCTCTGCAGCACTGCGAGCAGGAAAGTGAGCAGCCATCCCGGCACGAGCAGTACGCCGAAGAGCGCCGCCGCGTGCGGCGGCGCCCAGCCAAAGGCGGCGAGCGCCGCGAGCGCGAGGCTGGCGAGGAGGCACGCCCACGCGACGCGCACCAGGAGAAATGCCGGCCCGAGTTGCGGCCGCAGGCGCCTTCGCAGGGCTCCCTCCATTGCCGCGATGTGTGCCGCTGCCGCTGCGAGCCCGAGCAGCGCGGCGGCACCGACGAGCGGCTCACTGGCGGCATACAGCGCTGCCAGAGCGACGAGCATCGCGGCGATCGCGGCGGCGAGAGCTGCGAAAGCCGAGCGCGCCGACGGCGCCGGCGAGACCGCGAACATCGGCAGGAGGAACTGCGACAGCCCCAAGGCGAGCAACCCCATGAAGCCGTAGGCGGCAAGCAGCAAGTGCGCCGCGGCGAACGCGCCGCGGTCGAGCGCCAGGCCGTGCTCGTAGTGCGCGACGAGCGCGAGGCCGCTCGCGGCGAGCAGTACGAGCCCGGCGAGCGCGCCCCAGCCGTGCGCTACCACGGCGCGCATGCCGCGCGCGCGCCGCAGGTTCTCGAACAACAGCCAGGCGTACACGGCTAGCCCCGCGACCGCGAGCGCAGCGCCCGCACCGAGGAGCTGCGGGCGGTAGCTCGCCGCTCCGGCGGCGAACAGCGCCACGCCCGGGGCGAGAAGCCACCATACGAAGCGCGCGGCGGCGACCGAGCGCACCGCCTGGCGCGTGGCGATCGGAAAGAGCTGCAGCGTCGCGCCCACCGCGGTCATGGCGAGTACGCCGAGCGTAACGAGGTGCAGCGCGGCGAGCGCGGGGCCGAGCCCACCGTAGGCGGCAAAGCGCTCGAGCTCCGTGGGATAGGCGACGAGCAGCGCCCAGGCGAACACGTGATACAGGACCGCCGCGCCGAAATAGCGCAGCGACACGGAGGCCGGCAGCAGCCGGCTGCGCGCGCCGGCGGTGAATGCGCCGGCCGCGGGGATCATGCCAGCTTGGGCCGCAGGTCCCTCACGCGCACCGCCTTGCCCTGCGAGCGCGGGACCTCGCCGGGCTTCTTCACCGTGACCTCGGTGGTGACGCCGACGAGCGACTTGATCTGGTAGCGCACGCGCTCGGCGAGCTGGCGATAGGCATCTTCGCTCGCCGCGAGCGAGGACGCGGCTTCGACCTCGACCCCGAGCTCGTCCATGTTGCCGCGCCGGGACACCACCAGCTGGTAGTGCGGCGCGAGATCCGGCAGCCCGACCAGCACCGCCTCGATCTGCGAGGGATAGACGTTCACGCCGCGGATGATCAGCATGTCGTCACTGCGCCCGGTGATGCGCATCAGCCGCAGGTGCGTGCGCCCGCAGGCGCAGGGCGCCGCGTCGGCGCGCGTGATGTCGCGCGTGCGGTAGCGGATCATCGGCAGCGCTTCCTTGGTCAGCGTCGTGATCACGAGCTCCCCTGCGTGCCCCTCCGGCACCGGCTTGCCGGTCTCCGGATCGATCAGCTCGAACAGGAAGTGGTCCTCCCAGCCGTGCAGGCCGTCCTGCGCCTCGCATTCGACCGCCACACCCGGCCCCATGATCTCGGACAGGCCGTACAGGTCGACCGCGCGGATGCCGAGGCGGATCTGGATCTCGCGGCGCATCGCCTCGCTCCAGGGCTCGGCGCCAAACAGGCCGACCTCGAGACTCGTCTTGCGCAGGTCGATGCCGTCGCGCTCGGCGACCTCGGCGATGTTGAGCGCGTACGAGGGCGTCGCGCACAGCACGCGCGCGCCGAAATCCTTGATGAGCGCCACCTGGCGCTCGGTGGCCCCGCCCGACATCGGCACCACGGTCGCGCCGAGCCGCTCGGCGCCGTAGTGCGCGCCCAGGCCCCCGGTGAACAGTCCGTAGCCGTAGGCGTTGTGCACCAGGTCGCCGGGCCGCGCGCCGCCGCAGGCCATCGAGCGCGCCATCAGCTCCGACCAGGTGTCGATGTCCCTCTGCGTGTAGCCGACCACGGTCGGCTTGCCGGTGGTGCCGGAAGAGGCGTGCAGGCGCGCGAGCGCCTCGCGCGGCCGCGCGAACATTCCGAAGGGATACTGGTCTCGCAGGTCATTCTTGACGGTGAACGGCAGCCGCTGCAGATCCGCGAGCGTGCGCACGTCCTCGGGCTTCACGCGCGCCGCGCTCATGCGGCCGCGGTGCAGCGCGACATTCTGGTAGGCGTTCTTCAGCGTCGCGCGCAGCCGGCGCAGCTGCAACCGCCGCAGTTCCTCGCGCGGCATGGTCTCGGCCTGGCGCTGGAAATAGTAGCTGAACGCCTTTCCCTTGCGCTTGGCGCCCGAGCGGTGATGGACCCTGGCGTAGCGCGGCTGCAGCATGGCGGTCATCGAAGACTCCTGTCTAGCGGCTGCCGCGCACCGGCAGCCGCGGCAACGCGAAGCCCTGGTTGAAGGCCGCGCGCGTGACGAGCGTGAACTTGAAGTACCAGCCGGCGGTGAGCGCGAGGACACCAGCGAGCACCGCGCTCGCGGGGAAAAGCTGCGGGAGCACGAAGCGCGCGAGCAGGATGAGCACGAGCGGCGTCACGGTGCCGGCGTTCAGCAGCCATTTCGCGCTCGGCTCGAGCGCGGCGAGCGGCCGGCCGGCGCCGAGCTTTGCGCGGTAGTTGCGCCAGGCGATGGCGCGCGCGACGAGCGCCAGCGCGAAGAGAGCCAGCGGCGCGCGCGTCGCGCCGCCGCCCCCGCTCGCGATCAGGTACAGGCCCGAGCCCTCGGCGAGGCCGGTGGCCATGATGAGCGGCGTGATGCCCGCCGTGCGCCAGGCGGGAATGCCCTTGGAAGCGCGCAGGATGCGCCCCTGGCAGAACACGAAGGCGAGCGCGGCGACGCCGAGCGCCTGCGCTGTCCACGGCTGCCCGAGGACGAGCGCAGCAGCGCCGAGCGCGAACACGACCAGCGCCGCGAACGACTCGCGCGTCATCCACGATGTGAACGGGTTGAAGAACACGTGCAGCGCGCGCAGCCTGCGCCCGATCTCTAGCCATACCGCGCCGAGCCCGAGGGCGATGAGCGCGAGCCCGAGCGCGGCGAACTGCCGCCAGCCCGGCGCGGCATGCGCCGCGAGCGCGGTCGCGACAAGCAGCCCCGAGCCGGTGCCGCCGAGCATGAAGTTGGTCGCCGCGCGCAGGTCCCAGTGGCGCTGCAGCCAGGGCTTCGGACCGTAAGTCATGCCTTGCGGTCCCACAAGTAATAGAAGCCCGGCTCGGTGCCGAGCTCCTCGTGCATGCGGAAGAACTGGTTCTCGGCAAGCAGCTCCGAGACGTTGCTCGCCCGATCCTCGATGTCGCCGAAGTGCAGCGCCTTGGCGATGCAAGAGTTGACGCAGGCTGGTGTCGCCTCCGGGTCGACGCCGGGCTTGAGGCCCTTCTCCAGGCCTGCGTCGATGCGGTCCGAGCAGAAGGTGCACTTGGTGGCGACGCCGATGCGGCGCGGGTCGAAGCGCTCGGACTCGGAGGGCATCGGCGCGCCGTAGGCGAACGTCGGCGCGTCGGTCTTGTAGCGCGCCTGATAGGGACAG
>DASPRX010000121.1:0-10088 GCA_035624235.1 Burkholderiales bacterium | reverse complement strand
TCAGAAAGTTCTTTCCATGGAATATCCAGGGAAATTCCGCGTTTCTTGGCGTACTTGACGAGGTCGTCCTGGCACTCCTTGAAGCTCGCCGTCTGCCAGGGGCGCACCGCGCCCTCGCGCAGGGTTTTCGCTTCGTCCGGGATCACCAGCCCAAAATCGACGCCGATCACGCGCCCGAAGCCGCGGCAGGTCTCGCAGGCGCCGAGCGGCGAGTTGAACGAGAACGCCGCCGGCGTCGGCTCCGAGTAGTGGATGTCGCAGTCCGCGCAATGAAGGTCGGAGGAGAATTTCCAGACCTGCTCATCAGCGTAAATGTTCACCTTTCCCTGACCCACCCGCAGCGCGGCTTCGAGCGCCTCGATGGCGCGCGCGCGGCCGGCGTCCGAAAGGCGGAAGCGGTCCTGCGTCACCTCGAGCAGGCCCTTGGCGCGCGCGTGGATGCGCGTGTAGCCCTGGCGCTCGAGCAGCTGCTCGATCTCGCTCTCGGTGAAGCTCTTCGGCACCGGCACGGGAAAGGTCACCGCGAGCCGCGGGTCGCCGTGCGCCGCGCAGCGCTCTTCGAGCGCGCGGTAGATCGAGTCGGGCGTATCGCGCGTCACCGGCTTGCCGCAACCGCGGCAGAACAGCGTCGCGGCGCGCGCGTACAGCAGCTTCAGGTGGTCGTTCAGCTCGGTCATCGTGCCGACCGTCGAGCGCGAAGTGCGCACCGGGTTGGTCTGGTCGATGGCGATCGCCGGCGGAATGCCCTCGATCGCGTCGACCTGCGGCTTGTCCATGCGGTCGAGGAACTGGCGCGCGTACGGGCTGAAGGTCTCGACGTAGCGCCGCTGGCCCTCGGCGTACAGGGTGTCGAACGCGAGCGAGGACTTGCCCGAGCCGGACACGCCGGTCACGACCACCAGCTCGCCGGTCGGGATCGCAAGCGAGAGGTTCTTCAGGTTGTTCTGCCGCGCGCCGCGCAGGACAATCGCTTCGGCAGGAGGGGTTTCGGGTTTCACGCGTGAGGAAAGCCAGGGGGAGGCGTATTGTTATAGTGTCGGCAGCGCGGCGCAAGGAGATGCCTTGAAAGTGCGCAATCTGCTGTTTCTCTTGGCGCTCCTCGCCGGTGCGGCGCAGGCGGGCGCCGCGCCGGTGCTGGTGCTGTCGATCGAAGGCGCGATCGGGCCGGCGACCGCGGATTACGTGCACCGCGGCCTGGAGGCGGCGGTCAAGGACGGCGCGCAGCTCGTGGTGCTCAAGATGGACACCCCGGGCGGCCTGGACACCGCGATGCGCTCGATCATCAAGGACATCCTCGCTTCGCCGGTGCCGGTCGCGGCCTACGTGGCGCCCTCGGGTGCCCGCGCCGCGAGCGCCGGCACCTACATCCTGTACGCGAGCCACTTCGCGGCCATGGCGCCGGCGACCAATCTCGGCGCGGCGACTCCGATCGCGATCGGCGCGCCCTCGGCGCCCGCGCCGGAGAAAGGCGGCAAGAAGGGCAAGGCCGAGGAGGGCGGCAGCACGCTCGAGCACAAGATGGTCAACGATGCCTCGGCCTACATCCGCGGGCTGGCGCAGAAGCGCGGGCGCAACGCCGAATGGGCCGAGCGCGCGGTGCGTGAGGCGGTAAGCCTGCCGGCCGAGGAAGCGGCGAAGATCCACGTCGTCGACTTCGTCGCCGACAGCGTGCCGGCGCTGCTCGCGAAGCTGGACGGCCGCAAGGCGACGGCGGGCGGCGTCGAGCGCACGCTGCACCTCGCGGACGCGAAGGTCGAGGACTACGAGATCGGCTGGCGCACCCGGCTGCTCGGCATCATCACCAATCCGAGCGTCGCCTACATCCTGGTGCTGCTCGGCATCTACGCGGTGCTCTACGAGTTCTCCAACCCCGGCCTGGTGCTGCCCGGCGTGGTCGGGGCGATCTGCATCCTGCTGGCGATGTACGCGTTCCAGCTCCTGCCGGTGAACTACGCCGGGCTGGCGCTCATCCTTCTCGGCATCGCGTTCATGGTGGCGGAGGCCTTCGTGCCGGCCTTCGGCTCGCTCGGGGTCGGCGGCGTGATCGCGTTCGTCATCGGCTCGATCATCCTGATCGACACTGACGTGCCGGGCTTCGATATCCCCTACGCGCTGATCGGCGGCATCGCCGCGGCGAGCGCCGCGTTCCTGATTTTCGTCGTCGGCATGCTGGTCAAGGGCCGCCGGCGCCCCGTGGTGACGGGACGCGAGGAGCTGATCGGCGCGAGCGGCGTCGCGCTCGAGAATTTCAGCGGCGAGGGCTGGGCGCGCGTGCACAGCGAGAACTGGCGCGCGCGCGCGAACGTGCCGGTGCGCAAGGGCGATGCCCTGCGCGTCACGGCGATCGAGGGCCTGGTGCTGGACGTCGTTCCCGAACCGGGCCGGGACAACGCAAAGGGAAACTAGCCATGCTATTCACCCTCGGGGTTATCGTGGTCGTCATCGTCGTGGTGGTCTCGTCACTGCGCGTCCTGCGCGAGTACGAGCGCGGCGTGATCTTCCTGCTCGGCCGCTTCCACGCGGTGAAGGGCCCCGGACTGATCATCGTCATCCCGGGCATCCAGCAGATGGTGCGCATGGACCTGCGCACGCTGGTGCTCGACGTGCCGAGCCAGGACGTGATCTCGCGCGACAACGTGTCGGTCAAGGTGAACGCGGTGGTGTACTTCCGCGTGGTCGACCCGGCGAAGGCGGTGATCCAGGTGGCCGATTTCCTGGCCGCCACCAGCCAGCTCGCGCAGACCACGCTGCGCGCGGTGCTCGGCAAGCACGAGCTCGACGAGATGCTCGCCGAGCGCGACAAGCTCAACCTCGACATCCAGACGGTGCTCGATCAGCAGACCGACGCCTGGGGGATCAAGGTCTCCAACGTCGAGATCAAGCATGTCGACCTGAACGAGTCGATGGTGCGCGCGATCGCGCGCCAGGCGGAGGCCGAGCGCGAGCGGCGCGCGAAGGTGATCTACTCCGAAGGCGAGCTGCAGGCCGCCGAGAAGCTGCTGCAGGCGGGTCAGATGCTCTCCACCCAGCCGCAGGCGATGCAGCTCAGGTACCTGCAGATCCTCACCGAGATCGCGGGCGACAAGAGCAACACGATCGTCTTCCCCGTGCCGATCGACCTGATGCGCTCTTTCATGGATCTGGCGAAGCGCACGCCCGGCTGAGCGCCGGCGGTTTCTTGAGTTAGATCAACTCCGCGCGGTGGGGGCGGCGCACACTGGCCGCATGCGCGTTCCAGACCCGCTCGCAGTCGCCGCGCAGCCCGCCGATGCGTTGGTCAATTCGGCGCTCGCGCGGCTGACGCAAGGCATCTCGCCTGCTTCGGTCATTGGCGCGTACCTCGACTGGGCGGCGCACCTCGCGGGCTCGCCGGCCAAGTGGCAGGAGCTGCTCGTCAAGGCGCAGAGGAAATCGAGCCGCTTCGCGCTCTACGCGGCTCAGCCGGCGGGCAGCTGGGAGCCCTGCATCGAGCCGCTGCCGCAGGACCGGCGCTTCGAGCATCCCGACTGGCGCGCCCGGCCGTTCAACCTGCTGCAGCAGGGCTTCCTGCTGGTGCAGCAATGGTGGTGGAACGCGACCACGGGCGTGCGCGGGGTGCAGCCGCACCACGAGCAGCTGGTCGAGTTCATGACGCGCCAGTGGCTCGACATGTTCTCGCCGTCGAACTTCCCGCTCACCAATCCCGAGGTGCTGCGCGAGACCGCGCACCGCGCCGGCGCCAACCTGGTGCAGGGCGCGCTCAACTGGTGGGACGACGCGCTGCGCGTCGCGGCGAACCGCCCGCACACGGGGCTGGAGCGCTGGCGCGTCGGGGAGAACCTCGCCGTGACGCCGGGCAAGGTGGTGTACCGCAACAACCTGATCGAGCTGATCCAGTACGCGCCGCAGACCGACGAGGTGCGCCCGGAGCCGCTGCTGATCGTCCCGTCGTGGATCATGAAGTACTACATCCTCGACTTGCAGCCGCACAACTCGCTGGTGAAGTTCCTCGTCGGGCGCGGCTACAGCGTGTTCCTGATCTCGTGGAAGAACCCGACCGCGCGCGAGCGCGAGCTCGGCCTCGAGGACTACATCAAGAGCGGGGTGCTGGCGGCGCTCGACGCGATCGGCAAGATCGTCCCGGGGACGCGCGCGCACGCGCTCGGCTACTGCCTGGGCGGCACCATCCTGACGATGGCCGCCGCGCTGCTGGCGCGCGAGGGCGAGGAGCGGCTGGCGACGCTGTCGCTGCTCGCAGCGGAGACCGATTTCGAGGAGCCCGGCGAGCTGTCGCTGTTCATCGACGAGAGCCAGGTGAGCTTCCTCGAGGACATGATGTTCACGCGCGGCTATCTCGACGGCAAGGAGATGGCGGGCGCTTTCGCGCTGCTCGGCTCGAGGGACCTCGTCTGGTCGCGCATGGTGCACGACTACCTGATGGGCCGGCGCGACGAGGTGAGCGACCTGACGGCCTGGAACGCCGACGCGACGCGCATGCCCTACCGCATGCACAGCGAGTACCTGCGGCGCCTGTACCTCGGCAACGACTTCACCGAGGGGCGCTTCATGGTCGACGGCAGGCCCATCGCGCTGTCGGACATCCGCGTGCCGATCTTTGCCGTGGGCACCGAGCGCGACCACGTCTCGCCGTGGCGCTCGGTATACAAGATCAACCTGTTCGCCGACACCGCGGTGACCTTCCTGCTCGCCAGCGGCGGGCACAACGTCGGCGTCGTCAATCCGCCGAACGGTTTCGCCGGCGCGAGCTACCAGGTCGCGACGCGCGGCACCGAGGACCGCTACGTCGACCCCGAGACCTGGCACGAGGCGACCCCGGTGCGCCAAGGCTCCTGGTGGCCGGAATTTGCCGCCTGGCTGGACGCGCATTCGCGCCCTGCGTCGGCGCCGCCCCCGATGGGAGCGCCCGACAAGGGCCTGCCGCCGCTGCACGACGCGCCGGGGCGCTATGTCCTCGAGGAGTGAGCGGGTCGGCGTCGTCGAGCAGGTTTCCGGACCGGTGGTCGACGTCGCCTGCGCGGGCGCGCTGCCCGCGCTGCACGACGCGCTGCGCGTGGAGTTCGACGGCAGCGCGCGCCTGCTCGAGGTGCATCGCCATCTGGACGCGCGCCGGCTGCGCGCGGTCGCGCTGCACGGCACCGCCGGCCTGAGGCGCGGCGCGCCGGTGTTCGGAACCGGCGGCCCGCTGCGCGTTCCGGTGGCGCGCGAGTGCCTCGGGCGCGTGCTCGACGTGTTCGGCGCCCCGCTCGACGGCGGCGCGCCGTTGCCCGCGGAGCGCCTGCGCGCGGTGTCCGCGCCGCCGGCGCCGCTGGCCGAGGTGAGGGGCCCCGAGGCGATCCTCGAGACGGGCATCAAGGTGATCGACCTGCTGTGTCCGTTCGTGCGCGGCGGCAAGACGGGTCTGTTCGGCGGCGCGGGCGTGGGCAAGACGGTGCTGATCATGGAGTTCATGCACGCTATCGCCGCCCTGCATCAGGGCGTGTCGGTGTTCGCGGGCGTCGGCGAGCGCATCCGCGAGGCGCACGAGCTGTGGCGCGAGATGCAGGACGCGGGCGTGCTGCCGAGCACGGTGCTGGTATTCGGCCAGATGGACGAGTCGCCGGGCGTGCGCTTCCGCGCCGGAGCGACCGCGCTCACCTACGCCGAGTACCTGCGCGACACGCTCGGCAAGGAGGTGCTGGTGCTGATGGACAACGCCTTCCGCTTCGTGCAGGCGGGCAGCGAGATCTCGGGGCTGCTCGGGCGCATGCCGGCGACCGTCGGCTACCAGCCGACTCTGCTCACCGAAGTCGCGGAGCTGGAAGAGCGCATCGCCTCGACGCGCACCGGCACCATCACCTCGGTGCAGGCGGTCTACGTTCCGGCCGACGACATGACCGACCCGGCGGTGAGCGCGATCCTCGCGCACCTCGACACGCTCGTCATCCTGTCGCGCGAGCAGGCCGGGCGCGGCATCTATCCCGCGGTCGACCCGCTCGCCTCGCAGAGCCGCCTGCTCGACCGGCGCATCGTCGGCGACCGTCACTACGACGCAGCGCGCGCCGTGCGCGAGCACCTGGCGCGCTACGACGAGCTGCAGGACATCATCGCAATGCTCGGCATCGAGGCGCTCTCGGCCGAGGACCGGCGCACGGTGCTGCGCGCGCGCCGCCTGCAGCGGTATCTCAGCCAGCCGTTCCACGTGGTCGCCGAGCACACCGGCATGGCGGGCGTGACCGTGCCGCTGGAGAAGACGCTCGCCGACTGCGAGGCCTTCCTGGCAGGCAGGCACGACGCCGTGCCCGAGGAGCAGTGCTACATGCGCGGGGCGATGCCGTGAGCGCCTTCACGCTGCACCTGCAGTCGGCCACGCAGTACGCGCGCATCGAGGACGTCGAGAGCTTCGTGGCGCGCGACGCGTCGGGCGCCTTTGGCCTGCTGGCCGGCGCCGAGCGCATGATGACCGTGCTCGGCTACGGGCTGGCGCGCTTCCGCAGCGCGGGCGGCGCCTGGCACTACCTCGCGCTGCCGGGCGGGCTCGCCTATTTCGTCGACGGCGAGCTGTTCCTCAGCACGCGGCGCTACGTGCTGGGCGACGACTTCCGCACCGTCGCGGCAGCGGTCGACGCCGCGCTCGCAGCGGAGGACAGCGCGCTGCGCAGCCTGAAGGAAAGCGTCGCGCGCCTGGAGCGCGAGATGGTGCGCCGCCTGTGGCGGCTGGGCGAGGCCTGAGATGGCGAACGCCGGGCGCGAGCCGAAGCTGCGCGAAACCGTCGAGCGCGAGGCCGAGCGCATGCACCGCGCGGAGCGCGAGCGCCCGGGGTTGCTCGCGCAGACCGCATACCTCGGCACGCTGGCGCTGCTGTTCATCCTGCCGGTGCTCGCCGGCGGCTACCTCGGGCGCTGGATCGACGATCAGCTGGCGGGCTACTCGGTGCGCTGGACGATCAGCCTGCTGCTCGCCGGCGTGGCGCTCGGCGCCGTCAACGTGTACCTCTTCGTGCGCGAGCGGCAGTGATGGAAACGTCGGCGATCCTGTTCCGCGTCGGGCCGTTCGGCGTCAGCACCGCGGTGGTCACCACCTGGGGGATCATGCTGGCGCTGGCCTTGTTCAGCCTGTTGGCGACGCGTGCGCTCGGCGAGCGGCCGGGCAAGCTGCAGACGGTGCTCGAGGGAGTGGTGCTGGCGATCGAGAGCTCGATCGCCGCGGTATACCCGCAGCGCCCGCGCATGCTCCTGCCCTTCGTCGGCACGCTGTGGGTGTTCCTGGTGGTCGCCAATCTGGTCGGCATCGTGCCGGGGCTGCATTCGCCGACCGGCGATCTGTCGCTCACCGCCGCGCTCGCCATCCTGGTGTTCCTGTCGGTGCACTGGTACGGCGTGCGCGCCGAGGGCTGGCGCGACTACCTGCGGCACTACCTCTCGCCGAGCCCGCTGCTGTTCCCGTTCCACGTGACGAGCGAGCTGTCGCGCACCGTGGCGCTCGCGGTGCGGCTGTTCGGCAACATGGCCAGCCTGGAGATGGCGGCGCTGCTGGTGCTGCTGGTCGCGGGCTTCCTGGTGCCGGTGCCGATCCTGCTGCTGCACGTGGTCGAGGCGCTGGTGCAGGCCTACATCTTCGGCATGCTCGCGCTGGTGTACATCGCCGGCGGCATCCAGTCCCAACAGCTCACCAAGGAAAGAAAGGAGTCGAAATCATGACCGCCACCGGACTGCTCGTCATCGTATCCACGGCCGGCGCGCTGCTCGCCATGGCGCTCGGCGTGATGCTGCCCGCCGTGGCGATGGGGCGCGCGATCACGCAGGCGCTGGACGCGATCGCGCGCCAGCCCGAAGCGGAGCGCGCCGTCACGCGGACGCTGTTCATCGGCCTGGCGATGATCGAGTCTCTGGCGATCTACGTGCTGGTGATCGTGCTGATCGTGCTGTTCCGCAACCCGCTGCTCGAGTTCCTGCTCAAGTGACGCCATGCAGATCGACGCCACCACATTCGTGCTGCAGCTGGTCAACTTCGTCGTGCTGGTGTGGATCCTGCACAGGTTCCTCTACCGCCCGGTGCTCGCGGCGATCGACAAGCGCCGCGCCGCGATCGACAAGTCGATGGCGGACGCCAGGGCGGTGCGCGCGGAGGCCGAGCGGCTGCGCGCGCAGTTCGAGGGCCGGCTCGCGGACTGGGAGCGCGAGCGGCTCAAGGCGCGCGCGGCGCTGGACGGCGAGCTGGCCGCGCTGCGCGCCAAGGGGCTGGCGGACGTCGCGCAGGCGGTCGAGCGCGAGCGCGACCGGCTCGCCGCGCTGCAGGCGAAGCGCGAGGCCGACTGGAAGCGGGAAACCGAGCAGCAGGCGCTCGAGCAGGCGGGCGCGTTCGCCGCGCAGCTGCTCGAGCGCATCGCCGACCCGGCGCTCGACGCGCGCCTGGTGGAAGTGCTCGCCGCGGACCTGGCCGGCTGGCCGCCCGAGCGCATCGACCCGCTCGCCGCGGCGGCGCGCGCCGCGGGCGGGCGCGTGGGGGTGACGAGCGCGCGCCCGCTGTCCGAGGCGGCGCGCGCGCACCTCGCGCGCGCGCTCTCCGAGCGCCTGCGCATCGAATGCCGGCCCGAGTACGCGCTCGACGACGCGCTGGTGGCCGGGCTATGCGTCGCGGTCGGCCCCTGGCTGCTGCAGGCGAACCTGCGCGAAGAGCTGCGCGTGTTCGCGGGAGGGGCGGCGCGTGCCGCCTGAGGCGATCGAGCGGCCGCTCCTTGCGCAGCGCGCGGATCGGCTGCGCGACTACCGCCTCGCGCTGCGCGTGGGCGAGCGCGGGCGTGTGCTCTCCGTAGGCGACGGCGTGGCGTGGATCGAAGGCCTGCCCTCGGCGGGAATGGAGGAGCTGGTGCGCACCGACGACGGCAGCACGGCGCTCGTCTTCCACCTGGCACCGGAGCGCATCGGCGCGATCCTGCTCGAGGAGTCGCCAGGGCTGCGCGCCGACGCGCCGGCGGCGCTCTCGGGCCAGAGGCTCGCGATTGGGGTCGGCGACGCGCTGCTCGGCCGCGTGGTCGATCCGCTCGGTCGGCCGCTAGACGGCGGCGCGCCGCCGCGCGCCACCGAGCGCCGCGCGCTCGAGGGGCCGTCGCCGCGCATCCTGGCGCGCGACTTCGTCAACAGGCCGCTGTACACCGGCAACCGCATCGCCGACAGCATGATCCCGATCGGCCACGGGCAGCGCCAGCTGCTGATCGGCGACAACGGCACCGGCAAGACCAGCTTCGCGCTCGACACCGTGCTGGCGCAGAAGGGGCGCGGGGTGAACTGCGTGTACGTGCTGATCGGCCAGAAGCGCTCGACGGTCGCCGCGGTGATCGAGACGCTGCGCGCCGGCGGCGCGCTCGAGTACAGCGCGCTGGTCGTGGCGGAGGCGACCGCCATGCCGGGCCTGAAGTACCTCGCTCCGTTCGCCGGCTGCGCGCTCGCCGAAGCGTGGATGGAGGCGGGCCGGCATGCGCTCGTCGTGTACGACGACCTGTCGACGCACGCGCGCATTTACCGCGAGCTGTCGCTGCTGCTCAGGCGCCCGCCGGGGCGCGAAGCGTACCCGGGCGACGTGTTCTTCCTGCACTCGCGCCTGCTCGAGCGCTCGACCTGCCTCGACGCCGCGCACGGCGGCGGCAGCATGACCGCGCTACCGATCGTCGAGACCGAGCAGGGCGAGATCGCCGCCTACATCCCGACCAATCTGATCTCGATCACCGACGGGCAGGTGTACTTCGACCGCCGCATGTTCGCCGCCGGCCAGCTGCCGGCGATCGACGTGCGCCGCTCGGTGTCGCGCATCGGCGGCAAGGCGCAGCCCGCCGCGATCAAGCGCGAGGCGGCGAGCATGAAGCTCGACTACCTGCAGTTCCTCGAGCTGGAGATGTTCTCGCGCTTCGGCTCGCGCCTGGAGGCGGGGCTGCAGGCGCGCCTGGCGCGCGGGCGGCTGCTGCGCCGCGTGCTCAAGCAGGAGCCGCTGCGCCCGCTGCCGCCGGAGTGCCAGCTCGCCTGGCTGGTCGCCTTCAACGACGGGCGCTTCGACGGCCTGGACGACAAGGCGCTCGTGGCCGCGCTCGAGCGGCTGTTCGCCGGCGCGCGCGCCG
>DASPRX010000027.1:0-3979 GCA_035624235.1 Burkholderiales bacterium | reverse complement strand
GTGCTGCTCAGGGTCTACGTGCCGCTCGCCAGGCCGGTGTACATCGCCTACGCCCTGGTCTCGATCAGCTACCACTGGAACAACTTCCTATGGCCGCTCATCGTCACCAACACGGTCGGCTCGCGTCCGCTCACAGTGGGGCTGCAGGTGTTCTCCTCCGGCGACCAGGGTATCGACTGGTCGGTGATCTGCGCTGCGACGCTGGTGACGAGCGCACCGCTGCTGCTCGCGTTCCTGCTATTCCAGCGCCAGTTCGTGCAGAGCTTCATGCGCGCCGGGATCCGGTGATCGGCCGCGCTGTCCTGTTCCTGTCGTTCGGCGCGTTCGCCAGCGCCGCGAGCCTGCGCGCGGTGGATCCGCTGCTGCCTCTGGTCGCCGGCGAATTCGGCGTGACCGCCGGCGCAGCGGCGTCGGTGATCACCGCGTTCTCGATCGCCTACGGGCTGCTGCAGCTGGTCGTCGGGCCGATCGGCGATCGCGTCGGCAAGTACCGCATGGTGGTCCTGCTGTGCGCGCTGTCGGCGCTCGGCTGCCTCGCCTGCGCCGCCGCGCCCTCCCTCGGCCTGCTGATCGCCGCGCGCTTCGCCGCGGGCGCGGCCGTGGGCCCGATCGTGTCCCAGGCGATGGCCTGGATCGGCGACGCGGTGCCCTACGAGCGCCGCCAGGCGGTGCTGGCGCGCTTCCTGATCGGCCACATGCTCGGGGTCGCCTTCGGCACCGCGGGCTCCGGCGCGCTCGGCGAGTGGCTTGGCTGGCGCGCGATCTTCGTCGCGCTCGCGCTGCTGTACGCCGCGACCGCGACGCTGCTCTGGAGCGAGCTGCGGCGCAATCCACATGCACGCGACGCCAACCCCGCGGCAGGCTCGTTCGGCGCCGCGCTGCGTCGCATGGGCAGCATCTCCGGAAGCCCCTGGGTGCGCGTGATCCTCGCGGTCGTGTTCGTCGAGGGCGCGCTGTTCTACGGTGCGCTCGCCTTCGTGCCGTTCTATCTGCACCAGCGCTTCGGCGCCGGAGTGGCCGCGAGCGGGGCGCTTGCCGCGGTGTTCGCCGCGGGAGGGCTGGTGTACGCCGCGGCCGCCAGCCGCATCGTCCCGCGCCTCGGCGAGCGCGGCCTCGCGCTCGGGGGCGGCGCAGCGCTCGCGCTCGGCTACCTCGGGCTGCTCGCCGCGCCGCGCGCCGCGTTCGCCATTCCGTGCATGTTCGCCGTCGGCATCGGCCTGTACATGCTGCACAACACGCTGCAGGTGAACGCGACGCAGATGGCGCCGCAGGCGCGCGGCGCGGCGGTGGCGCTGTTCGCGTGCTTCCTCTTCAGCGGCCAGTCGCTCGGCGTGTGGCTCGCCTCGCGCCTCGTCGATGGGCTCGGCGTGCGGCCCGTGTTCGCGGTGGCCGGGCTTGGCCTGCCGCTGCTCGCCGCGGGGTTCGCGCGGCGCCTCGCACGGCGCGGCGCACCGACCGGCTGAAAGCGGCCGGAAATCTCGCAACTTCTTGGTCTTTGGCCTGCCCCCGCTCGCTAAAACGTGCCACGCAGCGCCAAGTTGGTCACGTCTTCCCCGCGCTTTCCTCGCACGCTATGAGTACCTCGTGCCACAAGTCGACCGCAGTTCAGCGGCTTGGTGCATTTTTCGGCGTGACCATGTAGATGATCGCGTTGCGAACTTCAGCATCCGTGAGGTCGGCCATTCCGCCGCGCGGAGGCATACCGCCGTGTCCATGGACTGCTGAATGCACGAGGTAGTCCACCCCGTTCTTGAGGTGCGGCTTCCAGTCCCCGATGTCGCCAACCTTCGGCGCGCCATTGTCGCCAGCTCCATGGCAATTGACGCACCGCTCGCGCACGATCTGCTCTCCCGACCGCTCGGATAAGGGATGGCTCGCGTCGATCGGCTCGACCCAATTGCCCCCCGACTGGTTGACCATGTACGTGATCGCGCGCGCGATCTCTATGTCGGCAACCTCCGGATTCCCGCCATGCGCGGGCATTTGCCTAATCCCGTTTAGAGCGTGCGTGGTCAAACTGCTCAGGCCCAGCTTGGCGCGCGGCGCCCAAGCCGCTGTGTCCCCAATTTTTGGCGCTCCGTTCTTTCCGGTTGCATGGCAGGCGGCACAGACGGTATTCACCACCTCCTCGCCGCTACGGTTTCCCGTGCCAACGCCGGCTTGCGCGATTGCAGCAAAGAAGAGAAGCCCGAGCGCGAGGCGGGGGGCCCACCGCAGCTTGCCCTGCATTGCTTCGATGGAGAATTCGCTACGCCTAGTGGTGGTCATTTATGGCTCCACAATCCTCTACAACGAACAGTCGGCCCAATATCAAGATGCGATCCTGTCGCATTCGCTCTCGAGCCGCCGCATGCGTCAGAAAGAGTATTCAGCCGGGTTATATGCCTCCCTCGTGCCGAGTGCTTGAGCTAGGTCAATAGCGGCCGCCGGCCGCGCCCGAAGGACCAGCACGGTATTTCGGTCCAACCACATAGCGAATCCCGTGGCGATGGCGCGATGGGCCAGCACGCGCGGGAATTGTTATGTCCGATGGACCTCGGGCACCCAGAACATAGGAGATCTGAGGAAGCCGACCAAACTCGCCAAGAGAGAAATGAGATTGATTCTCTGCCTTGCGCTACGCATTCGAGAGCACCTTGACTGTCGTCAAACGACCCCCTCGTAAAAGGGATCTACTTCTTTTCCTTGAGGCCATCGCTCCTTCACATCTGAGTGACCAGCGTAAGCGCAATGCGACTCGGGAAGTGCCGGTATTGAAGCGGGAGATTTCGCCGCACACCATGCCGAAGCACATCGTTCGACTCGTCCTCGTCATTGGTGCCTTGGCAAGTGTCGCATATGCCGCCAGGGCGTTTCTCACGGCGAGTTCGTTTTACCGTTACGGTCATTACCGCGGCAATGCGGTAGCGGAAATTGCTTCCGATAGACCCAAGTACAGCACGCCGCAGTACTGCAGCACATGTCATGCGGACCAATACACCCAGTGGTCTCAAGGCGTGCACAACAGCGCAAACATCGGCAAGGTCGTCAAATGTGAGGTCTGCCATGGGCCGGCTGGAAGCCGAGACGTACGCGGCATGTTTCTACGCTCGGCCAGCGGCCGGGATCACCCGAACAACCTGGCGCTGACGGTGCCTACGGACACGACAAAGTTGTGTACTCGTTGCCATGAAAAACTTGTGGCAAGGCCTGAGGCGCAACGCCAAATCGTGGTCGCTAGCCACGCCGGTACTCAGCAGTGCGCGACCTGCCACAATCCGCACTCGCCGAAACTACTGATCGCCTCAGCCGCTTCGAGCGCGCAACGAGGGGATGCGGCGGCCGGAAAGGCAAAGGCGATGACCTGCGCGGCATGTCACGGCGCCGAAGGGTTCAGTGTGAACCTGCCGGGGCCCAATTTGGCCGGCCAGAAGGATACCTACCTCGTCAACGCACTGAAGGCATACCGCGCGGGGGTGCGCGTTAACCCGACGATGGGCGCGCTGGCGAAGGGATTAAGCGACTCCGATATCAGTGATGTCGCCGCATATTTCGCTGGGATGAGCTGCAAAGCCCGGGCGAATGTGACTGAGACGACGAGCGCCGCCGGTCAGGCGCTGGCCTCCGGGTGCGCGGCCTGCCATGGCGCCAACGGGGTGAGCGTCAATCCGCCATGGCCAAATCTTGCCGGACAGTCGAAGGATTATCTGCTCAACGCGCTGCGGGCCTACAGAAGCGGTGAGCGCAAGGACGCAATCATGACAGGCGTTGTGAAGACCTTGAATGAAGTCGATGCCGCGGCCGTGGCGGCGTATTTCGCGGCCTCTCCCTGCAAGTGAGAAGAGCCGTTGCCAGGGGCCGTCGGTCAGGAGGATCCGGACATGGACGAAGAAGAGGATAGTCAGAGACGCCAGCAGGAACGTCGAGACTTCTTGCGCATCGTCGGCGGCGCGATCGCGTTCGGGGCGACAGCCGTAACGGCGCACAACTTCGCGTCGCG
>DASPRX010000030.1:0-22192 GCA_035624235.1 Burkholderiales bacterium | reverse complement strand
TCGGGCAGGATGTCTTCGATGTATTCGGGCAGCAGCCAGCGCATGACGGAAGCCACGGTCAGCGCGCGAGCACCAGCACGAGCAGGCCGATCAGCATCGAGGTCAGGCCGACGAAGCGGATCTGCCCGTCGCTCAGCTGCGTGATGCGACGGAAGGTGTCGCGCCACACGCTAGGCGCAAGGAAGGGAAGGACGCCTTCGATGACGAGCATGAGCGCGAGCGCAATGAGAAAGTTGGTGCCCATCGCTCATTTTTTTCTCGCCGGCGCCCGCCCGTTCGGGTCGTTCAGGAAGCGGAAGAAATCCGAGTCCGGCGCCAGCAGCATCAGGTCGTTCTTGCCCTGGAAGGTCGCGCGGTACGCCTCCATGCTGCGGTAGAAGGAGTAGAACTGCGGGTCGCGCGAGAAGGCCTTGGCGTAGATCTCGGTCGCCTGGGCGTCGCCCTCGCCCTTAACGCGCTGCGCATCGCGGTAAGCGTTCGCGAGAATCACCTCGCGCTGGCGGTCGGCGTCGGCCCGGATGCGCTCGGCGTCGGCCGCGCCGGTCGAGCGCAGCTCGTTCGCCACGCGCTTGCGCTCCGCTTCCATCCTGCGGTAGACGGATTCGCTCACTTCCTGCGGCAGGTCGACCCGCTTCAGGCGCACGTCGACGATCTCCACCCCGATGCGCCGCAGCTCCTTGTCGACCTTGTCGCGCACCACCGCCATGATCTCGTCGCGCTGGCCGGACACCACGTCGTGCAGCGTGCGCCGTCCGAACTCGGCCTGCAGGCTGTCGGAAATGGTCTGGCGGATGCGGGTCGCTGCGGCAAACTCGTCTCCCCTGACGCTGACGTAGAACTGCCTCACGTCCGCGATGCGCCACATGACGAACGAGTCCACCAGCACCGGCTTTTTCTCCGAGGTGATGAAGCGCAGCGGCTCGGGGTCGTCGTAGCTCAGGATGCGCATGTCGAACCGGCGCACGTTCTGGATCAGCGGCCACTTGAAGTGCAGGCCGGGTGTGCTGACCACGTCCTTGATTTCGCCCAGCTGGAAGACGATCGCGTTGTAGCGCTGGTCGACGGTGAACAGCGCTCCCGATATCACCAGGATGGCGGCGATCAGCGCGGCGGCCAGAGGTCCGACGGCCCTCACGGGCGTTCCCCCCGTTCGCGGTTGCGCAGCAGATCGCGCGAGCGCGGGCTCACGTCCGGGCTGGATGTTTCCGGCGCCGTCTCGGGCGCGGGCGCCGGCGCTTCCGCCTCGGGCCCCGTGCCGGCCTGCTTCATGAGCTTGTCGAGCGGCAGGTAGAGCAGGTTGCCGCTGCCCTTGTAGTCGAGCAGGATCTTGCTGGTCGACGAGAGCACGCGCTGCAGCGTGTCGATGTACATGCGCTCGCGCGTCACCGCGGGCGCCTTGGCGTACTCCGCGAGCACCTGCGTGAAGCGCGACGCCTCGCCCTCGGCGTTGGCGATCACGCGCTGCTTGTATCCCTGCGCTTCCTGCTGCAGCCGCGCGGCGCTGCCGCTCGCCCTCGGAATCACGTCGTTGGCGTAGGCCTGTCCCTCGTTCACCTGCCGCGCGCGATCCTGATTCGCCTTGACCGCATCGTCGAACGCGGCCTGCACCTGCTCGGGCGGCTGCGCCGCCTGGATCGTCACCGAGCTCACCGAGATGCCGGTGCCGTAGCGGTCGAGGATCTCCTGCATCAGCTTGCGCGCCTTGATCGCGATGTCCTCGCGCGACTCGTACAGGATGCCGTCCATCTTGCTCTTGCCGATCACCTCGCGCATCGCGCTCTCCGCGGTGCGCATCGCGATTTCGTCCGGATTGCGCGTGTTGAACAGGAAATCCTTGGCGTCCTTGACGGTGTACTGGACGGCGAACTGCAGGTCGACGATGTTCTCGTCGTCGGTCAGCATCAGCGACTCGCGCTGCACCTTGGCGCGCACGTTGTTGCGATAGCCGACTTCCAGGGTGCGCACCTGCGAGACGTTCACGAGCTCCTGCGACTGGATCGGCCAGGGCATGCGCCAGTGCAGGCCGGGACCGGTCTGCTCCTGGTACTTGCCGAAGGTGAGCAGTACGGCGCGCTGGCTCGCATCGACGATGTAGAAGCCGCTCGCCAGCCACACCGCGAGCACCAGGCCGATCAGCACGGCCGCGCCGCCGCCGAGGCGCCCTGGCGAAGGCGGCTCGATCGCGCCGCCGCCGTTGCCGCCGCCGCGCCGGCCGAACAGCTCGCCGAGCCGGCGGTTGAACGAGCGCCACAGCTCGTCCAGATCGGGCGGACCCTGGTTGCCGCCCGAAGGCCCCTGCCCGCGCGGACCACCTCGTCCCCAGTTCGGGTCGTTCAACGACATGGCTGCAGAAAGGAGATCAGTGAGTTTGCAGGAATAGGGCTTCGGGAGCGGGTTTGCCGCGCCCCGCGGTCCGCGCACGCGCCGCCTCGATGATGGCCGCGCGCAATTCGTCCAATCCGGCGCCGGTCCGCGCACTCACCCGAACGCGCAGGATCTTACCATACTCGTCCCGCTCGACTCCCGGCTCGAGGCGCGCGAGGTCGATCTTGTTCCACACCATAAGCTGCGGCACGTCGTGCGCGCCGATCTCCGCGAGCACCTTGTCCACCTCCTCGACCTGCTGCGCGCGCACCGGCGACGCCGCGTCGATCACGTGCAGGAGCAGATCCGCCTGCACCGTTTCCTCCAGCGTCGCGCGGAACGCCGCCACCAGGCTGTGCGGCAGGTCGCGTATGAAGCCGACGGTGTCGGACAGCACCACTTCTCCCGCTTCGGGCAGCCACAGCCGGCGGGTGGTCGTATCGAGCGTGGCGAACAGCTTGTCGGCGGAGTAGGCGCGCGCCTGCGCGAGCGCGTTGAAAAGCGTCGACTTGCCCGCATTGGTGTAGCCCACGATGGACACCGACAGCACCGCGGCGCGCGCGCGCGCGCGTCGCTGCACCGCGCGGCGCCGGCGCAGCTGCTCGAGCTTGCCGCGCAGCACGCGCACGCGCTGCGCGATATAGCGGCGGTCGAGCTCGATCTGCTTCTCGCCGGGTCCGCCCGTCTTGCCGAGGCCGCCGCGCTGGCGCTCGAGGTGCGTCCAGCCGCGCACCAGCCGCGTCGAGAGGTGCTCGAGCTGCGCGAGTTCCACCTGGAGCTTTCCTTCGCTGGTCTGCGCGCGCTGCGCGAAGATCTCGAGGATCACTTCCGTGCGGTCCATGACGCGCGCGTCAAGCTCGCGGCCCAGCTCGCGCTGCTGCGCGGGCGAGAGCTCGTGGTTGAACACGACGAACGCGGCATTCAGCTCTTCGACCGCGCGCGCGATCTCGGCCGCCTTGCCGCGCCCGCAGTAGAGCTTCGCGTCGGGCCGCTGCCGCCGGCCGCGCACTACGCGGTGGCGCATGACGCCGGCGCTCTCGACCAGCCGCACGATCTCCTCGATGCCCTCCTCGTAGCCCGTGCCGCCGAAGTCGAGGCAGACGATCACTGCGGCCCGTGGATCGTGGGCCGGAGAGGAGGCTTCGTTCATCGATTCGGTGTCGCGGACACCGGGCGCGGCGCGGCTATGCTTCGGCTTCCTTGTCCATCCCGAGGCTGACCGGGCGCGATGGTACCACCGTGGAAATCGCGTGCTTGTACACCATCTGCGTGACCGAATTGCGTAGCAACACGACGTACTGGTCGAACGACTCGATCTGTCCCTGCAGCTTGATGCCGTTCACCAGGTAGATCGACACGGGGATGTGCTCCTTGCGCAGAGTGTTCAGGAACGGGTCTTGTAGCAGCTGCCCCTTATTGCTCATGTTATTCCTCGCGCGGAGTGGTCGGGACGATACTCTAATTGAATTTGTTGGGGTTTTCTACCTGACGCAGGTTCAGCGTGCGCGCGCCGGAACGGGTCTCGTCGGGGGCACGACGTCGCCGCATTGCGCGCGATGGCGCAGCGCGTGATCCATCAGCACGCACGCGAGCATCGCTTCGGCGATGGGCGTGGCGCGAATGCCCACGCACGGATCGTGGCGGCCTTCGGTCTGCACGCTCGTCGGCGAGCCGGCGGTGTCGATCGTCCGGCGCGCCAGCCGGATGCTCGAGGTCGGCTTAAGCGCGATCGAGACCGTCACGTCCTGGCCCGTCGAGATGCCGCCGAGCACGCCGCCGTTGTTGTTCGACAGGAAACCCTCCGGCGCCATCTCGTCGCCGTGCTCGCTGCCCTTCTGCGCCACGGCGGCGAAGCCCGCGCCGATCTCGACTCCTTTCACCGCGTTGATCGACATCATCGCCGAGGCGATGTCGGCGTCCAGCCGGCCGTAGACCGGCTCGCCCCAGCCCACCGGGACGCCTTCGGCCACCACGTTCACGCGCGCGCCGCAGGAGTCGCCGCTCTTGCGCAGCGCGTCCATGAACGCCTCAAGTCGCGGCACGATGCCCGCGTTCGGCGCGAAGAAGGGATTCGCGTCGACCTCGTGCCAGGCTTCGAACGGGATCGCGAGCGGGCCGAGTTGCGCGAGCCAGCCGCGCACTTTCACGCCGTATCGCTGTGCGAGCCACTTCTTCGCGATCGCGCCGGCGGCGACGCGCACCAGCGTCTCGCGCGCCGAGGCGCGTCCGCCGCCGCGCGGATCGCGCAGTCCGTACTTCTGCCAGTAGGTATAGTCGGCGTGCCCGGGCCGGAACTTCGCCGCGAGCGCCGCGTAGTCCCTGGGGCGCTGGTCTTCGTTGCGCACCAGGAAGCCGATCGCCGTGCCCGTGGTGCGGCCCTCGTAAACTCCCGACAGGATCTCGACGGCGTCCGACTCGCGCCGCTGCGTCACGTGGCGCGAGCTGCCGGGCTTGCGCCGGTCGAGCTCGCGCTGCAGGTCCGCCGCGGAAAGCTCGAGGCCGGGCGGACACCCGTCGATCACGCCTCCGTATGCGACGCCGTGCGATTCGCCGAACGACGTGACGCAGAACAGCGTGCCGAACGTGTTGCCGGACATGCGAAAAAGCTTAGCACAGGGGTGTCCCGCGCCGCCCCGGCGCCGCGCGCGCTCAGGCGGGCCAGCTCTTGAGATAGCCCTTGAGCATCTTGTTCTCGAAGTCCTGCTCCTCGAGCACGGCCTTCGCGACGTCGCGGAACGAGATCACCCCGAGCAGCCTGTCGCCTTGCAGCACCGGAAGGTAGCGCGCGCCGCTCTCCAGCATGGTGCGGCGCAGCTCGTTCACTTCCATGTCGGGAGATGTGGTGACCGGGTCGCGCTCCATTACGTCGCTCACGCGCAGCTCGCCAAGCGCGCCCTGGTGCGCGGCGAGCGCCTGCATGATCTCGTGGAAGGTGAGTATGCCGAGCATGCGCCCTTCGTCGAACACGATCAGCGATCCCAGGTTCTGCTCCGCCATGATCTTCACGGCCCCGGCGGCGCGCTCGCCCGGTCCGATGCTCAGCAGGCGATTGCCCTTGACGCGCAGGATCTCCTTGACTCGCATGGTGGCCCTCCGGCAGTCCTGGCAGACAGGATGGTAGACCTTTGCCGGCCGGATGCAATCCCCGCCGCGCGCGCTAGCGCGCGCGGCGATCCGGGATGCGCAGCTCGCGGCGCAGACGCTCGTCGCAGCGTGGGTGCTGCACGATGTAGTTGCGCAGCACCAGCTTGAGCGCCAGCTCGCGCGTGCGGTCGCCGCCCGCCGCCGCCGCCGCGATGTCGTCGCGGATCATCGCGCGGATGCACTGCTCGCCGTCCGGCGCGTGCACGAGATAGTTGCCGAGCTCCGCTGCGGCCATCTCGGGAATATGCTCGTGCTGGGCGATGGCGAGGATCTCGTCCTCGGTGAGCTCGCTCAGGGCGATGCAATCTTCCAGGCAAAGCATGCTGGTTCCCCGTCTACGTGCTCATGAGACCGCAATCCCGGCCGGCGTTCTTGATCTATCGCAACTCTGCCGTGGCAAAATGCAATCGATGGCTAGGCCGGGTATCGTCATCAGGCTCGCCCAGGCGCACGACGCGCAAGCGATCGCGCTCATGTCGCGCGACCTGATCGAAGCCGGCTTGGGCTGGAAGTACGACGCGGCGCGCGTGCTGCGCGCCATCCGGCATCGCGACACGGTGGTGCTGGTGGCCGAGGCGCGGGCAGAGTTGGCGGGCTTTGCCATCATGGAATTCGGCGACCAGCGCGCGCACCTGGTTCTGCTCGCGGTGCGGCCCGCGCGGAGGCGCGCAGGCATCGGGCGCGGGCTGCTCGATTGGCTCATCGAGACCGCGCATACCGCCGGCATGGAAAGCGTGCACCTCGAGTTGCGCGCGCGCAACGAAGCGGCGCGCGCCTTCTATCGCGCCATGGGCTTCTGCGAAACGGTCAGCGTGCCCGGCTACTATCGCGGCCGCGAGGCGGCGCAGCGCATGTTGCGCGTGCTGCGCGTTCCCGGCCCGCCGACCTACAGCTGGCGTCCGCCCACCCTCGGGCAGAGATGAAGCCGCTGCACGAGCTCGGCGCGGCCGAGCTCGCTCCCCTGCTCGCGCGCCGCGAGCTGACGGCCGAACGGCTGGCGCGCGCCTGCCTCGAACGCATCGCCGCGCGCGAGCCTGTCGTGCGCGCCTTCGTGCATCTCGACCGCGAGCGCGTGCTCGCCGGCGCGCGCGCTCGACCGGGCCGCGCTGCGCGGCCCGCTGCACGGCCTGCCGCTCGGCGTGCAGGTGGTTGGACGCATCGGCGACGATGCGCGCACGCTCGCCTGCGCGCACTGGGTCCAGCTGGGCGTCGCGCGCAGGTTCTAGCGGGCGGCCGCAGGCGGCGCGAGCAGATCCTTCGACTCGGCGAAGCGCTCGACCAGGAAGTCGATGAACAGGCGCACCTTGGCCGAGAGGTGCTTGCGGCTCGGATATACCGCGTAAATCGGCAGCGGCGGCGCCTGGAAATCCTGCAGCAGCGGCACCAGCCGCCCCGCGCGGACCGCGTCGCCGACGACGAAGGTCGGCTGGTAGACGATCCCCGCGCCCTGCGCCGCAGCCTCGGCCAGCAGGTCGCCGTTGTTGGAGTGCAGGTTGCCGGCTACGCGCGCCAGCCGCTCGCGCCCTTCGCTGTCGACGAAGCGCCACTGGTTGCGTGCCGGGCCGTACTCGTAGGTGAGGCAGTTGTGCGCGGCCAGCTCCTCGGGCGTGCGCGGCGCGCCGTGCCGCGCGAGGTATTCGGGCGATGCGCAAGGCACCACCAGCGTCTCGCCGAGCCGGCGCGCGACCACCGAATCGGAGCCCGCGCCGCCGATGCGAATGGCCACGTCGACGCCTTCCTCGACCAGATCGATGACGCGGTCGGAGAGCGAGATGTCGAACGACAGATCGGGATAGCGCGCGAGGAAGCCGGTGACCGCCGGCGTGGTTTGACGCACGCCGAAATTTACCGAGGTGCTCACCTTCAGGGTGCCGCGCGGCAGCCGCGCCGAGCGCGCGGCCTCGTTCTCGGCCTCCTCGAGATCTTGCAGCAGCTGCACGCTGCGCTCGTAGAACGCGCGCCCGGCCTCGGTAAGCGCGACCCGGCGCGTCGTTCGGTTCAGGAGCCGGTTCTGGAGGTGGCCTTCCAGCTCGGCTACATGGCGCGAGACCGCCGAAGTGGACATGCGCAAGCGCTCGGCAGCACGCGCAAAGCTTCCCGATTCAACGACTTGCGTAAATACGCGGAGAGCGCCGAAGCGGTCCATGAGACATTATTATCCCGTATTTCGGGATAAATATTTTCTTTTTTAATAGTTTATCTCTTGTGACACAAACATCACAGTTCGCCCCTGTAAGGTGCTGCGATGCAGCAGCGTCTAACGGACACTCAGACAGCGAGGCCCCAGATGAAATCCCTGCTCCGCAAACTGATGGTCGTGCTGGCACTGGCGGTGGTTTTCTCTCCCACGTACCCCGTCGTCGCTTCGCTGCTGAAAAAGCCAAATGCCGACGCGGAACTCGCCGCCATTCAGGCCGAGTACTACGGGATCGCGCCCTCGGTCGACCAGCTACAGTAAGTACATGCTTACGGAATAGCCTGCATGCGGCAAGAAATCAGCTCTTGTCGTAGAGCTTGATGACCGCTGTGCTGTCGAGCCCCGTGTGCCCCAGGTGGGCGAGCATGCGATAGAGCGAGAGCGCCAGCGCGGTCATCGGCATGGGCGACTTCGTCGCCGCGGCGAACTCGTGCACCATCTCCAGATCCTTGAGCAGTTGCCGCACGTAGCCCTGAGGCGCGAACTCCCGTCGCGCCATGCGCGGGTAAAAGCGCTGTAGCAGGTTCGAATCGGCCAGGCCGCCAGCCAGCGCGCCCGGCACCCCCGACGCGTCGATGCCGCTCGCCTCGGCGAGCACGATCGCTTCCGCGAGCATGGCGTGGCCGACGCCGACGATCAGCTGGTTGATCATCTTCGCGGCGAGTCCGCTGCCCGGTGGCCCGAGGTGGGTGACGCGCGCCGCCACGTCACCGAGCAGCGGCGCGGCGCGCTCGAAATCCTCCCGGACGCCGCCCGCCATCACCGTCAGCGTGCCTTCGCCCGCCGCCGGGGGGCCGCCCGACACCGGTGCGTCGATCCAGCCCGCGCCGCGCGCAGTGCGCAGTCTCTCAGCGAGCTCGCGCGCGGTGGCCGGACGAATGGTCGAGAAGTCGATCACCAGTTGCCGCGCTTCGAGCGTGGTGCACAGGCCGCCTTCCCCGAGCACCACGCGCTGCACCGCCTCGGTCGTCGGCAGGTTGAGCAGGACGAAATCGGCCGCGCGCGCCGCCTCCGCGGCCGAAGCCGCGACGCGGGCGCCGGCCTTGCGCGCCGCGTCGCTGCGCGCGGGCGCGAGGTCGTACGCCGTCACCGGATACCCGAGCGCGACCAGTCGCGTCGCCATCGGCAGTCCCATCAGGCCCACGCCGATATAACCGATTCTCGCCTTCGTCATGGCCGCCCCTCGAGCGCAATGCTAATCTGCGCGGCAAGTTATCAGAAAAAGACCGGTCGTCCGAACGATGGTCCGCAAGCGACGCGCCCGCCGCGAGGATCTGAGCCTGAGCAAGGCGGAATTCGCGGTCCTGCGGCGCCTCGGCACGCCGGCGAAGATCCAGGACTTCCTGTTCCACCTCAAGCAGAATTTCGAGCCCCGCGGCGACACCTGCCGCCCGGTACGCGTCGTGCTGCGCGAGCGCAGCGCGCACTGCATCGAGGGCGCGATGCTTGCCGCGGCTGCGCTGTGGGCGCACGGCGAGCCGCCGCTCCTGATGGACATGCGCGCCGAGCACGACTTCGACCACGTCGTGGCGCTGTTCCGCCGCCGCGGCCTGTGGGGCGCGATCTCCAAGACCAACGGCGCGTACCTGCGCTGGCGCGACCCCGTGTACCGCAGCCTGCGCGAGCTGGCGATGTCGTACTTCCACGAATATTCGAACAAGCGCGAGCACAAGTCGCTGCGCGAATTCTCCATGCCGTTCGACCTACGGCGCGTCGACCCCAGGATCTGGGCCGCAGGCGAGAAGGACGCCTGGGAAGTGCCGGAGATGCTCGAGGAAACACGCCACTTCCGCCTGGTGACGCGCGCCCAGGTGCGCGCGCTCACGCGGCGTGATCCGTTCGAGCGCAGGATCGGCGCACTGCTTCAGTACCGCAAGCCGCGAACGAAGAAAAAGTAGCGCCGCCACGCGAACTTGGCGCCTGTTACAGGCGATTACACTCGGTTGCAGACGTCGCCCCGGCGCATGTCGACAATGCTCCCGTGCCCGCAGTGACGGGGCAGGACCAGACAAAAAAGGAGCGCGACATGAAACCGACCAAACTCACTCTTGCCGCCGTGCTCGGCGCATCGCTCGTCGCAGCCGCGCCCGCCTTCGCCGACGCGGGGTACGGGCGTCATGAGCGCGATTGGCGCGAGCACGATCGCGACCGCCGCGTGGTGGTCGAGCGCCCGGTCGTGGTCGAGCGACCCGCGGTGATCTACCAAGCGGTCCCCGCGTACTATCCGGCGCCCGCCTACGCCCCCTATCCTGCGCCGAACGTCGGCGCGATCGGCGGGGCGATCGTCGGCGCCGTGATCGGCAGCCAGTTCGGCAGCGGCAACGGCAAGCTCGTCAGCGTCGCCGCGGGCAGCGTCCTCGGCGCCTTCGTCGGCGACCGCCTGGTGAACGGCTACTAGGCGCGCCGCGCCAGGCCGAGATCCTCTTCGAGGGCGCGGCCGGGAAAGTGAAAGCGCACCGGCCCGTCGGGGCGCGCTTTCATGAACTGTACCAGGTAGGGATCGTCCGAAGCCGCCAACTGCTCGGGCGTTCCCTCGCCGACCACCACGCCGTCGGAGATCACGTACACGTAGTCGACGAGCTTGAGCGACTCGCTCACGTCGTAGGTGACGACGATCGACGTGGTGCCAAGCGCGTCGTTCAGCCTGCGGATCAGCTGCGCGATGGCGTTCAGGCTGATCGGGTCGAGCCCGCCGAAGGGCTCGTCGTACATGGCGAGCAGCGGGTCGGTCGCAATCGCGCGCGCCAGCGCGACGCGCCGCGACATGCCGCCCGAGAGGTCCCCGGGCATGAGCTCGCGCGCGCCGCGCAGGCCCACCGCTTGCAGCTTCATCAGCACCAGCCGCCGCACCAGCTCCTCGGGCAGCCGGTAGTGCTCGCGGATCGGAAAGGCGATGTTCTCGTACACCGACAGGTCGCTGAACAGCCCGCTCGTCTGGAACATCATTCCCATCTTGCGGCGCAGGGCATAGAGCGCGTCGGTGTCGAGCTCGTGCACGGTCAGCCCGTCGACGCGGATCGTGCCGCCCGCGGGACGCAGCTGGCCGCCGATCAGCCTGAGCAGCGTCGTCTTGCCGCAGCCGCTCGCCCCCAGGATCGCGACCACCTTGCCGCGCGGGATGCGCAGGCTGAGGCCCCTGAAGATCTCCCGCCGGTTGTAGGCGAAGCGCAGATCCTCGATCTCGACGATGTCTGCCGCGCTCATGGCGCGCAGTCTAGCGCAGCGGAGCGCACTTGACCGGTGCCGGCTACGCCGTACCATGCGCGTGCCATGAAACGGTTCCTGCGCCCCTCGCTGCTGCTCGTGCTCCTGCTCGGCGCGGCCGCGCACGCGCAGCACGGGTTTCACGACGCCGCGCGCTGGGCGGCGCAGTTCGACGACCCGGCGCGCGACGCCTGGCAGAAGCCCGACGAAGTGATCCGCGCGCTCGCGCCCGCGCCGGACGCAGTGATCGCCGACATCGGCGCGGGTACCGGCTACTTCTCGGTGCGCCTCGCGCGCGCCGTGCCGCATGGCAAGGTGATCGGCGTCGACATCGAGCCGGACATGGTGCGCTACCTGTCGCGGCGCGCCGAGCGCGACGGCCTGGCGAATCTCTCGGCGCAGCTCGGCGCCGCGGACGATCCGCACCTTCCGGCGAAGGCCGACCTGGTGCTGCTGGTCGACACCTACCACCACATCGCCTCGCGGGAGGACTACTTCCGCAGGCTGCGCTCGTCGCTCGCGCCGGATGCGCGGCTGGCGATCATCGACTTCCGGCGCGACTCGCCCTACGGCCCGCCGCCGTCGATGCGCATTCCCCTTGCCGAGCTCAAGCGCGAGCTGGCGCGCGCGGGCTTCGAGCCCGTCGCAGAGCACGATTTCCTGCCGTACCAGTACTTCGTAGTGTTGCGCGCGAGATAGCTAGCGCTTGCGCCTTCCCGCGTCGGTATCGGGATCCCAGACGGCAGGGCCGCCCTGCACAGGCTTGCGCGGGGTCTTCTTCTTGCGGCCGGACGGGCGCACGAACCACAGCACGAGCGCGCCGATGGCGGCGATCACACCCAGGTCGACGAGCTCCTTGCCGATGCCCATGCGGTGCATCGTCGTCCCGCGCGCGCGCCTCGCGCAAGCGGATTTACCAACTGTTTCAATTCCTTCGCCGGCCTTGCGCTGCCCCCCCGTAGAATCCGGGCATGCTGCGCGAAGACCCGCATCCCTACTCGAGGCTGACGCCGGATGCGGTGCTCGACGCGCTCGAGAGCGCCGGCCTGCGCTGCGACGGACGACAGCTCGCGCTGAACAGCTTCGAGAACCGCGTCTACCAGGTCGGCATCGAGGATGGGCCCCCGGTCGTCGCCAAGTTCTATCGTCCGGAGCGCTGGAGCGACGCGCAGATCCTCGAGGAGCACGAGTTCGTGCTCGAGCTCGCCGCGCGCGAGATCCCCGCGGTTCCGCCGCTCGCGCTCGGCGGGCGCACGCTGCACGAGCACGGCGGATTCCGCTTCGCGGTGTACCCGCGCCGCGGCGGGCGCGCGCCCGAGCTCGAGGACCGCGCCACGCTCGAGTGGCTCGGGCGCTACATCGGGCGCATCCACGCGGTCGGCGCGCTGCGCCCCTTCGCCGCGCGGCCAGCGCTCGACATCGAGAGCTTCGGCCGCGAGCCGCGCGACTGGCTGCTCGCGCACGGCTTCCTGCCGCCCGATCTCGTCGATGCCTGGCGCAGCGTCGCCGCGCTGGCGCTGGAGGGCGTCGCGCGCTGCTACGAGCGCGCGGGCGCGCCGCGCCTGCTGCGGCTGCACGGCGACTGCCACGCCGGCAACGTGCTCTGGACCGACGCGGGCCCGCACTTCGTCGACTTCGACGACGCACGCAGCGGCCCGGCGGTGCAGGACCTGTGGATGCTGCTGCCGGGCGAGCGCGGCGCGATGGCCGCGAGCCTGAAGCAGGTGCTGGACGGCTACGAGCAGTTCTTTGCCTTCGAGCGGCGCGAGCTGCACCTCGTCGAGGCCCTGCGCACCCTGCGGCTGCTGCACTACTCTGCGTGGCTCGCGCGCCGCTGGCAGGATCCGGCCTTCCCCGCGGCATTTCCGTGGTTCGACACGCCGCGCTACTGGCAGGACCGGATCCTCGAGCTGCGCGAGCAGGTGTCGCTCATGGACGAGCCGCCGATCGCGGCATGAGGCCGGCGAGCCGCGCGGCTACATCCGCCACTGGACGTAGGTGTAGATGTAGTTCGAGCCGCCGTTCACGTTGCCGAGCAGCTGCGAGCTGCCGAAGATGCCCGAGCGGTGCGAGGCGCCGAGGCCGACGTAGGTATCGTGCAGCTTGCGCGAGCCGAACAGGTCGCCGACGCTGATGTCGATCGTCGGATCGAGATAGACGAGCAGTTTGGAGGCGGGGCGCCCGCGCGCGGCCTGGTCGCGCGCCTCGACGTAGGGCACGCGGAAGGCGTACGACAGGCCGAAGCCGAAGCCCAGGCGCGTGCGCACGTGTTCGTCCCAGGGAAAGCCGTAGTAGAAGGCCTTCATGTCGGCGTGCACCGCCCAGGAATTCTGCTGCAGGCCGTTCTCGTCGTGGTAGATCGCGCCAGCGTTGCCAACGATGTCCACCGGCCAGCCGTGCATGCGCTCGAGAAACGGCCGGCCGAGCTCGATGCCGGCGATGCGCGTGTTGTCGACGGTCGACGTGGAGGTGCACTGCAGCGCCATCACCGGCAGCAGGTTGCAGTCGGTCGACTTGCCGTACATGAGCTTGACGTCGAGCGGGCGGCCCATCTCTTTCCAGGCGCCCTTCTCGGGCGAGAAATCGTAGGCGAAGCCCGCCAGCGCCTTGAGCTGCGTGCCTCCCGAGACGATCGGGCTGTCGGCCACGCCCTGCGACCACTGCGTGACCGAAATGCCGCCGAGCAGCCGCCAGCGCTCGCTTAGGTGGTAGTCGGCGTACACGCCGAAGTCGAGATTCACGCCGCTGCCCGGCGCGTAGGCGGGGCGCGTCGCTGTCGCCTCGCCCGGCAGCAGGCCGTAGTAGTAGTTGTTCAGGGTCGCATCGCGCCACGAGATTGTCGCGTAGGGCCGCAGCCGCCAGGGGCCGCGCCTGCGCTCGTAGAAATAGCCCACGCGCGCCTCGCTGCCGCTCGAGGCGCCCGAGACGTCGTGCAGCAGCTCGACGAACGCGGCGCCCCACGCGCCGCGCCGCTCGAAGCTCAGGCCGAAGTCGGTGCCGGTGTCGCGTCCCGCCATGCCCTCCAGGCTCGCGGGCAGCTTGTCGTAGGGGAAGCCCTCGAAGCGGTGCGAGACGAACACGTCGACCAGCTGCTCGGGCGTGTCGTAGAGCTTGAGCCCCATCCTGTAGCCGTGCAGGTAGAGATACGTGCTCTCGTACAGGAGCAGCGGCAGCAGGTCGTAGCGCACGCCGGCATCCTTGTACATCGAGGGCTCGATGCGCACCGCGGCGCCGAGGCCCGCGCTGCCCGCGCCTTCGAGCAGGCCGACCAGCGGATCGCTGGTGGCCGCGGCCGGGGTCGTGACGAGCGCGAGGAGGACTGCGAGAGCTCTTATTTTGCTCATTATGGGCGTCGCGAGCGCGCAGTGTAACCGATGCGCGCCGCTCAGCCCGCAAGGTCGTCCAGCGCCCCTTCCAGGTGCGACACGTCGGCCCAAAGCGCGACGCGCCAGGCTTCGCCCGCCGCCTCGACGCGGTTCAGCGCCGCGTTCGGGATCTCGAAGTCGCGCGGCGTGGAAAGGCCGCGCCCGGTGGCGTGCCGATACACCATTTCGAGCACGCCGCCGTGCGTGAATACGAGGATGCTCTCGCCCGCGTGACGCGCGGCGAGCCGCGCGACGCAGTCGAGCGCGCGCGCGGCGAAGGCCTTGAGGCTCTCGCCGGTCACGAAATCGAATTCCGGGTCCTTGTCGCGGAAGCGCGCGTACTCCGCGGGATGGCGCTCCCTCGCCTCGACGTAGGTGAGGCGCTCGAACATGCCGTAGTGCCGCTCGCGCAGCGCGGCGTCCACGCGCACGCCGAGCCCCAGGCGCGCGGCCGCGGGCTCGGCCGTCTGGCGCACGCGCAGGAGGTCGCTCGCGTAGAGGGCGCCGAACGCTTCGCCCGCCAGCGCCGCCGCCACCGCGCGCGCCTGCGCGCGCCCGGTGGCGTTCAGCGGCACGTCCAGCTGCCCCTGCACGCGCCCCTCCGCGTTCCACGCGGTCTCGCCGTGACGCACCAGGCACAGCCGCGTCACGCTCACTTGAGCGCCTCGGGGCAGTCGTCGGGAACGGCGAGCTTCATGCGGAGATCCTAGGCGGTGCGCAGCCTGAACAGTTTAGCGATTCCCACCGCCGCGAGCGGCAGCAGCAGGCCGATCAGCGTGGCGCTCACCAGCAGCTCGCCCACCTCGTGGTAGTCGGCGCGCACCAGGATCGCGCCGGTCGCATGGTCCTTCACCTCGCGCGTCACGGTGAAGACCCGGTTCAGGTACTCGGTGCCGAGCTGCGCGGCGGACAGGGCGAGGTTGGTGAACGAGGCCATGACCGCGAAATAAGTCGCCTTGAGCTGCGGCGGAGCGCTGTTGGCGATCCAGGCGAGCATTGGAATCATGGCGATCTGGCCGAGCGGGGACTCGAGCGCCGTGTCGACCAGCGCGATGAAGCGCGCGTCGACGATGCCGCCGGTGAGCGATTCGGTCCAGTGGTGCAGGCCGTAGAACATGCCGACGATCGGCAGCCCGAGCGCGGTGCCGGCGAAGGTCAGCATGACGATGATCTGCGCGATCGACTTCTCGGCCATGTAGCGGCGGAAGATGAACATCCCCGCGAGCGTGAGCCCCGAAGCGATGAGCGAGAGCTTGGCGAGGAACGCCTGGTCGAAATTGAGCACGTCGATCTCCCACCAGGTCGAGCCCGCGCCGGGCCCGGGCACGGCGCGGTACACGAACAGCACCAGGGCGGTCGCGACCAGCACCTCGCGCGCCGCGGGCTCCAGCTCCCGCGCCAGCCGCCACAGCAGAAAGAGCAGCACGCCGAGCGAGCCGGCGAAGATGAGCTCCTGGCCGAAGCGCAGATCCGACAGCCCGACGGCGAGCGTGACGATCACGAACGCGAGGCTGCCGCCGAGCACCCACCAGTTGGGCGCGGTCTTCTGCTCGCCGTGCACCGCGAGCAGCTGCTCGATCTCGGCCTCGGCGAAGCCCTGGCGGCGCAGGCGCGCCCGCTGCCGGCGCCGCAATACGGATGCGAGCATCACGCCGGCGAGCGAAACCGCCGGGATGACGAGCGCGAGCTGGTAGATGTCGGCGTACAGCGCCGCCTTCGCTGCCTGCGGCAGGGCGTCCGCTCCCTGGAACAGCAGCACGTTGGCGGACGCCACCAGCACGCTGCCGCCGATGATCGCGACGCGGCCGAGCGTCTGCATCGTGGTGTGCATCAGCTTGCGCTCGTCCGCGCCGTAGGGATGACCGGCGGCGTCGACGCGCGGCACCGCCTCGACCGTCATCGCGTCGGCAACCGCGTCCTGCACCATGTAGCCGGTCGGCGCGAGCAGCGCCGCGAGCACGTACCAGTGCGCCACCGGCATGACCGTGCGCATCGCCGCGGTGTGCTCGATAAGCCCGACCATGATGAGCAGGCTCGCGGCGATCAGCGCCGCGCCGAAGTACACCAGCAACGCCTTCCAGCGCCAGATGAGGTCGACCAGGTGCCCTACGGGCATCTTGAGCGCCCACGGGATGCCGGCCCAGAAGCCAAGTGCGGCCAGGAACGCCGCCGACAGCCCCAGGTACTCTTTTACGAAGAAGGTGCCGACGATGCCGGTGAGCCCCGAGATGCCCGCGGCCACGTACACCATGAGCGGCGGCAGGTAGGAGAGCCGCAGCTCGCGTCCGAGCTCGAGGACGTTGCGCGCCAGCCAGCCCTCGACGGCGCTAGAAATGGACGTTGTTGCCGCCTTTGAGCTTGAGCATCTGGCGCGCGTCATCGGGCGCGGCGACGACGAGCCCCAGCTCCTCGAGGATGCGGCGCGCCTTCAGCACCTGCTCGGCGTTCGAGCGCGCGAGCTGGCCCTTGCCGATCCACAGGCTGTCCTCCAGCCCGACGCGCACGTTGCCGCCCATCACCGCCGAGAGCGCCGCGATCTGCATCTGGTTGCGGCCGGCGCCGAGCACCGACCACAGGTACGCGTCCCCGAACAGGCGGTCGGCGGTGCGCTTCATGTGCAGCACGTCCTCCGCATGGGCGCCGAGGCCGCCGCGGATGCCGAACACCGACTGGATGAACAGCGGCGGCTTGAGCAGCCCGCGGTCGAGGAAGTGCGCCGCGGTGTACAGATGCCCGATGTCGTAGCACTCGATCTCGAAGCGCGTCATGTTGTCGGCGCAGGAGCGCAGGATGTGCGCGATGTCCTTGAAGGTGTTCTTGAAGATGCGGTCGTCGCTCTCGGCGAGGTAGGGTCGCTCCCAGTCGTGCTCGAACTCCTTGTAGCGTCCGAGCATCTCGTACAGTCCGAAGTTCATCGAGCCCATGTTGAGCGACGCGACCTCGGGCCTCAACTTGAGCGCGGGCTGCAGGCGCTCCTCGACGGTCATGGTGGGCGCGCCGCCGGTGGTGAGGTTGATCACCACGTCGGAGTTGTCCTTGATGAGCGGCAGGAACTCCAGGAACACGTTCGGGTCCTGCGTCGGACGGCCGTCGGCGGGGTTTCTGGCGTGCAGGTGCACGATCGCCGCGCCGGCCTGCGCAGCGCCGACCGCGGCCTCGGCGATTTCCTCCGGCGTGACCGGAAGGTTCGGCGACATGCTCGGCGTGTGGATCGAGCCGGTGATCGCGCAGGTGATAATGACCTTGCCCTGGGCAGCAGCCATTTTCTTATCCTCCCGTCCCCCGAATGATACAGGCGCCCGGGCAAGGATATACTCCGCCCCCGACCCAGCGCCCATGGACCCACGCCTTTCCTCGCCCGCGGCGCGCCGCAACCGCGATCCGATTCTCGCGGTGCTGCGCCGAGTGCTGCCGGCCGAGGGCGCGGTCCTCGAGGTGGCGAGCGGCAGCGGCGAGCACGCGGTCTGGCTCGCCGCGCACCTGCCCGGCCTGGTATTCCAGCCGAGCGACCCGGAGCCCGCGAGCCGCGCGAGCATCACCGCCTGGATCGCCCACGAGCGCCTGCCGAACGTGCGCGCGCCGCTCGCGCTGGACGCGACCGACGGCGACTGGACCCTGCCCGCGGAAATCTCCGCGCGCCTGGTCGCCGTGCTGTGCATCAACATGACGCACGTGGCGCCGTGGCAGGCGACGCTGGGCCTGCTGCGCGGCGCCGGCCGCGCGCTGCGTTCCGGCGGCGTGCTGTATCTTTACGGTCCTTACAGGCGCGAGGGGCGCCATGCCGCGCCGAGCAACGCGGCGTTCGACGCGAGCCTGCGCGCGCGCGACCCGGAATCGGGCGTGCGCGACCTGGAGGACGTGGTCACCGCCGCCGGGCGCGCGGGCCTGACGCTCGCCAGCATCGAAGAAATGCCCGCCAACAACCTTTCAGCCATCTTCCGCAAGACATGAGCGCGATCACCGGACGCAGCGCCTTTCTGCAGCTGCTCGTCGACGAAGGCGTCACTCACCTGTTCGGCAATCCCGGCACCACCGAGCTGCCGATCATGGAGGTCGTGCCGCAGTTCCCGCAGCTGAAATTCGTCCTCGGTCTGCAGGAGGCGGTGGTGGTGGCGATGGCCGACGGTTATGCGCGCGCGTCCGGGCGCCTCGCCGCCGCCAACGTGCACGTCGCGCCGGGCCTCGGCAACGCCATGGGCGCGCTCTACAACGCGAGATTCTCCGGCTCGCCGATCATCCTCACCGCGGGCCAGCAGGAGCAGGGCCACGGGCTGCGCGAGCCGCTGCTGTACGCGCCGCTCGTGCCGGTCGCGCAGCCGTTCGTGAAGTGGGCCGTCGAGGTGACGCGCGTCGAGGACCTGCCGCTCATCATGCGGCGCGCCGCGAAGCTCGCGCTCACGCCGCCGACCGGGCCGGTATTCATCTCGCTGCCGGGCGACATCCTGGAGGAGCAGGCCGAGCTCGACCTGGGGCGTGGCACGCGGGTCGACGCGCGCATGCGGCCCTCGGACGCCGCGCTCGAGCGCCTCGCCGGCGCGCTGCTCGCCGCGCGCGATCCGGTGATCATCGCCGGCCAGGAGCTGGCGACGCACGACGCTTTCGCCGAGGCCGCCGAGCTCGCCGAGCTGCTCGGCGCCGCCGTCTACCAGCAGTCGGTGCCCTACGCCGCGCAGTTCCCGACCGCGCACCCGGCCTACATGGGCGCGCTGACCCGCAACCAGAAGCAGGTGCGCGCCGCGCTCGAGCCGCACGACCTGCTGCTGTGCCTGGGCGCGGACCTGCTGCGCATGTCGGTGTACAGCCCGATCGATCCGCTGCCGCCGCGCCTGACCGTGATGCACGTCAGCGAGCGCGACTGGGAGCTCGGCAAGAACAACGCGACCGAGTTCGCCGTGCAGGCGAACGTGCTCGAGACCCTGCGCGCCCTGCTGCCGCTCGTGCGCGCGCGGCGCCCGGGCGAGACGGCCGCGCGTGCCGCCCGGCGCCTGGCCGCGCTCGCGCCGCGCAACTGGGCCGCGCAGCGCGACAAGGCGCGCATCGCCGCGCTCGAGGCGGCCGAGGAAAAACCGATCGACCCGAGGTTCCTCATGCTGCGCATTGCCGAGTCGCTGCCGGCGGACGCAGTGGTGGTCGAGGAAGCGCTCACCTCGGCCAACGCGCTGCCGCAGTTTCTCGAGCTGCGCGACCCGCGCTGCTTCTACGGCCTGGCGAGCGGCGGCCTGGGCTTCGGCATGGCGGGCGCCGTGGGAGTCGCGCTCGCGCAGCCGGGACGGCCGCTCGCGGCGGTGGTCGGCGACGGCAGCGCGATGTACGGCATCCAGGCGCTGTGGACCGCCGCGCACCTGAAGCTGCCGATCACCTACGTGATCACCAACAACCGCAGCTACCGCATCCTCAAGGAGCGCCTGGTCTCGATGCGCGGCACCGACCGCTTCGTCGGCATGGACCTGCGCGACCCGGCGATCGACTTCACGGGCCTGGCGCAGTCGATGGGCGTGCCGGCGCGGCGCATCGCCGATCCGCAGGACTTCGCGCCCGCGCTGCGCGAGGCGATGGCGTGCGGCGCGCCGCGCCTCATCGAGGTGATGGTGGCGGACGGCTTTGGGGGCTGAACCCGGATTGACTCCGGCGGTTACGCGCTGAATACTCCGGGGCGTACCTTTCATCTTCCTGTTCTTCCATTTCGCCTGGAGGCGGTGCCATGGCAAGACGCTATTCGAACATCCTGGAGACGATCGGCAACACGCCGGTGGTGCGCATCAATCGGCTGGCGCCGGCGGGCGTGAACCTCTACGTCAAGGTCGAGGCCTTCAACCCGCTCGGCTCGGTCAAGGACCGCCTGGCGATCGGCGTGATCGAGGCGGCGGAGAAATCCGGCAAGCTAAAGTCGGGGCAGACCGTGCTCGAGGCGACGAGCGGCAACACCGGAATCGGCCTCGCGATGGTGTGCGCGGCCAAGGGCTATCCGCTGGTGCTGATCATGGCCGAGCCCTTCAGCGTCGAGCGGCGCAAGCTGATGCGCTTCCTCGGCGCCAAGGTGATCATCACCCCGGCGGCCGAGCGCGCCGTCGGCATGATCGTCAAGATGGAGGAGCTGGCCGCCAAGCACGGCTGGTTCATGACGCGCCAGTTCGAGAACGAGGCGAACGCCGATTACCACTCGCGCACCACCGCGCGCGAGATCGTCAACGATTTCGCGGGCGAGCGCCTCGACTACTGGGTGACCGGCTACGGCACCGGGGGGACCCTGAAGGGCGTGGCGCGCGTGCTCAGGAAGGAGCGGCCGGAGACGAAGATCGTCGTATGCGAGCCGGCGGACGCGCCGCTGCTCGGCAGCGGAGTGCAGCAGGCGCGCAAGGCGGACGGCACTCCCGCCGCGCCGCATCCGAGCTTCAAGCCGCATCCGATGCAGGGCTGGACGCCGGACTTCATTCCCAAGCTGACAGGCGACGCCGTCGACATGAAGGTGATCGATCGGCTCCTCCCGATCCCCGGGCCCGAGGCGATCCGCTGCAGCAAGGAGCTCGCGGCGAAGGAAGGCATTTTCGTCGGCATCAGCTCGGGCGGGACCTTCGCCGGCGCGCTCAAGGTCGCCGCCGAGGCGCCCAAGGGCGCCAACATCCTCGCCATGCTGCCCGATACGGCCGAGCGCTATCTAAGCACGCCGCTGTTCGCCGACATCCCGGCCGACATGACCCCGGAGGAACTCGAAATCTCGCGCTCGACACCGAGCGCGCAGCTCAAGACCTGAGCCGGGGCCGCGCTTGAATCCCCTCTCGCGGCGGGTCGCGGCGGCGGACCGCGCGTTCGGCGTGGTCAAGGACTTCTATTTTCACTCGCGCTACGGCGAGCGGCGCGGCGACCCGGGCATCGCCGACTTCACCTTCGGCAACCCGCACGAGATGCCGCTGGAAGGACTGGTCGCGGCGATCCGCGAGGGTGCGGTGCCGCACAACAAGGACTGGTTCGCCTACAAGTCGAACGAGGAAGCGCCGCAGGCCTTCCTCGCCGCGGCGGTCGGCAGGGAGCTCGGCCTTGCGTTCGAGCCGCCGGACATCGCGCTCACCGCGGGCGCCTTCGCGGCGATCTCGGTCGCGTTCAGGCTCCTGCTCGATGCGGGCGACGAGGCGATCTTCTCCGAGCCGGCCTGGTTCTGCTACGAGCCGATGCTGCTCGCGGCGGACGCCGTCCCGCGCAAGCTGGCGCTCAAGAAGCCGAAGTTCGACCTCGATTTGGAAGCGCTCGACGCGGCGATCGGACCGCGCACGCGGCTGGTGATCGTCACCACGCCGCACAATCCCACCGGCCGCATCTACGCGCGCGAGGCGCTTGCCGCGCTCGCCGAGCGGCTCGAGCGCGCCTCGCAGCGCATCGGCCGCCGCGTGTTCCTCTTGTCCGACGAGCCCTACCGCAGGCTGCGCTTCGACGGACGCGGCTTCGTCAGCCCCGCGGCCGTCTACCCCTGGACGCTCGTCTCGTACAGCTACGGCAAGGTGCTGCTCGCGCCCGGACAGCGCCTGGGCTACCTGGCGATCTCACCGCTGATGCCCGCGGCCGAGCGCCAGGCGCTGCGCGACGCGATGTTCCCGACGCAGATGGCGCTCGGCTGGTGCTTCCCGAACGCGGTCATGCAGAACGCGGTGCCGCAGCTCGAGCAGCTGTCGATCGACGTGCAGGCGCTCGCGCGCCGCCGCGACGTGCTGAGCGAGGCGCTGGCGAAGGCGGGCCACGCCGTGCTGCCGCCGGAGGGGACGTTCTACCTGTGGGTGAAATGGGCCGCGGGCGATCCCGAGCGGCAATGGAATACGCTCGCCGATCGCGGCGTGTTCGTCATGCCGGGCAGCATGATGAACGCCCCGGATTACTTCCGCATCAGCCTGACCGCCTCCGACGAGATGGTCGCGCGCGCCCTCCCCGC
>DASPRX010000034.1:0-13184 GCA_035624235.1 Burkholderiales bacterium | reverse complement strand
GGCGACGCCCTCCTCGTCAAACGGCGCGCTGGCAAGCCCCTGCGGCTCGAGCGGGCTTTCCTCGATGCTGATGATGGGCGAGAACACTTGCTTGCCCAGGCTGTCGACCAGGAACGAAGTCTTGCGGTACAGGCTGCCGCCGCTCGCCGCGGAGACGAACGCGCCGATCAGCTGGGTGGCGACCGGCGCTTCGAACAGCACCGGCGCCTTGCGGGTGCCGATCTTGCGCGCGCCGAGGCGCGCGAGCGCGCGCTCCCCCGCATAGCGGCCGAGCGCGGCAGCGTCGGCCACCTTGGCGGGCACGCGAGCGGCGCTATACCAGTCGTCGCGCTGCATCAGGCCCTTGTCCTCGGCGATCACCGAGCACCACAGCGAGTGGCGCGAGGTCGGAAACCCCGCCATGAAGCCCAAGCTGTTCGCGAACACGAACTGCGAGTGCTGGGACGAGAGCGACGCGCCCTCGGAGTTCTTGAGCTTGCGCGACAGGGCGAAGGCGGCGGCCTCGCAGCGGCGTGCGGTGTCGATCGCCTGCTCGGTCTCGAGGTCCCAGGGGTGAAAAAGATCTAGATCCGGCAGCTCGCGCGCGAGCAGCTCGGGCTCCGGCGGGCCGGCGCAGTCGTCCTGCGCAGTGTGGCGCGCGATCGCCAGGGCGGCGGCGACTGTCTGCTCGCGCGCAGCCGCGGAAAAGTCGGACGTGCTGGCGTGGCCGCGGCGCACGTGCGGACGCTCGCCGAGATAGACGGTGACGCCGATACCCTTGTCGCGATTGTGTTCGAGCGTGTCGATCCTGCCCTTGCGCACGGTGACCGACAGGCCGTAGCCCTCGGAGACATCGCACTCGCAGGCGCTCGCGCCCAGACGCGCGGCGTGCGCGAGGATGGCGGCGGCAAACTCGCGCAGCTCGCCTGCGGCATAGGTGAAGCGATGCATCTTCGGCATGTCGCGCTATGATAACAGCGCGATGCAGGATGACCTTCCGAGCAAGACGAAACGCAAGCAGGCGATGCACGAGCTGCAGGCGCTCGGCGCGGCGCTCGTGGCGCTCCCGCAGGGCCAGCTCGCAGCGCTCGGATTGCCCGCCGAGCTCGCCGAAGCGGTGGCGGAGGCACAGCGCATCACGAGCCGCGAAGGACGACGCCGTCAGCTGCAGTACATCGGCCGGGTGATGCGCGAGCTCGACCCCGCGCCGATTCGCGCCGGGCTGGAGCGAATCGCTGGCCGCTCGGCGGAGGACAGCGCACGCCACCGGCGCCTCGAGCAGTGGCGCGCACGCCTGCTGGAGGACGATGCGGCGCTCACTGACTTCGCGAGCACGCATCCGACGGCCGATCTGCAGGCCTTGCGCGCGCTGATTCGCAACGCTCGCCGCGAGCAGGACGAAGGGCGTCCGCCGCGCGCCTTCCGCGAGATCTACCGCGTGCTGCGCGAGGTGGAATAGAGATGCTTCGGCTCGAGCCGCTGTTCCGCGCGGAGATCACTCTTGCGCCCGCCCAGGAGCTCGGCGATACGCCGCTCGGCCGCAGGCGCATCATCCCGATCACCGGAGGGACGGTGTCCGGCGCGCGCCTCTCGGGCGAGGTGCTCCCCGGAGGCGCGGACTGGCAGGTCATCCGTCCGGACGGCGTCGCCGATCTCGACGCGCGCTACACGATCCGGACGGCCGACGGGGCGCTCGTGTACGTGCGCAATCGCGGCTACCGGCACGGTCCTCCCGAGGTGATCGCGCGCCTCGCTCGCGGCGAAAGCGTCGACCCTTCGCTCTACTACATGCGCACGACTCCGCGTTTCGAGACCGGCGACGAGCGCTACGCCTGGCTGAACCGCATCGTGTGCGTGGGCAGCGGGGCGCGCCTCGCGGCCGCGGTGAGAATCGATTTCTACGCCGTACAATGACACGCGATGAGCGCTAGGGAACAGCTTGTCGTCGGCCTCGTCTCGATCAGCGACCGCGCCTCCAGGGGCGTGTACCGCGATGAGGGGATCCCGACGCTAAGAGATTGGCTTGCGGGGGCGATCGCCTCGCCCGCGTGGCGCGACGAGACGCGCCTGATCGCCGACGAGCAGCCGGTGATCGAGGCAACACTGAGGGAGCTCGTCGACGAGACGGGCTGTCAACTGGTGCTGACCACCGGCGGCACCGGTCCGGCGCCGCGCGACGTCACCCCGGAAGCGACGCTCGCGGTCGCGGACAAGGTGATGCCCGGCTTCGGCGAGCAGATGCGCCAGATCAGCCTGCGCTTCGTCCCGACCGCGATTCTCTCGCGCCAGGTGGCGGTCATTCGCAAGAAGGCGCTGATCGTCAATCTCCCAGGGCAGCCCAAGGCCATCAAGGAGACGCTCGAAGGCCTCAAGGACGAAGCCGGCAAGCCGCTCGTGCCCGGCATCTTCGCCGCCGTACCCTATTGCATCGACCTGATCGGCGGGCCGTATGTAGAGACCCACGAGGCCGTGGTGAAAGCCTTCCGGCCGAAGTCCGCCGTGCGTTCCAAGACCTGATCGGCACGCTTCATGCATTTCCTCATCGTCGACGAATCCCCGGAGCTGCGCACGGCGCTCGGCATCATGCTGTGCGCGCGCTGGCCGGACGCAGACCTCGATCTTTTCGACCCGAGCGAGCGCCCCGCCTTTCAGGCCGCGCTCGCCAAGGGCGGCGTGTCCGCCTTGCTGCTGCAGGCGCCGTTTCCGGGCGAAGACGTCGTCGCGCTGATACGCGCGATCTGCAGGGACCCGAAGGCGCCGCCGGTGCTGCTGCTGGCCGAGAAGGGCAGCGAGGAACTGGCGGTACGGGCGATGAAGGCGGGTGCGGCGGACTTCCTTCCGCGGCGCGGCCTCACGCGAGCCTTGCTCGGCCGCCTGGTCGAGGACGCGCTCGCCGAGCACGAGGCGCACGCGCGCGTTTCGGCCGAGCAGGGCACGCGCGAAAAGACGACTACCTTGCCGATGGACGCGCGTGAGCTGCGCGGCGCGGCGCGCGGCGACGAGCAGCTGGTGCCGGGCTACCGCATCCTCGGGCAGATCGGCGAGGGCGGCATGTCGCGCGTTTACCTCGCCGAGCGCGAGCACGACAGGCTCGAACTGGTGCTGAAGCTGCTCGACCCGACGCTATGGGAGGACAAGACCTTCCTGCAGCGCTTCGTGCAGGAGTACAAGATCGTTGCCGCCCTGCAGAACGAGCACGTAGCGCGCATCTACGATCAGGGCTTCGCCGGCCGGCACCCTTATATTGCGATGGAGTATTTCCCGGGCGGCCACCTCAGGGCGCGCATGCAAAGCGGCATCGCGCCGCTCGAGGCGGCGCGCATCACCGCGCAGATTGCTCGCGCACTGGACGCGATCCATGGCCACAACATCGTGCACCGCGACCTCAAGCCGCAGAACATTCTGTTCCGCGCCGACGGACGGCCGGCGATCGTCGATTTCGGGCTGGCCAAGGACCTCATGTCCGACGCCGACCTGACGCGTGGCGGGGTGGTCTACGCCACCGCCCGCTACATGAGCCCGGAGCAGGTGCTGCGCCTGCCGGCCGACGCGCGCTCCGACCTGTACAGTCTGGGCGCGATCTTCTACGAGATGCTGGCCGGCAGGCGGCTGTACGAGGAATATACGGATGCCGAGCTGCTGCGCATGCACGTATCGGGGCCGCTGCCTAGGCTGCCGAAGCCGCTAGCCGGCTTCCAGCCGGTCATCGACCGGCTGCTCGCCAAGCGTCCCGAAGATCGCTTCCAGAGCGCGCGCGAGCTTTTCGCTACCATTGCGGTATGAGAGCCGGCGCCGAAGAGCGGCAATATCTCGACTTGCTCGCCGAGCTGCTGGAGCGCGGCGCGCGCAAGTCCGACCGCACCGGCACGGGCACGCTGTCGCTGTTCGGACGCCAGCTGCGCTTCGGCCTGCACGAGCGCTTTCCGCTGCTCACCACGAAGAAGCTGCACGTCAAGTCGATCGTCTACGAGCTGTTGTGGTTCCTGCGCGGCGACACCAACGTGAAATGGCTGCAGGAGCGCGGCGTCACGATCTGGGACGAATGGGCCGACGCGCAGGGCGAACTCGGACCCGTGTATGGCTACCAGTGGCGGCATTGGCGGACGGCGGACGGGCGCGAGATCGACCAGATCGCGCGCGTGGTCGACTCGCTGCGCCGCAATCCGGACTCGCGGCGCCACATCGTCACCGCGTGGAACCCGGGCGACGTCGAGCGCATGGCGTTGCCGCCCTGCCACGCGCTGTTCCAGTTCTACGTCGCCGAAGGCCGCCTGTCGTGCCAGATGTACCAAAGAAGTGCCGACGTATTCCTGGGCGTGCCGTTCAACATCGCTTCTTACGCGCTGCTCACCCTCATGATGGCGCAGGTCGCCGGGCTGGCGCCGGGCGAGTTCGTGCTGACACTGGGCGACGCGCACCTGTATCTCAACCATCGGGAGCAGGCGCGCGAGCAGCTCGAGCGCGCGCCGCGCCCCTTCCCGCGCGTGCGGCTCGATCCTTCGGTGCGCGACTTGTTCGCGTTCCGCTACGAGCACTTCACGCTCGAGGATTACGACCCGCACCCGGCGATCAGGGCGCCGATCGCCGTCTAAGGAGACCGAAATGAACGTCGATACCAAACTGCCGTGGGTCTTCAATCTTCGAGACGAGGCACAGGGTATCCGGCGCAAGCTCGGCGAGGGCATCGTCACGCGGATCTTTCCGGGCGAGCACGCCATGCTCTCGGTGGTGCGCATCGCGCCGCACTCGACGGGCGCCGTGCACAGTCATCCGCAGGAGCAATGGGGCGTGCTGCTCGAGGGCCACTGCGTACGCATCCAGGGCGGCGAGGAGATCGAGATGCGCGCGGGGGATTTCTGGCACACGCCGGGCGGGGTCGCGCACGGTGTACGCACGGGGGCCGAGGGCGCGCTGGTGCTGGACATCTTCAGTCCGCCGCGCGAGGAGTACCGCAAGGCGGGCGAGGGGTTCGGCGGTCCGCGCTGAGAGCCCGGCGATGAGCGCCGCGCCGGCGCTGCGGCTCGTGGTATTCGACCTCGGCGGCACGCTCATCCACGACACCGCCGACGTCCCCGCGATCTTCAAGGCCGCGCTCGAGTGCCATGGGCTCGCGGTGGACGCGCGGCAGCTCGTCGCCTGGCGTGGCGCCGCGAAACGCGAAGTGATCGCCCGCCTGGCGGCGGGCGGACGCGCCGACCCGTCGCACGTGTACCAGAGCTTCCAGGAGCTGCTGATCGACGCATTCGCGCAGCAAGGCGTACGCTCGATCGACGGCGCCGCGCAGGCACTCGAGCGACTCGCGCAGCGCGGCCTGCGCATCGCGCTCACTACGGGATTCGACCGCAAGGTCACCGACGGCCTGCTGGCGCGGCTGCCCTTCGCCGGGCGCTTCGATGCCGTGGTATGCGCCGACGACGTCGCGCTCGGACGCCCGGCACCCTACATGATCTTCCGCGCGATGGAACGAACTCGCGTCGACGATGTGCGTGCGGTGGTCAGCGTGGGCGACACGGACAACGACCTTCTTGCCGGCCTGCACGCGGGCGTGGCGGCGAATATCGGCGTTCTGAGCGGGGCGCACGATCGGGCGCGCTTGGAAAAGCTGGCGCATAGCGCGTTGCTGCGCAGCGTGGCCGAATTGCCCGACTGGCTCGAGCAATTGCCGGCGGCGGAAAAAAAGAAGGCCCGCCGATAGGGGGAAGTGGCGGGCCCAGGGGAGAAGCTATTGCGGATTTGGCGGTCGGTAATTCCTCCGTTTCCGGGATTGAAGGCGGTGCCGGCTCAGAAGCCGCTGCCGGTGGCCATCTGCCACAGGAAGATCAGCCCGGCGCCGGCGAATGCGTAGAGCACGACGTCCGTGATGCGGTGCTTGTCTCCTGCCGAAGCCCATTCGCGCGCGAACCATCCGACGGTCGCGACGAACACGAGCGAGATGATCGCCGCGGCCCCGAGCGACGCGCCGGGGCCGAGGGTGCGCGCGAGCCAGCCGTGCGGGGCGATGACCTCGAGGATCGAGCCGCACACGCCGATCAGCACCAGCGCGAGAAGCCAAAAACCCGCCACCGTCTGCAGAAGTACGCTCGTGTCCTTGAATTGCCTCAGGTCTTGCAGCATGGGTTCCTCCTCCTCTTTCTCTGACGATCCCTCACATTTCCTGCAATTGGCATGCCAGGAAGAAAATCCGTATGCAGTACAATCGCTTGCAGAGCGATCGTGAAAAAATTCGCGGGGGCGATCGGGGCTCGAAACGTCTGCCTGCGGCGACGACGGAAGTCACACTCGCGCGATGTAGTTGATGGGGCGCGGGTTTCACTGTCGCCGAATGGCGACGGTTTCGACGCAAGCTAACATCGGGCCACATGAGACTCTCGATCCTCGATCAATCGCCCATCATCTCTACACTCGGCGCGCCGCGGGCTCTCGAAGAAACGCTCGAGCTGGCGCGCCGCGCCGAGGCGCTCGGCTACGAGCGCTACTGGCTCGCCGAGCACCACGCGATCGGCGCGCTCGCCGACCCCTGCCCCGAGGTGCTGCTCGCGCGCCTGGGCGCGGAAACGCGGCGCATGCGTGTCGGCACCGGCGGCGTGCTGCTGCCGTACTACAGCGCCTTCAAGACCGCGGAGGTCTTCAGAATGCTCGAGGCGCTCTACCCGGGACGCATAGACCTCGGCATCGGCCGCGCCCCCGGCGGGGACGCGCGCACCGCCCAGGCGGTCGGCGGCGGGCGAATGCCCGACGCGCGCGACTTCCCTGAGCAGGTGTGGCAGCTCGTCCGCCACCTGGATGGCACGCTGCCGGAGGAGCACCCCTATCACCGGCTGCGCGTGCAGCCCGAAGTCGATTCCGCCCCGCAAGTCTGGCTGCTCGGGTCCTCCGACTACAGCGGCGCGCTCGCCGCGCAGCTCGGGCTGCGCTTCGCCTTCGCGCATTTCATCAACCCGCACGGCGGCGACGAGGTGACGCGCGCCTACCGCGAGCAGTACAGTCCATCGTCGCGCGAGCCGCGGCCGCAGGCTATCGTGTGCACGTTCGCGATCTGCGCGGAATCGGACGCGGCTGCCGAGCGGCTCGCCGCCTCGATCGACCTGCGGCGGCTGCACATGGCGCTCAACCTGGACACGCCCGTGCCGACCCTCGAGGAGGCCCTGCGCCACGAGTACTCCGAGGACGAGCGCCGCTACGTCATGGCGCAGCGTGCGCGCGCGATCGTCGGCGGGCCGGCCAAGTGTCGCAGGGAAATCGAGGCGCTCGGCGCGCGCTACGCGGCGGACGAGGTGATGCTGCTGACGATCACGGGCGATTACGCCTCGCGCCTGAGATCCTACGAGCTGCTTGCCGCCGAGCTGCTCTAGCGCGTATCGAGCGGCTTGCGGCGCGGATCGTCCATGTCGAGTGTTTCGAAGTTGCTCGCCGGCTCGATCGCCTCGTGCGTCTTGATGCGCTTGACGATCTCCTGGAAGCCGCCTTGGGCCGCATAGTCGGCCGCGGTGAAACCCTTGCGGTTCTTGGCGAGCGGATCGTCGGTCGCGGGAAGCAGGAGGTCGACGACACGCAGGTGGCCGCCGTGGGCGGCCGCGTGCAGAGGAAGGTTTCCCTGCGCATCGGCGAGGTTCGCGTCGGCCCTCGCGTTCAGCAGTGCGCGGACGGCGGCCGCGTTGCCGCTTAGCGCCGCCCAGTAGAGCGGCGACTCGCCCGCCTCGTTGCGCGCGTTCAGGTCGGCGCGCGCCTTGAGCAGCAGCGCGACGAACCGCGCGTCGGGGCCGAGCACCGCGAGGTGCAGCGCCGTCTCGCCATGCTTCGAGCGCGCGTCGACTTGCGCGCCGGATTCGATCAGCATGCCAGCCAGCTCGCCCATCCCCTGCTCCACCGCGCGCTGCAGTGCGGTCTCGCCGTCCGCATTGCGCGCGTTTGGATCCGCCTCCTTGCGCCGTATCAGCCCCTCGGCGACCAGCTCCTTGCCCGCGTCGATCGCGGCGAACAACGTCGCATTGGGCGACAGTACGGACGGGGATTGCGCGAGCGCGGACACCCCCGCCAGCACCAGGACTGCGAGCACCAGCGAACGCATGTGCGGATTCTAGCCGTCCCGCGCGCGCGCGACGCCCTTCTCCAGCCCGCGCCAGCCGCTCATTTCAGCGTCGTCGGATCGAGCTCGGCGAGCACCGGCGGAAGCGGGCAATCGAGAGTTGCGGCGACCAGACGCACCAGCTCCGCCTCGGCCAGCGTGAGCGCGCCGTCGGCCGAAGCCGCGTCCAGGCAGGCCTTCAGCATGCGCGGCTTGGCGAGCGGCGCAAGCAGCCGCAGGCGCTCGAGCGAAGCGCCGACCGCCGCCATGGAGAGCTCGGCTGTCGGCAGCGGGTCGCGCAGGTTCAGGCCGAGGATCTCGGCGCCCCGCGCGTACGCCGCCGCGGTGTCGCCGGCCGCCGCGTGCGCCACCAGCGAGAGCACGACGCGCGCATTGGCATCCACCTCGGCGACGCTTTGATACTTGCTCGGCAACGGGCCGCCGGCGCCCTCGCGCAGGCGCTGCCTGACGATCGCAGCCAGCACGAACTCCCCGAGCGTGACCTTGCCGTCGGCCGCGACGACTTTCGCGACGTCCTCGATGAGCGCGTCGCGCTCGCCCTGCTTGAGCCCCTTCAGTACAGGCAGCGCGATGCCGACCAGCGGCAGCGCGTGCGCCCGGCCCAGGCCTGCGCCGCGCATCTCGTCGGAAGCCGCCTGCACAGCGGCCGCGGTCGCCTCGCCGCGGCGCGCCCGCAGCGCCTCGAGCTTGGCTCTGCGCGAGGCGTCGTCGCCCGCTGTCGCGAGAGCGAAGATCACCTGCTCGGCGCCTTCGGCGCCCGCCAGCCGCGCGCGCAGCGTCGCGGGGATCTGAGCCAGCAGCCGGCGTGCGTAGTCGACGTGCTCGGGCGTTGGGTTGCCGACCGAGGCGGCCACGGTGATCGTCTTCACCAGGTTGCCCGCGCCGTCGAGCACCGCGACCGGACTGGCGCGGTCGGCGTCGCGCTGCGCGCGGTAGCGCGTGCGCTGGAAGCCCGGCCGCACGCGGCGGATGCGCTCCTCGATCGGCGGATGCGTGTCGAACAGCGACCCCATCCAGTTGGCCACGCCTTGCACGAAGAACATGTGCGACAGCTCCTCCGCGTGCACGTCGTGCACGAGCGTGCTGCGCTGCGACGCGCTGATGGTGTCGAGCGCTCCGGCGATGCCGTCCGGATTGCGCGTGAACTGCACGCTCGAGGCGTCGGCGAGAAATTCGCGCTGGCGCGAAATGGCGGCCTTGATCAGGCGCGCAAGCTCCAGCCCCATGAAGCCGATGAGCGCGAGCGCGATGCCCGCGATCACCAGCATGACGCCCGGGCCGCGGTTCTCGCGGCTCACGCTCGCCATCGAGCGCGCGGTGCTGCGGATCAGGAACTGGCCCAGCTGCGCGATGCACACGATGCCGAACAGCACACCGAGCAGACGCACGTTGAGGCGCATGTCGCCGTTCAGGATGTGGCTGAATTCGTGCCCGATTACGCCCTGGAGCTCGTCGCGCGACAGTGTCTGCAGCGTGCCCTGGGTCACCACGATGACCGCCTCGTGCGGTGAGTAGCCCGCCGCGAACGCGTTGATGCCGGTCTCCTGGTCCATGACGAACACCGGCGGCACGCTCACGCCCGAGGCGATCGCCATCTCCTCGACCACGTTTAGCAGGCGCCGTTCCTCGGGCGGCGCGCTGCCCGCGTTGATCATGCGCGCGCCGACCATGTCGGCGACCGCCGCGCCGCCGCCAGCCAGCTGGGTCATCTTGTAGGCGGTGGCGCCGAGGATCAGCAGCAGCGTGATGCCTGCGCCCCAGCCATACACGCCATGCGGCACGCCGTGCAGCAGGATATCGAGGAGCGCCGCGCCGAGATGGTCACCGTCGATCACCACCTGCCTGGCCGGCCGCACGGCTCCATACACGACGCCGACCGTGTAGGCGATACCCAGCCCAAGGCACACGGCGCCCGCTACGGCGGCGACCGCCAGCAAGTACAGCAGCACGAGCACGCGCGTCGTGCGCCGCGCGAGCTGCTCCGCCTCAAAGAAGTTCAAGGATCAGCTGAAGGATACTTTGGGCGCCTGCCGTTCGGCGGCCGATTCGGTCGCCTGCAGGAGCTCCGCCGGGCCGAAGCCGAACATCCCGGCCATCATGTTGTCCGGGAACGACTCGCGCTTGGTGTTGTATTCCATCACCGCGTCGTTGTAGGCCTGGCGCGAGAAAGCGACCTTGTTCTCGGTGCTGGAGAGCTCTTCCTGCAGCGCGAGGATGTTCTGGTTCGCCTTCAGGTCGGGATAGGCCTCGAACACGGCCATCAGCCGACCGAGCGCGCCGCCGAGGGCGCCCTCGGCCTGCGCCAGGCCCTGCATCGCCGCCGGGTCGCCAGGCGAGCCCGCCGCGCGCTGCGCCGCGCTGACTGCGGCGCCGCGCGCCGCGGTCACCGCCTCGAGCGTGCCGCGCTCGTGCTGCAGGTAGCCCTTCGCCGCTTCGACGAGATTGGGGATCAGGTCGTAGCGCCGCTTGAGCTGGACGTCGATCTGCGCGTAGGAGTTCTTGTAGCGGTTGCGCAGCGCGACCAGCCGGTTGTAGATGGCGATGACGAACGCCACGAGCGCCACCACGACCGCGATGAAGATCCAGCCTCCGGTGCCCATCTCCCCTCCAGAGTTGCCCCCCGATGGTCGGCTACTATAGCGCATGCGCGCTCTGCTCTGCCGCGCCTTGCGCGCCCAACCGCACGAACTGCCCGCGCTCGCCTGGGCCTTTGCATATTTTTTCCTTCTGCTGGGGGGCTACTACATCCTGCGGCCAGTGCGCGACGACATGAGCGTGCTCGCGGGCGCCGAGCGCCTGCAATGGCTGTTCACGGCGACGTTCCTCGCGATGCTCGCGCTCACGCCGCTGTTCGGCTGGCTGTGCCGCAGCCTGCCGCGCGCGCGCCTGCTGCCCGCCGTGTACCTGTTCTTCGCCGCCAACCTGGTCGCCTTCTGGGGCGCGCTCGAGGCCGGGCTCGCACCGCGCGCGCTGGCGCCGCTGTTCTTCGTCTGGCTGAGCGTGTTCAACCTGTTCGTCGTGTCGGTGTTCTGGAGCTTCATGTCGGACGTATTCGACGCGGAGCAGGCGGCGCGGCTGTACGGCGCCATCGCGGCCGGCGGCAGCTGCGGAGCGATTGCCGGCCCGTCGCTCACCGCGCTCGGCGCGGTTGCGCTCGGCACCGCGGACCTGCTGCTCATCAGCGCCGGCTGCCTCGCGGCCGCCACGGGCTGCATCGCGATGCTGCTGCGCTGGGCGCGCGCGCATCCGCGCGCCGGCGACCCTCCGGTCGAAAGCCCGATCGGCGGCCCGATCGGCGCCGGCGTGCGCGCCGCCTTCGGGTCGCCCTACCTGCTCGGCATCTGCGGCTACCTGCTGTGCTACACCGCGCTTTCGACCGCGCTGTATTTCGCCCAGGTCGACATCGTCGGGCGCGCGATCTCCGACTCGGGGGAGCGCACGCGGCTGTTCGCCGCGCTCGACCTCGGCGTGAACGGCCTCACCCTGCTCGTGCAGCTCGGCGTGTTCGCGCGCCTCGGCGCGGCGATCGGCATATCCGGCATGCTCGCGCTGATGCCGCTCGTGTCGCTCGCGGGGTTCCTGTGGCTCGGCGCGGTGCCCACGCTCGCGGTGCTGATAGCGTTCGGGGTGACGCGGCGCGTCGGGGAATTCGCGATCTCCAAGCCGGCGCGCGAAGAGCTGTTCACCGTGGTGACGCGCGAGCAGCGCTACAAGGCGAAGAACTTCATCGACACGGTCGTGTTTCGCGGCGGCGACGCGCTCGCCGGCTGGACGGTTGGCGGCCTGCGCGGCCTCGGACTGGGCCTGTCCGCGCTTTCCTTCCTCGCCGCACCGGTCGCGCTCGCCTGGCTGGCGCTCGGCCTGTGGCTCGGGCGCCGCCAGGAACGTCTGCGCCGCTCGCCGGTCTAGAATGAGGTCATGCCGCGCAGCCCCTTCAGGCCTGCCCGCCGGCGCGCCCTCGCCCTACTTGCGGGAACGGGCGCCGCGCTCAGCGTGAAATCGGCCGTGACTCAGCCGGCAGGAATCCCGACCACGCGCCCGATCCCCGCGAGCGGCGAGCGCCTGCCGGTCGTCGGCCTGGGTACCTGGCAGACTTTCGACGTCGGCGCGGATGCCCGCGCGCGCGCGCCGCTCGGCGAAGTGCTGTCGATCCTTGCCGCCGCGGGTGGCAAGGTGATCGACAGCTCTCCGATGTACGGCTCGAGCGAAGCGGTGGCCGGTGACCTGGTGGCCGGCCTCGGCCTGCGCGAGCGCCTGTTCCTCGCCACCAAGGTGTGGACCAGCGGGCGCGCGGAGGGCATCGCGCAGATGGAGCAGTCCATGCGCCGCCTGCGCGTCGAGCGGCTCGATCTGATGCAGATCCACAACCTGGTGGACGCCGCCACGCACACGCGCACCCTCGAGCATTGGAAGCAGGCCGGGCGCGTGCGCTACGTCGGCATCACGCACTACACCTCATCGGCCTATGGCGAGGTCGAGCGTGTCCTGAAGGCCGGGCACTACGACTTCCTGCAGATCAACTATTCGCTCGACGAGCCCGAGGCGGCTGAGCGCCTCCTGCCGCTCGCAGCGGAGAAGAAGGTCGCGGTGCTGGTGAACCGCCCGTTCGGCCAGGGAAGCATGTTCCGCCGCGCGCGCGGCAAGCCGCTGCCGGAATGGACGCGCGAGCTGGGCATCGGCAGCTGGGCGCAGTACTTCCTGAAATGGATCATCGGCCACCCCGCGGTGACCTGCGCCATCCCCGGCACCGCGAAGCCCGAGCACATGCGCGACAACCTCGGTGCCGCGCTCGGGCCCTTGCCGGATTCGGCCGTGCGCCGGCGCATGGCACGGCACTTCGACTCGCTCTAGACCGGGGGCGCGCTACTGCGCGCACTTGCCGAACTTGAGCTCCTTGCACGGGTCCTTCACCTGCGGGACGGTTTCGAGCACCTTGACGTGCAGGCGGTCGCCCTTCTCCACCACCTCCTCGACGTGTTCGTTCTGCACGATGTCGCGCGTCTGCGGGTCGATCATGATCGGACCGCGCGGACTTTCGAACTTCCAGCCCTCGAGCGCCTTCATCGCCTTGTCCGGGTCGATCTTGCCGTTCAGGGTTTTCACCACGTGCGCGATCGCC
>DASPRX010000256.1:0-7242 GCA_035624235.1 Burkholderiales bacterium | reverse complement strand
GCGCGTCGAACAGGTGCATCGAGCCGCCGCGCCCGCGCGAGCAGCCCTCGCGCTTGCCGTACATCTCGGCCATGATGGTGCGCATCGGCATGCCGCGCACGAGCGCGTGGCCGTGCTCGCGGTAGGTGGCGACGATGTTGTCCTCGGGTGCGAGCGCGTGCAGCGCACCGACCGCGACCGCCTCCTCGCCGATGTACAGATGCAGGAAGCCGCGGATCTTCCGCTCGCCGTAGAGCTCGGCGGCGCGCTCCTCCAGGCGCCGGATGCGCAGCATGTCGCGCGTCATCGCGAGCGCAAAATCGCGTTCCCAGGGCACCGGGCCGGAGGGCGGCGGGGCGAGCGTCATGCGGACTCCAGCGTCGAGGTGTCGCCTTCGGGCAGTCCGAGCTCGCGCGCCTTGAGCAGGCGCCGCATGATCTTGCCGCTCCTCGTGCGCGGCAGCGACGCGAGGAACGCGATCTCCTTGGGCGCGACCGCCGCACCGAGCCGCTTGCGCGCGTGGGCGAGGATATCGCTTCGCAAGGATTCGCTTTCCTGAAAATCCCTTCTGAGAGAAATGAAGGCCTTGACCACTTCTCCCACTACGGGATCGGGCTTGCCGATGACGCCCGCTTCGGCGACCGCCGGGTGCTCCATGAGCACGCTTTCGACCTCGAAGGGGCCGATGAGGTGGCCGGCCGACTTGATCACGTCGTCGGCGCGCCCGACGAACCAGTAGTAGCCGTCGGCGTCGCGCCTGGCGAGGTCGCCGGTCAGGTACCAGCCGTCGTGGAAGCACTTGCGGTAGCGCTCCTCCTCGTGCAGGTAGCCGCGGAACATCGACGGCCAGCCGGCCTTCAGCGCCAGCTCGCCCTGCGTTCCCGGGGTTTCGACGAATTCGATTTTCGACTCGGAACGATGCACGATCGCCGCCTCGACGCCCGGCACGGGCAAGCCCATGGAGCCGGGCTTCACGTCGAGCGCCGGGAAGTTAGCGATCATGATGCCGCCGGTCTCGGTCTGCCACCAGTTGTCGTGGATCGGCATGCCGATCGCGTCCATCCCCCACCACACCGCCTCCGGGTTGAGCGGCTCGCCGACGCTCGCGACGAAGCGCAGCTCGGGGTAGGAGCGCGCGCGCGCGAGCCCGGCGCCCGCCTTCATGAGCATGCGAACGGCGGTCGGTGCGGTGTACCAGACCGAGACGCGCTCTTCCTCCAGGATCCGGTACCAGCGCACGGCGTCGAACTCGGCCTCGTCGACGATGCTCGTCACGCCGTGCAGGAGCGGCGCGATGATGCCGTACGAGGTGCCGGTCACCCAGCCGGGATCCGCGGTGCACCAGAACACGTCCTCGCGGTGCAGGTCGAGCGCGTAGCGCCCGGTGACGTAGTGCGTGAGCACCGCGCCGTGCACGTGCACCGCGCCCTTGGGACGGCCGGTCGTGCCGCTCGTGAAGTGAAGCAGCGCCATGTCCTCGGCCTCGGTGCGCGCCGTCTCGAAGCGCTCGGAGGCCGCGTCCATCATGCGCGCGAACTCGGGGCTGTCGGCGAGCAGCACGTGCTCGAGGGAGGGGAGCTCGCCGCGCAGCTTCTCGACCTTGCGCGCGTACAGCGACTCCGTGGTGACGAGCAGCTTGCCCGCGCCGAGCTTCATGCGCGTGGCGATCGGCTCGGGGCCGAACGCCGAGAAGAGCGGCGCCACGACGCTGCCGTTCTTGAGCGCCCCCAACGCCGCGATGTACAGCTCGGGGATGCGCCCCGCGAGAATGAACACCCGGTCGCCCTTGCCGACGCCCAGGCCGCGCAGGACGTTGGCGAAGCGGTTCGTGAGGCGCGATAGCCCGGCGAAGGTGACGTCGCGCCTTCCGCCCACGGCCGAGAGGAAGCGGAACGCGAGGCGCCCGCTTTGCGCGTGCCGCTCGACGGCCTCCCACGCGATGTTCAGGCCCCCGCCCGGCAGCCCGGCGAGCTCGCGCCGCGCGGCGTCCCAGCTGAACGCGGCGCGCGTCGCGGCGTAGTCGGCGAGGTTCGGCGCGACGCGCTGCGCGCCCGGGGCCTTGCGGATGACGTCCGGCCGCTCCATGCGGCTAAGCTAACGGCGCGCCGAAGCGGGCCGTTTGACCGGCGTCAAAGGTGCGCGCGCTCAGCCCTTCAGCTGCAGCGCCTTGTACTCGAGGAATTCCTCCAGGCCGTACACGCCCGCTTCGCGCCCGTGCCCGGACTGCTTGAAGCCGCCGAACGGCGCGTTCATGTTGAATGCGCCGCCGTTTACGTCCACCTGTCCGGCGCGGATGCGGCGCGCGACGGCCTGCGCGTGCGCCTCGTCCTTGGACCACACCGCGGCGGCGAGGCCGTAGGGCGTGTCGTTCGCGATGCGCACCGCCTCGTCCTCGCTCCTGTAGGTGATGATCGACAGCACCGGCCCGAAGATCTCCTCCTGCTCGATGGTCGAGCCGGGCTTCACTCTGCCGAACACCGTCGGCTTTACGAAGTAGCCGCCGGCGGGCACGCCCTCGGGCGCTTCGGCGCCGCCCGCGACGAGCTCGGCGCCTTCGGCGGCCCCCTTCCTGATGTAGCCGCGCACGCGCTCGAGCTGCGCCGCGGAGGTGAGCGGGCCGAGGCGCGTCGCCTCGGCGAGCGGATCGCCGAGCTTGAAGCCGTTCGCCACCTCGGCGGCGACTTTCTTCGCCTCCTCATACTTCGACTCCGGCACCAGCAGGCGCGTGAGCGCGGTGCAGGTCTGGCCCGAGTTGAGGTAGCAGGCGTTCACGGTGCTCTTCACCGCGCTCGCGACGTCCGCGTCCTCGAGCACGACCGAAGGCGACTTGCCGCCCAGCTCGAGCGCCACGCGCTTCACCCCCTGCGCGGCGAGCTCCGAGATGCGCTTGCCGGCGCGCGTCGAGCCGGTGAACGAGATCATGTCGACGTCCGGATGCTTGACCAGCGCTTCGCCCACCGCGGCGCCGTAGCCGGTGACGAGGTTGAACGCGCCCTTCGGCAGCCCGGCCGCCTCGATCACCTCGGCGAGCAGGAAGGCGTTGAAGGGGGCCACCTCGGAGGGCTTGAGCACGACGCTGCAGCCCGCGGCGAGCGCGGGCGCCACCTTGAGCGCGATCTGGTGCAGCGGATAGTTCCAAGGCGTGATCGCGAGCACGACGCCCACCGGCTCGCGCACCACCACCGAGTTGCCGACGCGCTCTTCGAACCGGAAGTCCTTGACGAGCTTCGCGTAGTTCGCGAAGTTCGCGATCGGCAGGCCCGCCTGAATGCGGCCGGCGAGCTTGATCGGCATGCCCACTTCCTGCGCGATCAGCTTGGCGAGCTCGTCGGCGCGCGCCTTCAGGCCGTCGGAGATCTTCTGCAGGATTTCGGCGCGCTTCTCGACCGGCGTGCGCGACCAGCCATCGAGCGCGGCGCGCGCCGCGGCGACCGCCGCGGCCGCCTCTTTTTCGCCTGCCGCGGGGATCCTGCCCATGACCTCGCCGGTTCCGGCGTTGTGCACGTCGATCGTTTCCCTGCCTGACGCTGCGACCCACTGGCCGCCGATGAAGAGCTTGTCGCGCACGAGCATGTGGACCTCCTGGACCGAGGGCGCCATTCTAGCCGAGGGCGCGCGCTATACTGTTTCGCCTACCGGACGAAGGAGACTGCTGCATGGCGCAGGCCGCACGCGCGGTGATCTGCCGCGAGTTGAACAAGCCCGTGGTGGTCGAACGCATCACCGTCGACAGCCCCAAGCGCGGCGAGGTTATGGTCAAGCTCGGCGCCTGCGGCGTGTGCCACTCGGACCTGTCGGCGACAAACGGCACGATCGCGCTGCCGCCGCCGCTCATTCTCGGGCACGAGGCCGCGGGCGCGGTGGTCGAGGTCGGCGAGGGCGTGACGGGTCTCGCGGTGGGCGACCACGTGGTGTCCTCCTTCATCTACATGTGCGGCAAGTGCCGCTACTGCTCGCTCGGCAGGCCGGTTCTGTGCGTCGAGCAGGGCAAGGCGCTCTCGACGCTGCCGGACGGCACGCTGCGCACGAAGGACGCGCAGGGCAGGCCGCTCAACATCTTCTCGGGCTGCGGCGTGATGGCCGAGTACGCCACCGTGCACGTCGACAACCTGGTGAAGATCGATCCGAGCATCCCGCTCGACCGTGCGGCGCTCGTCGGCTGCGCGGTGACCACCGGCGTGGGCGCGGTGTTCAACACCGCGCGCGTCACGCCGGGCGCGAGCGTCGCCGTATTCGGCTGCGGCGGCGTGGGCCTGAACGTCATCCAGGGGGCGGCGATCGCGGGGGCAGAGCGCATCGTGGCGATCGACACGCTCGGAGCGAAGCTCGAGATGGCGAAGAAGTTCGGCGCGACCGACGTGCTGCTCGCCAAGCCGGGCGAGGACCTGACCAAGTCGCTCAAGAAGCTCACCGGCGGAGGCGCGGACTACGCCTTCGAATGCGTCGGCAGCGGCGAGCTGGCGGCGGCTGCGTACAAGGCGATCGGCCGCGGCGGCACGGCGGTGGTGGTCGGAGTGGCGAAGCCCGGCGACTCCACCTCGGTGCGCACCATGACGCTGCCATTCGAGGAGAAGACGCTCACCGGCAGCTACTTCGGCTCCTGCGTGCCGCGCGTCGACTTTCCGCGCATGCTCGGGCTGTACATGCAGGGCAAGCTCAAGCTGGACGAGCTGATCACCAGGCGCTACACGATCGACGAGGCGCCGCAGGCCTTCGCCGATCTCGAGGCGGCCAGGAACGCGCGCGGCGTGATCGTGTTCTAGACGGGGGCTACCAGTGCGCGGGGGGCTTGCGCAGCACCACGATGCGCCCGGCCTCCTTGCGCACGTAGCCGCCCTCGGTGAGGTCGGAGAAGATGCGGCTCACCATCTCGCGCGAGGCGCCAACACGCGCGGCGATATCCTTCTGCGTCATGCGGTCCTCGATCACCATGCGGCCCTCGACTTCCTGCGCGAGCTCGAGCAGTAGCCGTGCCACGCGCCCGTAAACGTCGATGAACGCAAGGTCGCGCACGCTGTCGGTGAGGCTGCGCACGCGGTGCGCGAGCTTGCGGATCACGTGCAGCGCGAAATCGGGGTGCTCCGCCATGAAGCCGGCGATCTCGGTGCGCCGCAGCACGGCGCAGCGGCAGTCTTCCAGCGCCATCACCGAGGCCGAGCGCATGCCGCCGTCGAGAGTCACTTCGCCGAAGTACTCGCCCGGCCCGAGCTGGTTTAGCTGCACTTCCTTGCCTTCCGAGTCAGAGACGAACACCTTCGCACGTCCGGAGACAAGCACGTAGAGCGAGTCGCCCTCGTCGCCCTCGGTGACGATGATCGCGTTCTTGGGGAAGCTGCGCAGCACAGCCTGCCGCGCGATCTGCTGCAGCAAAGCGTCGGGCAGGGCTTCGACCGAGGCGGCTCTCACGGGTGGACTCTTCGTCCGCCGGATTGTGGGCCCTGCGCCGCCGCGCGCGCAAGGGCGCCGGCGAGGCCGCCACTTCCGCCTCGCCGGCGCGTGCCAGCCGCCGCGCCCGGTCAGAACGAACGCACGTTGTCGGGATCAACGGTGCGCGCCGCCTGCCAGGGCACGTCGGTGCGATCGATCGCGGCGGGGACGACGGCGGAGCCGAACAAATCGTCGCCGGAGGTGCTGCGTGCCGCGAGCTGGCGCACGGCGAGCTCTTCGGCGCTCGGCGGCTGGGCGGCGCCATGCCCCCTTGCGAGGCCGACGCAGGCGGCGACCACGCCGCTCGCGGCGAGCATGATGAGCAGGGCGACGGCTGCCTTGAGGATCAGTTTGGTGTTCATCTCGTCCTCCACGCGTCTTGATGGCTCACAGAGTAGAGATCGGCGGCCCAAACCTCAGCGAACCAAGGCGCCGGGAAAAAGTGACGCATTCACATTTCGGAGCCCTGGCCGGGGCGCGCATAATCCTCAGGAGGGGGTCTTGGGATGGCGGTGAGCCTGTCAGGGGTTGAGGAGCCGGCGACGCAGGCGCGCGCGCGCCGGCGCCGGCTGTTCCGCAAGTACTTCGTCCCGATCATGCTGCTGGTGAGCGGCGCGCTGCTCGCCTCGGGCGCGATCGGGCTGTACTTCTCCTACCAGGAGAACAAGGCCGCGCTCGCCAGCCTGCAGCGCGAGAAGGCGGTCTCGGCCGCGGCGCGCATCGAGGAGTTCGTGCGCCAGATCGAGCGACAGCTGAAGTACGCCGCGCTGCCGGCGCTCGGCGCCGAGGGCATCGCGCAGCGGCGCGTCGAGTTCGACAAGCTGCAGAGGCTGATGCCCGAAGTGACCGACGTTGCGCAGCTCGACGCCGCGGGCCGCGAACAGCTGTTCGTCTCGCGCCTCGAAGTCAATCGCATTGGCTCAGGCAAGGATCGCTCGAGCGAGCCGGCATTCCGCGAGGCGAAGCCGGACAAGACCTGGTTCGGGCCGGTGTACTTCCGAAAGGGAAGCGAGCCGTACGTGACGATCGCAGTGCGCTCGGGCGGGTTGCTCACGACGGCCGACGTGAACCTGAAGTTCATCTGGGACGTCGTCACGCGCATCAAGGTGGGGCACAAGGGCAAGGCCTACGTGGTCGACGCGAATGGCCTGCTCGTCGCTGATCCGGACATCGGCCGGGTGCTGCGCAAGACCGACCTCTCGTCGCTCGCGCAGGTGAAGGCGGCGCTCGCCGGCGCCGACGAGGGGCCGGCGCGGGTGGCGCGCAATCCGCAGGGCGTCGAGGTGCTCACCGCTTACGCGCCGATCGATCCGCTCGGCTGGAAGGTGTTCGTCGAGCAGCCTGTATCCGAGGTGTACGCGACGCTGAACGCCTCGATCGCACGCACCGCGGCGCTGCTGCTGGCGGGCCTCGCCGTCTCGGCGATGGTCGCGCTCGCGCTCGCGGGCGGGTACGCCGGGCTCGAGCGCAAGGTCGAGGAAGGTACCGCCCAGCTCAAGGAGGCGCTCGAGAAGCAGACCGCGACCGCCGAGATCCTGCGCGTGATCTCCGGCTCGCCCACCGACGTATCGCCGGTGTTCGATGCGATCCTCAAGAGCGCCGTGCGCCTGACCGACGCGCAGATCGCGGCCGTGTTCCGCTACGACGGCAAGCTGGTGCACATGACCGCGACGCACAACTGGCCGGCCGAGGCGCTCGAGTACTTCAGGACCATATATCCCGCGCCGCCGAGCCCGTCGCTGATGAGCGGGCGCGTGATCCTGGAGAAGCGCGTGATCAGGGAGTCCGACGCGCTCACCGACGAGCATTACGACCACCACTCGGCGGTCTCCGGGC
>DASPRX010000172.1:0-2863 GCA_035624235.1 Burkholderiales bacterium | reverse complement strand
GGCGATGCTGTTCATCACCCACGACCTGCGCGTCGCCGCGCAGGTGTGCGACTACGTCGCCGTGATGTCGCAGGGGCGCATCGTCGAGCAGGGCCCGGCGGCGCAGGTGTTCCGCGCCCCGCAGCACGAGTACACGCGCGCCCTCTTCGCCGCCGCGCCTGGACGCGACTTCGCCTTCGGCGTGGCCTGAGCGCGATCTATATACTTGCGCGCATGCGCTCGCCCTCGATCGACCTGCTCCGTGCGATGAGCGCGCGCGGCCCTCAGACCCGCGCCGCGCTCGCCGCGAGCTGTCGCCTGCGCAAGGCCGACGTCGAGCGCTGCCTCGCGCGCCTTGGCGGAAACGGCTTCGTCGCAGCGGACGGCGAGCTGGTGCGGCTCGCCGCACCGTTCGATTTCCTGGATGCCGGGCGCATCGCCGCCGGACTGGGCGAGCGGGCGTCGCGCGTGCGCGTCGACGTGCTCGATGCCTGCCCCTCGACCAGCACGGCGCTCATGCGCGAGACCGCTGCGCCTCTCGTACGGCTGCTGCTCGCCGAGGAGCAGGTGCAGGGCCGCGGGCGGCGCGGCAGGCGCTGGCTCTCCTGCGTCGGCGCAGGGATCGCGATGTCGCTGCGCTGCGCCTTCTCGCGCAGCGTGCGCGAGCTCGCAGCCCTTCCGCTCGCCGCGGGCGTGGCCGCGGCGCGCGCGCTGCGCTCGCTCGGCGCCGCCGACGCGGGGCTCAAATGGCCGAACGACCTGCTGGTGCGCGGCGCCAAGCTCGGCGGCATCCTCACCGAGACGCGCGCACACGACGGACGCGTGATGGCGGTCGTCGGCATCGGGCTCAACTGCCGCTCCACGCCTGCGCTCGAGGGGCGCCTCGGGCACCGCGTCGCCGCGCTGGAGGAATTCGTCGCGCCATGCCCCTCGCGCAACGAGGTGGCCGCGCGCGTCGCCGGCGAGCTGCTCGACGCGATGGACGCGTTCGACGAGGCGGGCCTGGCGGGCTTCAAGGACGAATGGGAGGCGCTGCACGCGCACGCCGGCCAGCGCCTGCGCGTGCGGCTCGCCGACGGACGCGTGCTGGCCGGCATCGCCGACGGGATTGCCGAGGACGGCGGCCTGCGCCTGCGCACGCGCAACGGAGTGCGCGCAATCAGAAGCGGGCGAGTCGTGTCCGCCAGGGTCGCATGATCCTCGCCATAGACGCCGGCAACTCGCGCGTGAAGTGGGGCTGGTACGACGGCAGGCAGTGGCTCAACCTCACCACCGTGTCGCTGATCGAGTTCGCCGCGGCGAGCCACGACATCAACCCTTTCGCCGCAACACACGAGGATCCGGAACGAATCGTGATCTCGAACGTCGCGGGCGACGGCGCACACCATCTGCTGGTGAACTGGACCAGCATCTTCGAGGCCGAACCGCTGTGGCTTACGGGTGAGGCCGAGCGCTGCGGCGTCAGGAGCCGCTACGAGCGCCCGGAGAAGCTCGGCTCGGACCGTTGGGCGGCGCTCGTCGCGGCGCGCGCGATCGAACGCGGCCCTTGCCTGGTGGTGAGCGCGGGCACCACTACGACCGCGGACATGCTCTCGGCGGAGGGCGAGTTCCTCGGCGGCGTCATTCTGCCCGGGGTCGAGCTGATGCGCTTCGTGCTGCACGAGCACACGGGCCGCCTGCCGCTGCAGGAGGGGCGCTTCAGCGCGATGCCGCGCAACACGGTCGACGCGATCGAGACCGGCTGCCGCCACGCGCAGGCGGGCGCGGTCGAGCGAATGTACCGCGCCATGGGCGGGGCGCCGGCCTGCCTCGTCAGCGGCGGCGCGGGCCTGTCGCTCATGGAGCAGCTCGATATCTCATGCCGCTACGTCGAGAACCTGGTGCTTGAAGGCCTGGCGCGCATCGCGCTGAGCGAGCGGCCCGCGCGCTTCGGGGCAAAATAGCGGCATGCGCGCGGTATTCCTCTTCCTGCTGTTCGCCAATCTGGCGTTCTTCGCCTGGGCGAGGTATCTGGCGCCGCCCGATCCGTACGCCGATCCGCGCCCTCTGACGCGCCAGATCGCACCCGAGCGGCTACCTGTGCTCCCGCCGTCCAGCGGCGGCGGCGCCCCCCGGAGCTAGCCGATCGGCAGCGTGCCGTTCGGCACGTGCTGCGCGACCAGGGCGAGCAGACGGTCGGCGCGCACCGGCTTGGTCATGTAGCCGACCGCACCCAGCTCGCGGCCACGATGCTCGGCGTCCTCGACCGAGGTGAGGAAGATCACTGGGATGTAGGGCAGCGATTCGTCTGCCTTGAGCGCGGCGACGAACTCGAACCCGTCCATGTACGGCATCAGGATGTCGCAGATGATCAGGTCCGGGGGACTCGCAAGCACGGCGTACCCCGCCTCGATCGCGTCCTGGGCCAGGTGGACTTCGTAGCCGGCCGAAGTCAGGTGCAGCCGCAGCAGCTCGAGGAGGCTCTCGTCGTCGTCTACCACCAGTATGCTGGCAGCCATCGCTTCTTGCTCGACTATGCGAGCTCCGGACAATTTGGCGCAGCCGCGGGAACTCCGGCCGCGCACCTATTCACTTGAAACCAACAACGACGGACTTTGCAGCTGTTCGCGCGTGCTGGCAAGAGCCGCACAACCCCTTGAACTGTCTGTTCGAGATCCGATTCCAAGTTGCGAAAAAGGGTGAAGCGCCAATAGTGGCGCTTCACCCCTGCGAAACCCAGCGACCGATTCAGTCGCGGTCGTGGTCGCGGCGGCGCCCCCTACCCGTCATGATCTTCAGCCACGCATGGCCTTCAAAAGCCTGGCCGGATTTCGTCGTACCGGTCACCTTGCCTTCGGTGTCACCAGCCTGGAAATTCGCCTTGGCGAAGTCGAAGAAGCAGAGC
>DASPRX010000272.1:0-14262 GCA_035624235.1 Burkholderiales bacterium | reverse complement strand
GGAGTGGGGCGCGGCAAGAGCTTCCTTATGGACAGCTTCTTCCTGTGCGTGCCGCTGGTGAGGAAGCGCAGGGTGCACTTCCATCACTTCATGCGCGAGCTGCACCGGGAGCTGGACCAGCTGAAGGGCACCGAGGACCCGCTCGCGGCCGCCGCCGAGCGCACGGCGCGCCGCTGGCGCCTGATCTGCTTCGACGAATTCCACGTCTCCGACATCGCCGATGCGATGATCCTGGGACGCTACCTCGAGCAGGTGATGGAGCGCGGCGTGGTGATGTGCATGACCTCGAACTACGCACCGGGCGCGCTCTATCCGAACGGCTTGCAGCGCGAGCGCTTCCTGCCGGCGATCGCGCTGCTCGAGTCGCGTCTCGACGTGCTCGAGGTGGACGGCGGCGTGGACTACCGCAGGCGCAAGCTCGAGCGTCTCAAGGTCTACCACACGGGCCCGCAGGCGGAGGCGAAGCTGGCGCGCATCTTCGAAGAGCTCAGGGACGTGGAGGAGGAACGCCATGCGCTCGACGTCGAGGGCCGGCAGATCGCCTACCGCAAGCGCGCCGGCGGCCTGGCGTGGTTCGACTTCAGGGCACTGTGCGAGGGGCCGCGCTCGTACGCCGACTACGTCGATCTCGCGCGCCGCTTCCACACCCTGATCCTGTCGGGCGTGCCGCGTATGTCGGCGCGCAACGCCGACGCTGCGCGCCGCTTCACGTGGCTGGTCGACGTGCTGTACGACGATCGCGTCAAGCTGGTCGTCGCCGCCGAGGCGCGGCCCGAGGAGCTGTTCGTGGAAGGCGAGCACAGCGCCGAGTTCGCGCGCAGCGTGAGCCGGCTGCACGAGATGCAAGCCGCCGAGTACCTGCAAAGCGAGCGCGCGCGGCGTTAAGATCGCGTGCGGAGGACGAGATGGCCAAGTTCAAGGCATTCAGGATCAGCGAAGTCGACAAGAAAGTGCAGGCCGGATTCGTCGAGTACGGGCTGGACGATCTCGATCCGGGCGAGGTGGTCGTCAAGGTCGCCTACTCGGACGTGAACTACAAAGACGCGCTGGCCGCGACCGGCAAGGGACGCATCCTGCTGCGCCCGTCGTGTATCGGTGGAATCGACTTTTCGGGCACCGTCGTATCCTCGAGCGACGCGCGCTTCGCGAAGGGCGACGCGGTGCTCGCGACCGGGTTCGACATCGGCGTGAAGCATCACGGCGGCTACGCGGAATACGCGCGCGCGCCGGCCGACTGGCTGGTGAAGCTGCCGAAAGGCCTCACGCTATGGGACGCAATGGCCTTCGGCACGGCGGGATTCACCGCGGGCCTGGCGATCGTGCGCATGGAGCAGAATGGCCTCAAGCCCGCGAACGGTCCGGTGATCGTCGACGGCGCCACGGGCGGCGTCGGCTCGATTGCCGTCGACGCGCTCGCGCGCCTGGGCTACGAGGTCGTGGCGCTCACCGGCAAGGCGAACGAGGCCGACTACCTGAAGAAGCTCGGCGCGAAAGAGGTGCGGCTGCGCAGCGAGCTCGATCTCGCCAAGCTCCGCCCGCTGGACAAGGCGACCTGGGCGGGCGCGGTGGACAATCTCGGTGGCGAGGTGCTCGCCTGGATGGCGAGCACCATGAAGGTCGGCGGCTGCATCGCCTCGATCGGCCTGGCGGCGGGCACGGCGCTGAACACCACCGTGCTGCCGTTCATCCTGCGCGGCGTGAGCCTGCTGGGAGTGGACTCGGTGAATTGCCCGATGCCGCTGCGCGAGGAGGTGTGGCGCCGCCTGACGGGCGACATGCGCCCGGCGCACCTCAAGGAACTGGCGCGCACCATCGCGTTCGCCGAGCTGCCGTCGGTGTTCGAAAAGTTTATCGCGGCGCAAATCCGCGGCAGGGTCGTGGTCGACCTGAACGCGTAATCTGGCGTCCGGCAAGGAGGCGGCATGGCCAACTACCGCGATTTCCACCGCCGCTCGATCGACGAGCGCGACGCGTTCTGGGCGGAGCAGGCGAAGCTGGTGCACTGGCACAAGCCCTTCGGCAAGGTGCTCGACTACTCGCGCCCCCCCTTCGCCAAGTGGTTTGTCGGCGGCGAGACGAACCTCTGCTACAACGCCGTCGACCGGCATCTGGCGGCGCGCGCAAAGCAGAAGGCGCTGGTGTACGTCTCGACCGAAGTGGACGAGGAGAAGAGCTTCACCTTCGAGGAGCTGCACCGCGAGGTGCAGCGCACGGCGGCGATGATGCAGTCGCTCGGCGTGAAGAAGGGCGACCGGGTGATCATCTACATGCCGATGATCCCGGAGGCCTGCTTCGCGATCCTGGCCTGCGCGCGGCTCGGGGCGGTGCATTCGGTCGTGTTCGGCGGCTTCGCGGCGGCGAGCCTGGCCGCGCGCATCGACGACGCCAGGCCCAGCCTGATGGTCACGGCGGACGGCGGCAGCCGCATGGGCAAGGCGGTGCTCTACAAGGCGCTGGTGGACGAGTCGATCAGGCTCGCCAAGCATCCGCCGCGGAAGGTGCTGATCTACCGGCGCGGCCTCGATCCGAAGATGCGGGCCACGCCGGCGCGCGACGTCGACTGGAAGGAGCTCGCCGCGAAGCACGAAGGCGCGCAGCTGCCCTGCACCTGGCTCGAGTCGAGCGAGCCGTCCTACATCCTGTACACCTCCGGCACTACTGGCAGGCCGAAGGGCGTGCAGCGCGACGTCGGCGGCTACGCGGTGGCGCTCGCCTCGTCGATGAAGCTGATCTACTGCGGAAATCCCGGCGAGACGATGTTCACCACCTCGGACATCGGCTGGGTGGTCGGGCACTCGTACATCATCTACGGACCGCTCATCGCCGGCATGACGACCATCATGTACGAGGGCGTGCCGATCCGTCCCGACGCAGGCATCTGGTGGAAGCTCGTCGAGAAGTACAAGGCGAGCGTCATGTTCTCGGCGCCGACCGCGATCCGCGTGCTGAAGAAGCAGGACCCGGCCTACCTCAAGATGTACGACGTGTCCTCGCTCAGGCATCTATTCTTGGCCGGCGAGCCGCTCGACGAGCCGACGCACCGCTGGATCTCCGAGTCGCTCGGCATTCCGGTGATCGATCACTACTGGCAGACGGAGACCGGCTGGCCGATCCTGTCGGCGGTGCCGGGAGTGGAGAAGACCCCGATCAAGCTGGGCAGCCCTTCGTTTCCGGTGTACGGTTACGACCTGCGCCTGCTGCGCGAGTCCGACGCGAGCGAGGCGGGCCCGGACGAGAAGGCCGTGGTGGCGATCGTGCCGCCGCTGCCGCCGGGCTGCATGACGACCATCTGGGGAGACGACGAGCGCTACGTCAAGACGTACTTCTCGACCTTCTCCAAGCAGCGCGTGTATTCGACCTTCGACTGGGGCATCCGCGACAAGGACGGCTACTATTTCATCCTCGGGCGCACGGACGACGTGATCAACGTGGCCGGGCACCGCCTCGGGACGCGCGAGATCGAGGAGGCGATCAACATGCATCCCAACATCGCGGAGTGCGCGGTCGTCGGGGTGGAGGATCCGTTGAAGGGCCAGATGCCGCTCGCCTTCGCGGTGGCGAAGACCGCGGTCGCAGACGGAAAGAAGCTCGAGAAGGAGGTCATGGAGACTGTCGATAAGCAGCTGGGCGCGATCGGACGGCCGCGCGCGGTGCATTTCGTGACGCTGCTGCCTAAGACGCGCTCCGGCAAGACGCTGCGCCGCTCGATCCAGGCGCTCGCCGAGGGGCGCGACCCGGGCGACCTGACGACGATCGAGGATCCGGGAGCGCTCGAACAGATTCGCAACGCACTTAGGGAATCGGCCAAAGCATGAAGACTCGCCCAGAACTGACGCTGGAAGACTGTAAGAAGATGAGCGCCGCCGCGGAAGCGGAGGCGCGGCGCAACAAGTGGAACGTCGCGATCGCGATTCTCGACGATGGCGGACACCCGCTGCACCTAGTGCGCATGGACGGAGCGACGCCCGCCAACGCCGAGATCGCGGCACAGAAGGCGCGCACCGCGGCGACCACGCGGCGCTCGAGCAAGTCGTGGGAGGAGCGCGTCGCCGGCGGGCGCCTGGTGATGATGAAGATGCCGGTGCTGCCGGTGCAAGGCGGGCTGCCGATCATGTATGAAGGCACCTGCGTCGGCGGGATCGGCGCCTCGGGCGTCCAGTCGCACGAGGACGAGCAGATCGTGCAGGCCGGCATCGACGCCTTGCTGAAGGGCTAGCGCGTGGAGCGCGGGACGGGGGCGGCGCTGGCGTCGAGCACGACGTGATCAACGCGAACGGCTACGAGTTCTCGTTCGTCGAAATCGAGATCAAGCTGTCTGCAGAACGATGACGCCGGCAGCGGCGAGCGCGTCGATCTGCGCTTCGCCGTAGCCGATCGCGCGCAGCACGTCGCGCGCCCCATGCCCGAGCGGCGGCGGGTCGCTGCGCTTGGGCAGGTGCTCGCCGTCGAAGGCGATCGGCAGGCCGGGGACGTGAATCGTGGCGCCAGAGGGCAGCCGCGTCTCGTGCAACCCGCCCGAGGCGTTCAGGTGCGGGTCACCGAGCAGGTCCCAGGGCTTGGCGATCGGCGCATACGGCAGCCCGATGCGCTCGAGCTTGGCTTCGAGCTCGGGCCGGGAGTAGTGCTTCAGCAGCTCCGCCAGCCGCGGCAGCAGCCAGCCGCGCTCGCGCACGCGCGCGCCGTTCGACTGCAGGCGCGCGTCCGCGGCTAGCCCAGGCGCGCCGAATTCGCGGCAGAAGATCTGCCATTGCGTGTCGGTGACCACGCCGACGAACAGGCGGTCGCCGTCGCCGGTCTCGAAGATGTCGTACACGCCCCAGGCGGGCCGCTTGACCGACATCGGCGGCGGCGCCTCGCCCGTGATCTCGTACTGCGCCATGTGTTGCGCGACGAGGTACGCGGTGCTCTCGTACAGAGCGCTCGTCACGCGCTGACCGCGGCCGGTGGCGTCGCGCTCGCGCAGCGCGGCGAGCACGGCCACCGCGCCGAAGGTGCCGCCCAGGATGTCGACCACCGAGGAGCCGGCGCGCAGCGGCCGCTCGGGCAGGCCGGTCATGTAGGCAAGCCCGCCCATCATCTGCACGACCTCGTCGAGCGCCGCGCGGTGCTGATACGGGCCGTCGAGAAAGCCCTTCAGGGAGCAATAGACGAGGCGCGGATTGCGCGCAGCGAGCGCGTCGTACCCGAAGCCGAGCTTGTCCAGCGCGCCGGGGCGGAAATTCTCGCTCAGCACGTCTGCGGTATCGATCAGCCTGAGCACCAGCTCGCGGCCGGCGTCGCTCTTCAGATCGACCGCCAAGCTCTTCTTGTTGCGGTTGAAGACAGGGAAGAAGCCTACCCCGGCCGCCTCCAGGCGGCGCGTGTTGTCGCCCTCGAGCGGCTCAACCTTGATCACCTCCGCGCCAAGATCGGCGAGCACCAGGCCGCAGCTCGGCCCCATCACCATGTGCGCGAACTCGACGACCCTCAGGCCGTCGAGCGGCAGGCGCTTCATGCGGCGCGCTTGAAGTTCTTGGGCAGCCCTGCCTGCGGCGTGTGGCCGTAGACGGGCTCGTCGGGCAGACCGCCCACCAGCACTTCGCGCGCGGCCATGAGGCGCTCGAAATCGATCCCCGTGGACAGGCCCATGCTCTCGAACATGAACACCAGGTCCTCGGTGATCACGTTGCCGCTCGCGCCCGGCGCGAACGGGCAGCCGCCGAGGCCACCCATCGACGAATCGAAGTGGCGCACGCCTTCCTCGTAGGCGGCGAGCGCATTCGCTAGGCCGAGTCCGCGCGTGTTGTGAAAGTGCGCCCCTTCGAGCTTGGCACCGATCTCCTTCCTCACGCGGGCGAACACGCGCCGCACCTGGGCGGGATTCGCGTAACCGACCGTGTCGGCGAGGGCGACGCAGTCGCAGAACTCCGCGAGCGCCGCGGCGATGCGCAGCACCTCGTCCTCGGGCACCTCGCCCTGCATGGTGCAGCCGAACGCCGTCGACACGGCGCCCTCGATCTCGGGGCCGTCCCGCCCGCGCAGCGCTTGGCACTTGCGCACCTCCTCGATCATCTGCTCGGGCGTCATGCGCACGTTGGCGAGGCTGTGCGCGCGGCTCGCGGATACCGGGAAGGTGATCTTGTGCGCGCCCGCCTGCACCGCCCGCTCGAAGCCTTTCACGTTGGGCGCCAGCGCAACCACGCGCAGCCCTGCGATGGCGCGCGCGTGCGCGACGATCTCGCCCGTGTCGGCCATCGCGGGAATGAGCTTCGGCGGCACGAACGAGCCGACCTCGATCTCCTGCAATCCCGCCGCCGCAAGGGCGCTGATCCAGCGCTTCTTCGCTTCGGTCGGCATCAGGTGGTGAGCATTCTGAAGCCCGTCGCGCGGGCCGACCTCGCAGATGTGGATGTCGGGCATGGTGACCTCCCTCGGGAAGACGGATTCTAGCTCCCGCGGCGCCGCTCGATCGCTGCGACGGCGAAACCGCAGGCCATGCCGCAGGCAGCGAAAGCGAGCATGGCGGAGAGCGACGCCGCCCAGCCGCCGTAGCGCGAGGCGAGCCAGGCGAGCACGATCGGGCCGAAGAATTGGCCGGCCTGAGAGCTCTGCATCGCCATGCCGTTGGTGGTGGCGATGTGCTGCGGCGTGCGGGCGTGCGCCGCAACTCCGGAGAACACAGCGGCCGGTATGACCCCGGCGCAGCTCGAGAACACGAGCACCAGGACAAAGCGCGCGGCGTCGGGCAGGACGTCGAGCAGCATTCCGGTGGAGCAAATCCCCATGACGGCGAATGCCGCGACCGTGAGCGGGCCGCGGCGCACGCCATGGGCCACCAGCCAGCCGCCGGCAAGGTTGCCGGGCACGTTGATCAGCACCATCAGCGCGGTGAGCAGCGCGGCTGTCGCCGTCGAGCCGCCGCGCTCTTCGACCACGAAGGTCGGCAACCAGATCATGACGGAGGTCCACTGCGCGACGTAGAACGCGAATATGAGCGACAGCGCGATGCTGCCGCGCTGCGCGAGCGATTCCATGATGAGCCGCAGGGAAGCCACCGAGCCGTGCGGCGGCGCGATCGCATAGCGCGCCACCAGAGCGAAGGCAAGCGCGGCGGCGAGCGCGAGCGCGATCCACAGCCCGCGCCAGCCGAACACCCCGATCGCCAGCGGCGCGGCGAGCAGCGCGATGCTGCCGCCCGAGGGCATGTACGCGCTCCACAGGCCAAGTGCCTTGGCGCGTGCGCGCGGAGCAGGCGCTGCGCGCGCCATGAGCGCAGCGCCCGCAACGGTGAACAGGATAAAGCCGGCGCCTTCCAGGAAGCGCCCGGCGAGCAGCGACGCGAAGCTCCACGACGCGGCGCCGAACAGGCCGCCGCCGCACATCACCGCGAGGCCCGCGAGCGCCAGGCGCTTGGGCCCGAAACGGTCGGCGAGCACGCCGGCGAGCATGCCTGCGAGGCCTCCCATCACGTTCAGCATGGTGGCGATGAATCCCGACTGGACCAGGCTCAGGCCCAGATCGTCGCGCAGGATGGGAAGCGCGGGCGGCACCTTGGTGATGTAGGCGCCAGCGACGAGGCCGCCCGCGAATACGGCCCAGACCGCTGGCCAGCGCGTGGCCGTCGATTCGTCCAAGCCGCGCGCTCAGGCCGCGGTGACGGGGAGCTTGAACTCCCGGATGCGCTTCTCCCACTCGGCCGGGCCGCTCTGGTGGACGGCCGCGCCGCGCGCATCGACAGCCACCGTGACCGGCATGTCGCGCACCTCGAACTCGTAGATCGCCTCCATGCCGAGGTCCTCGAAGGCGAGCACGCGCGACTTGCGGATCGCCTTGGAGACGAGGTAGGCGGCGCCGCCAACCGCCATCAAATAGGCGGCCTTGTGCTTGCGGATGGCCTCAATTGCCGCGGGCCCGCGCTCGGCCTTGCCGACCATGGCCACCAAGCCGGTGCGCCCGAGCATCGTCTCGGTGAACTTGTCCATGCGGGTGGATGTCGTGGGCCCCGCCGGCCCGACGACCTCGTCGCGCACCGGATCGACCGGGCCGACGTAGTAGATGACGCGATTGGTGAAGTCGACCGGCAGCCGCTCGCCGCGCTCGAGCATATCCTGGATGCGCTTATGCGCCGCGTCGCGGCCGGTGAGCAGCTTGCCGGAGAGCAGCAGGCGCTCGCCCGGCTTCCATGCGGAGACTTCGTCACGCGTCAGGGCGTCGAGATTTACTTTCCTCGCGCCCGCATCCGGCTTCCACGTGATGTCGGGCCAGTCGGAAAGCTTCGGCTGCTCGAATTCCGCGGGGCCGGATCCGTCGAGCACGAAATGCGCGTGCCGCGTCGCGGCGCAGTTCGGAATCATCGCCACAGGCTGGTTCGCGGCGTGCGTCGGGTAGGTGAGAATCTTGACGTCGAGCACCGTCGAGAGGCCGCCGAGGCCCTGCGCCCCGATGCCGAGCGCGTTCACCTTGTCGTACAGGGCGATGCGCAATTCCTCGACCTTCGTCTTCGGCCCGCGCGCCTTGAGCTCGGCCATGTCGATCGGTGCCATGAGCGACTCCTTGGCCATCAGCATCGCCTTCTCGGCGGTGCCCCCGATGCCGATGCCGAGCATTCCCGGCGGGCACCAGCCCGCACCCATTGTCGGCACGGTCTTCAGCACCCAGTCGACGATCGAGTCGGACGGGTTGAGCATGACGAACTTCGACTTCGCTTCGGAGCCGCCACCCTTGGCGGCAACGTCGACTTCTACCTTCGCGCCGGGCACGACCTGCATGTGGATGACCGCGGGCGTGTTGTCGCGGGTATTGCGGCGGCCGAACGCGGGGTCGTCGAGCACCGAGGCGCGCAGCTTGTTTTCCGGATCAAGATAGGCGCGGCGCACGCCCTCGTTCACCATCTCCTCGACGGACAATTTGGCGTCCCAGCGCACGTCCATGCCGATCTTCAGGAAGACGTTGACGATGCCGGTGTCCTGACAGATCGGACGATGTCCCTCGGCGCACATGCGCGAGTTCGTGAGAATCTGGGCGATCGCGTCCTTCGCGGCCGGCGATTGCTCGCGGTCGTAAGCGCGCGCCAGCGCACGTATGTAGTCGGCGGGATGGTAGTAGGAGATGAACTGCAGCGCGTCGGCAACGCTCTGCACCAGGTCTGCCTGCTTGATGGCGTTCATGGCGGTTCCGGAATGCCTTTAGAATGTAGCATAGGATGGCTTTCACCGGAGGAGGGTAGCGATGGCCAACATCGAGTCGGTGCTCCAGGAGAAGAGGGTCTTTCCGCCTTCCGCGGAGTTCGTGAAGCAGGCCAACATCTCCGGCATGGAGGCCTACCGCAAGATGTGCGCGGAGGCGCAAAAGGACTTCGCGGGCTTCTGGGCGAAGCTGGCCCGAGAGCATCTGCTGTGGCACAAGCCCTTCAGCAAGACGCTGGACGAGTCGAACGCGCCGTTCTTCAAGTGGTTCTACGACGGCGAGCTGAACGCGTCCTACAACTGCCTCGACCGCCATCTCAAGTCACAGCCGAACAAGGTGGCGATCATCTTCGAAGCGGACGACGGCAAGGTCAGCCGGATCACGTACAAGGAGCTTTACCACGAGGTCTGCCGCTTCGCGAACGCGCTCAAGAGCCACGGCATCAAGACGGGCGATCGCGTTCTGATCTACATGCCGATGTCGATCCAGGTGGTGGTGGCGATGCAGGCATGCGCGCGCATCGGCGCGACGCACTCGGTCGTGTTCGGCGGATTCTCGGCCAAGAGCCTTCAGGAACGCATCATCGATGCCGGAGCCACGGAAGTCATCACCGCCGACGGGCAGTTCCGCGGCGGCAAGGAGATTCCGCTCAAGTCGGTGGTCGACGAGGCGTTCGCGATGGGCGGCTGCGAGGGCGTGCGCAACGTCATCGTCTATCGCCGCACAGGCAGCAAAGTGCCGATGCAGGCGCCGCGCGACAAATGGTGGGACGACGTCGTGAAGGGACAGGGCGATACCTGCGAACCGGTTTGGGTGAATGCCGAGCATCCACTGTTCATCCTCTACACCTCGGGCTCCACCGGCAAACCGAAAGGCGTCCAGCACTCGACCGGCGGCTACCTGCTGTGGGCGTCGCTGACCATGAAGTGGGTGTTCGACAACAAGCCGGGCGACGTCTTCTGGTGTACGGCCGATGTCGGCTGGGTGACGGGTCACACCTACATCACCTACGGACCGCTCGCGGTCGGCGCCACGGAAGTGATGTTCGAAGGCGTGCCGACCTATCCGGACGCGGGGCGCTTCTGGAAGATCATCCAGGACCACAAGGTGAACGTGTTCTACACGGCACCGACGGCGATCCGCTCGCTCATCAAGGCGGGCGGCGATCTGCCGAGGAAGTACGACCTGAGGAGCCTGCGCATACTCGGCACGGTCGGCGAGCCGATCAACCCGGAGGCGTGGATCTGGTACCACGAGACGGTCGGCGGCGGACGCTGCCCGATCGTCGACACCTGGTGGCAGACCGAGACCGGCGGCCACATGATCTCGCCGCTGCCAGGCGCTACGCCAACGGTGCCAGGCTCGGCGACGCTGCCGCTGCCGGGCATCTTCGCCGACATAGTGGACGAGACGGGGCATCCGGTCGGCAAGGGCAAGGGCGGCATCCTGGTCATCAAGCGGCCCTGGCCGGGGATGTTGCGCACGATCTGGGGCGATCCCGAGCGCTACAAGAAGACGTACTTTCCGGACGACTTCAAGGGCAAGCTGTATCTCGCCGGCGATGGCGCGAGCACCGACGAGAATGGTTACTTCCGGATCGTGGGCCGCATCGACGACGTGCTGAACGTGTCGGGCCATCGCCTCGGCACGATGGAGGTGGAATCGGCACTGGTGGCCAACTCCAAGCTGGTCGCCGAAGCGGCGGTGGTCGGCCGCCCCGACGACCTGACGGGCGAGGCGATCGTCGCCTTCGTGGTGACCAAAGGTCCGCGCCCGACGGGCGACGAGGCGAAGAAGATCGCGCAGGAGCTGCGCGACTGGGTGGCGAAGGAGATCGGTCCGATCGCCAAGCCGAAGGACATCCGCTTCGGAGACAATCTGCCGAAGACGCGCTCCGGCAAGATCATGCGGCGGCTGCTGCGCTCGATCGCCAAGGGTGAGGAGATCAAGCAGGACGTGTCGACGCTCGAGAATCCGGCGATCCTCGATCAGCTGAAGCAGGCGAGCTGAGTCGACCCATCACGACGAGCGCTGCACCGCTTCGTCTCGGCGCAGCGCTTATAATGCGGCCTGCTGGAGAGATGGCCGAGCGGTCTAAGGCGCACGCCTGGAAAGTGTGTATGCGTGATGAGCGCATCGAGGGTTCGAATCCCTCTCTCTCCGCCAACATACATCGAGATCCACGGCGGGCCTCCCCGCACTGCAGCCTGGTGAACCTGGTCAGGTCCGGAAGGAAGCAGCCACAGCCGGTCACTGCAGGTGCCGGGGTTCAGGCTCGCCACCAATCGCCCTGTCCGGCGCGCAAGCGCCGGGCAGGGGGCTGATAGAATTCCTCCGATGAGCTATCAGGTTCTCGCCCGCAAGTGGCGGCCGCGCGATTTCGGCAGCCTGGTCGGGCAGGAACACGTGGTGCGCGCGCTGCGCCACGCGCTCGGGCAGAACCGCCTGCATCATGCTTACCTGTTTACCGGGACGCGCGGTGTCGGCAAGACCACGCTTGCTCGCATTCTCGCCAAGTGCCTGAACTGCGAGACAGGCGTGACCCCGGAGCCCTGCGGCAAGTGCAGCAACTGCGTGGAAATCGACGCAGGGCGCTTCATCGACCTGCTCGAGGTCGATGCGGCCACGAACACGCGCGTCGACGAGATGCGCCAGCTGCTCGATACCGCGCAGTACGCGCCGACGCGCGGGCGCTACAAGGTCTACGTGATCGACGAGGTGCACATGCTGTCGACCTCGGCGTTCAATGCGATGCTCAAGACGCTGGAAGAGCCGCCCGAGCACCTCAAGTTCATCCTGGCGACGACCGATCCACAGAAGATTCCGGTGACGGTGCTCAGCCGCTGCCTGCAGTTCAACCTCAAGCAGATGCCGCGCGCCGCGATTGCGGCGCATCTGGCGAAGCTGCTCGAAGCGGAACAGATCGCCTTCGATCCGGCAGCGCTGCCGCTCATCGGCCGCGCTGCGGCTGGCAGCATGCGCGATGCGCTGTCGCTGCTCGACCAAGCGATCGCGCATGGCGCCGGTCGGATTTCCGCAGACGATGTCCGCGACATGCTGGGTGCGGTGGACGAGACCTATCTGCTGCGTCTTCTCGAGGCGGTGGCAGCGGGCGACGCACGCGCGACGCTCGCCATTGCCGACGAAATGCAGGCGCGCAGCTTATCGTTCGACCAGGCGCTGGCCGATCTGGCGAGCCTGCTGCTGCGTATAGCGCTTGCGCAATCGGTGCCCGAGGCGCTCGAGGACGACCTGCCGGAGCGCGAGCGGATCGTTACGCTCGGCGAGCGACTGGATGCCGAGACGGTGCAGCTGAATTATCAGATCGCATTGCAGGGACGGGACGATCTCGCGCTCGCCCCGGATGAGCACGCGGGGTTCGTCATGAGCCTGCTACGCATGATCGCGTTCCGGCCCGATGGTGGCGGGGAGACAGCTATTCCTGGAGGGCCTGCAGCTCGATCAGCACCGCCCGCGCGCATGCCGTCGAACGCGACACGATCCACCGGGGAATGGGCGCAGCTGGTAAGCAAGCTGCAGGTGACCGGCGCCGCACGCGAACTTGCGCGCAACGCCGAGCTTGCGCGTCGTGATGGGAATTCGTTCGAGCTCGTCGTGCCGCAAGCGAAGGCGTATCTGGCCGAAAGGTCGTACCAGGACAAGCTCAAGGCGGCGCTCGAGCAACTTCTTGGCGGCGGGGTAGCCGTCAAAGTGATTGCGGGCGAGGCCAAGGGCGGCTCGGTCGTTGCGATCGAAGCCACGGAACGCGGTGCGCGGCAGATGGAAGCCGCGCGCTCGGTGCAAGGCGATCGATTCGTGCAGGATCTGATGGAAATCTGCGATGCCAAAGTGATCCCGTCGACGATCCAGGCGATGCCCAAGAATTCGTGACAGGCGGTCCGTTCGGGACCGCAGTACTCCAGGAGATGACGATGCGGGGAAATATCGGCCAGCTCATGAAGCAGGCTCAGATGATGCAGCAGAACATGCAGCGCATGCAGGAGGAGCTCGCCAATCTCGAAGTGGAGGGACAGTCGGGCGCGGGCCTGGTCAAGATCGTCATGACCTGCAAGCACGACGTGAAGCGCGTCGCGATCGACCCGTCGCTCGTCGGTGACGACAGGGAGATGCTGGAGGATCTCGTGGCCGCCGCTTTCAACGATGCCGCGCGCAAAGTCGAGGCAGCAGTAGCCGAGAAGATGGGCGGCATGACAGCCGGGCTGGGTCTGCCGCCCGGATTCAAGCTGCCCTTCTGACGCCCGCGGCGGGGAATACGAATGCGCAGGGACCCGATACCCACCGCCAAAGGAGTCGAGCGGCTGGTCGAGGCGCTGCGTGTGCTTCCGGGGGTGGGTCCGCGTTCGGCGCAGCGCATGGCTTACCACTTGCTTCAGCACGACCGGGCGGGCGCGGACCTGCTCGCACAGGCGCTGTCGGCCGCGCTGAGCGGCGTGCGCCTGTGCGCCAAGTGCAATAACTTTACTGAAGACGAGATCTGCGCACTGTGCCGCTCGCCGCGGCGTGACGCGAGCCTGCTGTGCGTCGTGGAGACACCGACGGATTTGGCGATGGTCGAGCAGACGCTCAGCTACTCAGGCATGTATTTCGTCTTGATGGGTCGGCTGTCGCCGCTCGATGGCATAGGGCCGCGCGACATCGGGCTGGAGCGGCTTCTGGAGCGCGCTACCGACGGCATCGTGCAAGAGGTTATCCTGGCGACCAATTTCACCAACGAGGGCGAAGCGACCGCGCACTACATCGCCGAGATGCTGCGCGCGCGCAAGGTCAAGGCAAGTCGCATCGCCCGCGGCGTGCCGCTGGGCGGCGAACTTGAATACGTGGATGTAGGCACCATCTCGCAGGCTATCCAGGATCGGCGCGGTCTCTGAATCGGGCGCGCAGGACGCCCGCGCAACGGGTAGTCAGATTTTGTTGACACCATTTTTGTGACATCGTTATAATCTCGGTCTCACTCGGGCGCGGGGTGGAGCAGTCTGGCAGCTCGTCGGGCTCATAACCCGAAGGTCAGAGGTTCAAATCCTCTCCCCGCAACCAACGCTCTTTAAAAATTCGCAGCCGATAGGTGTGGGCGCTTGA
>DASPRX010000216.1:0-3853 GCA_035624235.1 Burkholderiales bacterium | reverse complement strand
ACGGCGTCGTTGTGCTCGCGCACGTAGTCATAGCTCTTGGTGCTGCCGGAGTGATTGTTGAACGCGACGCAGGGGCTGATGACGTCGATGAAGGCCGCGCCGCGGTGCGCGATGGCGGCCTTGATGAGCGGCACGAGCTGCTTCTTGTCGCCGGAGAAGCCGCGCGCGACGAAGGTGGCGCCGAGCTGCATGGCCATGCCGGTCATGTCGACCGCGTTGTCGGTGTTGACCGCGCCGCGCTTCGATTTGGAGCCGTAGTCGGCGGTGGCGGAGAACTGGCCCTTGGTGAGGCCGTACACGCCGTTGTTCTCGACGATGTACACCATGTTGACGTCGCGCCGCATGACGTGCGCGAACTGACCCAGGCCGATCGAGGCGGAGTCGCCGTCGCCCGAGACGCCCATGTAGATCAAGTCGCGGTTGGCGAGGTTGGCGCCGGTGAGCACGGAAGGCATGCGCCCGTGCACGGTGTTGAAGCCGTGCGAGTTGCCCAGGAAATAGGTCGGGGTCTTGGACGAGCAGCCTATCCCCGAGAGCTTGGCGACGCGGTGCGGCTCGATGTCGAGCTCCCAGCAGGCCTGGATGATCGCGGCGCTGATCGAGTCGTGGCCGCAGCCGGCGCACAGCGTCGAGACGGTGCCCTCGTAGTCGCGCCGCGTGTAGCCGACCTGGTTCTTCTGCAGGGTCGGGTGGTGCAGCTTCGGTTTCGTCAGGTAGGTCATGCCGCCTTGTCCCTTCTGATCGGGCGCACATTCAGCGTGCCGACGATCTGCGCGATCTGCCGGGTGATGAAGCGCGCGGTGATCGGCGTGCCGTCGTAGTGCAGCACCGAGATGAGGCTCGCCGGATTGATGCCGGCGTCGTTGACGAGCAGCGTCTTGAGCTGCGCGTCGCGGTTCTGCTCGACCACGAACACCTTGTTGTGCGAGGCGACGAAGTCGAAGATCTCGTCCTGGAACGGGAACGCGCGCACGCGCAGCGCGTTCACGTGGATGCCCTGCGCGGCGAGCGCCTCGAGCGCCTCCTGCATTGCCGGGCTGGTCGAGCCGTAGTAGATTGCGCCGAAGCGTGCCGGCACCTTCGAGGCAGTGAGCAGCGCCTTGGGCACCAGGCCCTTCGCGGTCTCGAATTTCTTCTGCAGGCGCTGCATGTTGTCGACGTAGTCCGGCCCCGCCTCGGAGTAGCGCGCGTAGCGGTCCTTGGTGGTGCCGCGCGTGAAGTAGGCGCCGCGCTTGGGGTGCGTGCCGGGGTACGTACGGAACGGAATGCCGTCGCCGTCCACGTCGAGGTAACGGCCGAAGTCCTTGCCCGCCTCGAGCTCGCTGTAGCCCATCACCTTGCCGCGGTCGTACTTGCGCGCGTCGTCCCACTCGAACGGCGCCGTGAGGCGCTGGTTCATGCCGATGTCGAGGTCGGTCATGACGAACACCGGCGTCTGCAGCCGCTCGGCGAGGTCGAGCGCCTGCGCGGAGAACTCGAAGCACTCGTGCGGGTCCTCGGGGAAGAGCAGCACGTGCTTGGTGTCGCCGTGCGAGGCGTAGGCGCAGGCGAGCACGTCGGCCTGCTGGGTGCGCGTCGGCATGCCGGTCGAGGGCCCGCCGCGCTGCACGTTGATGATGGTGGCCGGAATCTCGGCGAAGTACGCCAGGCCGATGAACTCCGTCATCAGCGACACGCCCGGCCCCGAGGTGGCGGTGAAGGCGCGCGCGCCGTTCCAGCCGGCGCCGATCACCATGCCGATCGAGGCGAGCTCGTCCTCGGCCTGCACGATGGCGTAGTTACGCCGACCAGTCTGCTTGTCTATTCTTAGTTTTGAACAGTATCTTTGGAAGGCCTCTGCAAGGGACGACGAGGGCGTGATCGGGTACCAGGCGCACACTGTGGCGCCACCGTACACGCAGCCGAGCGCGGCGGCCGAGTTGCCGTCTACGAAGATCTTGTCGCCGACGTTGCTCGCGCGCTTCACCTTCAAGGCAAGCGCGTCCTTCAGCTTCTCGCGCGCGTAGTCGAAGCCCATGTGGAAGGCGTTCAGGTTCGGCTTGAGCAGCTTCTCCTTGCCCTTGTACTGCTCGCCGATCAGCTCGGCGATCACCTCGGGCTCGATGCCGAGCAGCGAAGACAGCGCGCCGACGTAGATGATGTTCTTGAACAGCTGCCGCTCGCGCGCGTCCTCGTACTCGGCGTTGCAGATCTCGGTGAGCGGCATGCCGATGACGTTGATGTCCGGGCGGAACTTCGACTCGGGCAGCGGCCGCGTGTCGTCGTAGAACAGGTACCCGCCGGGCTCGATCTCCTTCACGTCCTGGTTCCAGGTCTGCGGGTTCATCGCCACCATCAGGTCGACGCCGCCGCGCCGGCCGAGCCAGCCGCGCTCGCTCACGCGCACCTCGTACCAGGTCGGCAGGCCCTGGATGTTGGAAGGGAAGATGTTGCGCGGGGACACGGGGATCCCCATGCGCAGGAAGGATTTCGCGAACAACTCGTTGGCCGATGCCGAGCCCGAGCCGTTCACGTTGGCGAACTTGACGACGAAGTCGTTGGTCGCCTCGATGCGCTTTGCCATGTGCTGCCTTGCTTGCCTTTCAGTCCCGGTAGCCGGGATCCTTTGCGTCGACGGCGCGCTGCAATGCGGCGAACTCTAGCTCGCCGAGCGGCGCCGTGTCGGTGAGAAATTCATCGCCCAGCTCTTGCGACCGCAGGCACACCTCGGCCGAGGGCAGGCGCAGGCGCGCGCCCTGCGCGGCGAGCTGGATCTGGCAGGCGCGTTCCAGGCGCCACATGCGCACGAAGGCCTCGGGCACGGTGCGCCCGACGGTGAGCAGGCCGTGGTTCCTGAGGACGAGCGCCGCCTGGGCGTCGAGGCTCGCCACCAGGCGCTGTTGCTCGTCCAGGCGCATGCTCGGCCCCTCGAAGTCGTGGTAGGCGAGCTTCCCGGTGAAGTTGTGCGAGTACATGTGCACCGGCAGCAGGCCCTCCTCCTGCGCCGAGACCGCCATGCCGGCGAGCGTGTGGGTATGGAACACGCACTGCGCGTCGGCACGCGCGCGGTGCACCGCCGCGTGGATGACAAAGCCCGCCTTGTTCGCGCCGTAGGCCTGCTCCCCGACCGGATTGCCGTCCAGGTCGATCTTCACCAGGTTCGACGCCTTCACCTCGTCGAAGCGCAGGCCGTAGGGGTTGATGAGGAAGTGGTGCGCGGGCCCCGGCACGCGCAGGCTTATGTGCGTGTAGATGAGCTCCGACCAGCCGAGCTCGTGCGCGATGCGGTACGCGGCAGCGAGTTGCACCCGCAGGGTCTGCTCCGCCGGGTTGACGGGGGACTTCTTCTTGAGCGAAGCGACACCCATGCTCGTCTCCTCAGGCTGCTTTTCGTTGCGGTGAGCGGCACGCCGGGCCGGCGTGCGCCATCTCGAGCAGGAACTTCTGCATGTCCCAGGCGCCGGTCGGGCAGCGCTCGGCGCACAGCCCGCAGTGCAGGCACACGTCTTCGTCCTTGACCATCACGCGCCCGGTGCGCAGGCCCTCCTGCACGTACAGGTCCTGCGCCAGATTCTGCGCCGGCGCGCTCAGGCGCGCGCGCAGCGCGTCCTCCTCGCCGTTCTGCGTGAAGCTGATGCAGTCCATCGGGCAGATGTCGACGCAGGCGTCACACTCGATGCACAGGCGCGGGGCGAACACCGTCTGCACGTCACAGTTGAGGCAGCGCTGAGCTTCCTTCCACGCGGTCGCCGCGTCGAAGCCGAGCTCGACCTCGACCTTGATGTTCTTCAGCGTCTGGCGCACGTCGCGCCAGGGCACCTTGTAGCGCGCGTCGCCGTGGATCTCGTTGTCGTAGCTCCACTCGTGGATGCCC
>DASPRX010000144.1:0-4817 GCA_035624235.1 Burkholderiales bacterium | reverse complement strand
CTCAAGCTGCTCGAGCCGCTGCGCGAGCTGTTCAAGGACGAGGTGCGCGAGCTGGGGCTCGCCCTCGGCCTGCCGCGCGAGATGGTGTTCCGCCATCCCTTCCCCGGGCCGGGCCTCGGCGTGCGCATACTGGGCGAGGTGAAGCGCGAATACGCCCAGCTGCTGCAGCGCGCAGATGCCATCTTCATCGAGGAGCTGCGGCGCGCCGACTGGTACGACAAGGTCGCGCAGGCCTTCGCGGTGTTCCTGCCGGTGAGAACGGTCGGGGTGATGGGCGACGGACGCACCTACGACTACGTGGTGGCCCTGCGCGCCGTGCAGACCACCGATTTCATGACCGCCGACTGGGCGCCGCTGCCGCACGAGCTGCTCGCGCGCGCGTCGAACCGCATCATCAACGAGGTGCGCGGCATCAATCGCGTCACCTACGACATCTCCTCGAAGCCGCCCGCGACGATCGAGTGGGAATGAGCGACGCACTCTTCATGCGCCGCGCCCTCGAGCTCGCGCGCCGCGCCGCCCAGGAGGGCGAGGTGCCGGTCGGCGCGGTGCTGGTGCTGGACGGCAAGGTGATCGGCGAGGGCTGGAACCGGCCGATCGCCGCCTGCGATCCCACCGCGCACGCCGAGGTGCAAGCCCTGCGCGCGGCGGCGACGTCCGCGCGCAACTACCGCCTTGCGGGGGCTACTCTCTACGTCACGCTCGAGCCCTGCGACATGTGCCTCGGCGCGATGTTCCACGCGCGCGTGGCGCGCGCCGTTTACGGCGCGACCGACCCGAAGAAGCAGGTGCTGAGGAGCCAGGTGAAGGTCGAGGGCGGCGTGCTCGCCGAGGATTGCGGGGCGCTGCTGAGCGCATTCTTCGCCGCCAAACGATGAAGGTCGACGTCAGCCTGGCACGACAGGAACTGGTCTTGCGCGACGACGAAGGCCGTGCGCTCAGGACCTACGCGGTGTCGACTTCCAAGAACGGACCCGGAGAAAGGAACGGCAGCTTCTGCACGCCGCGTGGCCGCCACATCGTGCGCGCTAAGATCGGCGCAGGCCAGCCTGCGAACGCGGTGTTCGTGCGCCGCCGCCCGACCGGCGAGCTGTGGAGCCCCGCGCTGCACGCAAGCTACCCGGGACGCGACTGGATCCTCACGCGCATCCTGTGGCTGTCGGGCCGCGAGCCAGGCTTCAACCGGCTGGGCGAGGTCGATACGATGCGGCGCTACATCTACATCCACGGCGCGCCCGACAGCGCCGAGATGGGCAAGCCCGGATCGATAGGCTGCGTGCGCATGCGCAATTCCGACATCGTCGAGCTGTTCGACCTCGTTGCCGCGGGAACGCCGGTCGAGATCCGCACCTGAGGAAACGCGCTCAACCGCCGAGGAACAGGCGCCCGACCTCGGGGTTCTGCAGCAGCTCATCGCCCTTGCCGGCCAGCGCGAGCTGGCCCGACACGAGCACGTAGCCTAGGTCGGCGAACTCGAGGCCCTTCTTCGCGTTCTGCTCGACCATCAGGATGGTCTTGCCTTCGCGGTGCTGCAGGTCGTGCAGGATCTCGAACACCATGTCGATAAAGCGCGGCTCGAGGCCGATCGAGGGCTCGTCGACCAGCAGCACGTCGGGCTCCATCACCAGCGCGCGCGAGATCTCGAGCAGGCGTCGCTCGCCGCCGGAAAGCACCTTGGCGGCATGATTGCGGCGCGCGGCGAGCCGATCGTACTTGTCGAACACGCGCTCCGCCGCTGCCTTGGCCGCAGCGTGCGAATGCAGCAGATAGCCGCCCATCAGCAGGTTCTCCTCCACGGTCATGTCCGGGAATACGGACTTGTCCTGCAGGATGTAGGCGACGCGCGCCTCCTTCAGCTTGCGCTCCGGAGTGAGCTGGGCGATGTCGCGCCGCGTGTTGCCGGTGCCGACCAGGATCTGGCCTGCGAAGATGCGCGTGAACCCGTAGATCGAATGCAGCACGGTGGATTTGCCGGCGCCGTTCGGGCCGATGAGGCACAGCGACTGCGCGCGCCCGACATGCAGCGTGAAGTCGTGCAGGATCTGCATGTTGCCGTAGCCGGCGCGCAAGCCACGGATCGACAGGAAGGGGTCCTTGCCCGCCAGCTCGGTGAGCCGGCTCTCGGGGATCTCGACGCGCAACTCTTCGGCCTGCCGCGCGACTTCGTCCACCGACAGGACGACTTCCACCGAGCCGTCGTGGTAACCGCCCGCCCGGCGCGGCTCTTCTGCCGCCATCAGTGCGCTCCCAGATAGGCGTCGACCACGCGCTGGTCATCCTGGATCTGCGCTGGGTTGCCTTCGGCGAGCACTTCGCCGCGCGACATGCAGTAGATGTGTTCGGCGAGATTCATGATCACGCGCATGTTGTGCTCGATCACGAACAGCGTGATGCCGAACTCCTGGTTGGCGCGCTTCAGGCGGTCGATCAGGCCGTTGATGAGCGTGGGGTTGATGCCCGCTGTCGGCTCGTCGAGCAGCAGGACCTTTGGCTCGTTCATCAGCGCCATCGCGAACTCGAGCAGCTTCTGCTGCCCGAAGGAAAGCGAGCCGGCGATCAGCTTGCGCTTGGAGTAAAGGCCGACGAACTCGAGCAACCGCTCGGCCTTGTCCACGAGTTCGAGGGGGTAGCGCCGGAACATGTCGCGCCATTCGCTATCGCGATGCGGAACCGAGATGAGCAGATTCCTGATGCAGTCCATCTTGGAAAAGATGCGCGTCTGCTGGAAGGTCCGCAGCATCCCCAGACGGGCGATCTTCTGCACGCTGAGCCGCGAGATCTCCCGGTTCTCGAAGCGGATCGACCCGGCATCGACGGGATGCTGCCCGACGACCGAGTTGAACAGCGTGGTCTTGCCGGAACCGTTCGGGCCGATGAGGCCGGTGATGCTTCCGTTCGCGACGCTTAGCGAGACGTTGCGGTTCGCGACGACACCGTCGAACGCCTTGGTCACGCCGCGAACCTCGATGATCGGACCGCTCATGCGCGGCTGTCGGCGCCCGTGGAGGCGCCCGGCTTGGACTCGACGTGGATGCCGAACCATTGCGGCTTGCGCGCCTTCAGCCAGCCCATGATCCCTTGCTGGAAGTAAACCACGTTGACCATGATCAGCACGCCGAGGGCGATGTATTGCCAGCCGAGCAGGTAGGTCCAGGTAACCTCGCGCAGCGTATAGAAGAGCGTGGCGCCGACGACCGGTCCCCACAGCGTTCCCTTGCCGCCCAGCAGCGTCATGGCCACCATGAAGATGCCGAACGTAAGCGTCGGGTAGGCGGTCTCGAGCGGCTCGATGAAACCGGTCATGTTGCCAAACAGCGCGCCGGCGATGCCGAGGAAGAACGCGGATACCGACCAAGCCACCATCTTGTAGCGCCTCGTGTGCAGTCCGAGGGCTTCTGCCTTGTCCTCGTCGTCGCGGATCGCGTTGATGGCAAGGCTGAAGCGCGTGCTGTAGAGCCAGCGCAGGAACAGGTAGCACAGCATCGCGGCCACCATGCACGCCGCGTAGAAAAAGCGCTCGCGCATTCCCGGGCCGCCGGGAAACACGGGCATCGCGATTCCGCTGCCTCCGCCAACCCAACCCCATGCGCTGGTGAGCTCGGCCGCGGCGATCGCGACGCCGAGCGTGCCGATCGCGAAGTACGGGCCGCGTAAGCCGAACAGGATCCAGCTCAGAATCGCCGCGACGATCACCGCGCCGACGCCGGCCAGCAAAAGTCCTAGCGCGAGGCCGGCGTAGTACTGCTGATCGGTGAAGTCGACCTTGATCGCACCGTTGGCCGCGGTGTATTCGCCGATGTTGTACACGAGCGCGATCTGCGCCACCGCGCAGATGTACATCCCGAGACCGAAGAACGTGATGTTGCCGAGCGAGTTGTAGCCCATCTGCCCGCCCATCGTGTCCCAGGTGAGGGAGAACAGGACGAACACCCAGAACACCGCGAACTGGACCGCATGAGCGGGAAACAGGAAGGGCGCCGCAATCCCGGCCGCGAGAATCGCCAGATGGAGCGCAAGGGTACGCCGCGTCATTGCAGCGCCTGACGATGGCGCCGCAGCTGCATCTGGCGCAGGATGAGAATCGCGAGCAGCAGGCCGACCACCGTCGCCTGCTGGAACTGGGCGCCCAGGACGAAGCCGCTGTACTGCTCGATCACGCCGAGACCGAGGGCGGTCATGATCACAGCGGGGAAATTGCCCAGGCCCGCGGCGGTCACGATGACGAAGGCGCGGACCGAATACGCAATGCCGTAGAAAGGCTGGATGACCCAGATCATCGCGATGATCACGCCCGCGGCGCCGCAGATGGCGGCGTTGATGGAGAAGGTCATCGCATAAACCAGATCGGTATTGACCCCGAGCACGCGCGCCGCGCGCGCGTCCTGCGCCGTGGCGCGGATCGCCTGGCCCATGCGGCTCTTCCTGAGGAACAGGATCATCGCCACGGCGAGCGCGATGCACAGCCCGAAGGCGATTACGCGGATCTGGGTGATGTCGACCATGCCGCCGAAGAGCTCGAAGCGCCCGAAGCCGGACCCGACCGTGCGCACGTCGGGGCCGAAGGCGAGGTTCATGGCCTGCTGCATCGTGATCGCGAGGCCGAACGTGGCGAGCAGCGACGTGAACAGGTCGAGCTGGATGACGCGCCTTATGATCAGGCGGTAGATCAGCCAGCCGTAGCCGAACATGATGGCGGCCACAGGCACAATCGCCGCGATCGGGTGCACGCCGTGGCGCGACAGCTCGTAGCCGAGGTAGCCGCCCATCATCACGAAGTCCCCCTGCGCGAGGTTCTTGACGCTGGTGACGCCCCAGAC
>DASPRX010000104.1:0-6325 GCA_035624235.1 Burkholderiales bacterium | reverse complement strand
GTCGCGCCGGCCTGATCAGGCGTGCCTGAGCACGGCGCCGATCGTCTCGGCGAGGATGCTCTTGCTGTAGGGCTTGGTGACGTAGCCGTCGGCGCCGAGCGCCAGTCCCCAGCGGATCTCGTTTTCCTCGTTCAGCGCGCTGAGCATCACCACGGGCAGCAGCGCGAGCTTGGGGTGGCGGCGGACGCTCGAAAGCACGTCCCAGCCGTTGCCGTCGGGCAGCATGATGTCGAGCAGCACGATGTCCGGCGGCTCGCGCGTGCGCAGCTCCTTGACGAGCTCGGCGCAATTGCGCGCCAGGCGCACTGCGTACCCGGCCATGCTGACGCGCAGGTCGGCGAGCGCCGCCTGGTCCGGATCGTCCTCGACGATCAGCACGCAGATCTCGCTCGCCCTCTTCGCAAGCGGCGCGCGGTGCCTGATCCTGTCGGCGGCGAGAAAGGCACCCTTCTCCTCGAGCTCCTTGATCGCGGCCTGCGCAGCGCCGAGGCTCAGGCGCTGCGAATCGTCCGGCGGCGCCCCGCGCGCGCTGCCCCGCTGCGCGGCGAGCAGGTGGCGGAAATCCATCTCCTGCGTGACGTCCGCGGCAATCGAGCTGATGAAGCCGAGCTCCTCCAGCTCCGCCAGCCAGTCGTCCAGCAGATCATCGCCGAAGTGGCGCAGGCGCCCGCGGATGACGTGCGTGTGCGTGCTCGCCTCGATCACGGCGAGGATGCGGCGATAGTCGGACGGAATCGCCACGTCGCGAGAGGCCAGCGCCTCGTCACCGGCCGGCGTGCGGCAATAGATTCGGCTGTGCAGCTCGAGCGCCATGCGGCGCTTGTAGCACGGGCCGAGCGGCTGTACGCGGCACTTTGTCCCATCTTTGGCGTTCGCGCGCGCGACGGATTAACATTGCGCATGTTCGCGATTCTTCAGCGCATTCCCTTGCGTGTCGCCTTCGCCCTCGGCGCGCTCGCCTGCGCGGGGCTGCTCGGCGCGGCGTATTACCTCCAGTATTACCAGGGCCAGGAACCCTGCCCGCTGTGCCTGGTGCAGCGCGTGTTCTACCTGCTCGCCGGCATCGCGTTTCTCGCCGGCGCGCTGCACGGTCCGCGAGCGAAGGGCGCCGCGGTCTACGCGGGGCTCGCGATCCTGTTCGCGCTCGGCGGCCTCGCGACCGCGGCGCGCCAGGTGTGGCTGCAGCACCTGCCCGCCGACCAGGTGCCGGCCTGCGGCCCGGACCTGCCGTTCATGCTCGAGCACTTCCCGATCTCGCGCACGCTCAGTTTCCTCGTGCGCGGCTCGGGCCAGTGCGCCGAGGTCACCTGGCGCTTCCTAGGCCTGTCGATCGCCGAGTGGTCGCTTGTCGCCTTCACTGGCTTCATCGTCTATAGCGTCTGGATCGCCGCGCGAGGCCTGCGCCGAAAATAGGGACAGACCCTATATTTCGCATATCGAAAAATAGGGTCTGTCCCTATTTTCCGGTGGCGAGCGCGCGGATCTGTTCCGACTCGATCACGCCCGGGCGCGTATCGCCGAGCGCGGCCTTGAGCATCGCCGCGGCGACGAGGCCGGCGTCGATCGGGCGATAGCGCCCGAGCAGGGGCCCAAGCACGGCGCCGACAGCCTGGCCGATCCGCTCGCCGAGGCGCGGCGTGTCGCGATGCCCGGTGAGCAGCGACGGGCGGAAGATATAGGTCTTCGGCACGCCCGCGCTTGCGACCGCGGCTTCCATCTCGCCCTTCACGCGGTTGTAGAAGATGCGCGAAGCGGCATTCGCGCCGAGCGCCGAGACCACCAGCAGGCGCGTGGCGCCGCCGCGCTTCGCGGCTTGCGCGAGCGCGACGGGATAGTCGTAATCGACTCGCCGGAACGCCTGCTCGGAGCGCGCCTGTTTCATCGTGGTGCCGAGGCAGCAGAACACGTGGTCGGCCTCGACCTCGTGCTCGGCGAGGCGCTCGAAGTCGATCGTCTCGACTTTCAGCCCCGGGCCGCTCAGCGCGAGCGGCCGGCGCGCCCAGACGGCGACGTTCGAATAGATGGTCTCGTCGAGCAGGCGCTCGAGCAGCCGCGAGCCGACGAGCCCCGTTGCGCCCACCAGCAGGGCGCGGCGCCGCCTAGGCATGCCGCCGGACGAACTCCGCGATGCGCGGGTAGATCATTTCGCGCCAGCGCCGCCCCGAGAAGATGCCGTAGTGGCCGACCTTCGGCGCGAGGTAGTGCTCGCGCCGGTCGCGCGGGATGTTCAGGCACAGCAGGTGCGCGGCCTCCGTCTGGCCGTTGCCCGAGATGTCGTCGAGCTCGCCTTCGATCGTGAGCAGCGCGGTGTCGCGGATCGCCTGCGGCCGCACCAGCTCCTCGCGCACGAACATGCGCCCCTTGGGCAGCGCGAAGTCCTGGAACACCGTCTTCACCGTGTCGAGGTAGTACTCGGCGGGCATGTCGAGCACCGCGTTGTACTCGTCGTAGAAGCGGCGGTGGCTTTCGGCCGAGTCGCCGTCGCCCTCGAGCAGGTGGTTGTAGTAGTCCCAGTGCGCGTTGAAGTGCCGGTCCGGGTTCATCGCCACGAAGCCCACGTGCTGCAGGAAGCCCGGGTACACCCAGCGCATGAAGCCCGGGTACTTCTGCGGAACGCGGTGGATCAGGTTCTGCTCGAACCACGAGTGCGGCTTCTTCATCGCGAGGTTGTTGACCGCGGTCGGGCTCCGGCGCGCGTCGATCGGGCCGCCCATCATCACCATGGTGCTCGGCCGGCTCGGCTCGCGCCGCGCGGCGAGCAGCGACACCGCGGCGAGCACGGGCACCGTCGGTTGGCATACCGAGATCACGTTCAGGTCCGGCGACAGCAGCCGGATCCACTCGCACACGTAATCGACGTAGTCGTCGAGGTGAAACGGCCCCGCGGCGAGCGGCACCATGCGTGCGTCGACCCAGTCGGTCGCCCACACCTCGTGCGCGGGCAGCAGCGTGCGCACCGTGTCGCGCAGGAGCGTCGCGTGGTGGCCCGAGAGCGGCGCGACCACCAGCACCTTGGGATCGTTCCTCGGCGCCGCGAGCGCGCGCTTGAAATGGATCAGCTTGCAGAAGGGCTTGTCCAGCGCCGTCTCGAGCGCAACCGGCACGTCGCCGCCGTCGATCACGACCGAGTCGATGCCCCAGGCGGGCTTCTCGTAGCGCTGCGTCACGCGCAGGAACAGGTCGCTGCCGGCCATCACGCGGCGCGACATCGGGATGTAGGACAGCGGGCTGAACGGATGCCCGAACCAGCCGCGCGAGAGCTCCGCGACCAGGCGCAACGGCTCGAGCGCCGCATGCTGCGCTTCATACAGGCTATAGAGCACCGATAGGCCCCCGTCACCTCGTTGTAACACTGTGCTTATAGCAGAATTGCGGCACTGCCGCATCGACGGAAGTCACGGCTCGCGAGGTATCCTGACGCCGTGAAGCGGGCGCTGCGGATCGTCGTTTCTCTCATACTGTTGGCGGGATTGGCCGCCGCGGGCGGTTACGCCTACCTGCGCCGCTCGCTGCCCGCGACCGAGGGCACGATCCGGGTTCCCGGCCTGGACGCTCCAGTGGAGATCCTGCGCGACGCGTACGGCGTCCCGCACATCTTCGCGCGCTCCGAGAGCAACGCCTACTTCGCGCTCGGCTTCGTGCACGCGCAGGACCGGCTCTGGCAGATGGAGATCGACCGGCGCATCGCCGCAGGCCGCCTCGCGGAGCTCCTCGGCGCGAAGGCGCTGGACGCCGACCGCTTCCTGCGCACGCTCGGCGCGCGCCGGGCGGCCGAGGCGAGCCTAGAGCATCTCGATGCGGCGACGCGCCGCACGCTGGAGGCCTACGCGGCCGGCGTGAACGCGTTCGTCGCCACCAGGCCCGTGCTGCCGCCGGAGTTCTGGATCCTGCGCGACGGCTTCGAGCCCTGGACGCCCGCTGACTCGATCGCCTGGACCAAGATGATGGCCTGGGACCTCGGCGGCAACTGGAGGAACGAACTGCTGCGCATGCGCCTCGCGCGCACGCTGTCGAACGAGCGCATCGCGCAGTTCCTGCCCCCCTATCCCGGCGACGCGCCGCAACGGCTTCCCGACCTGCACGCGCTGTACGCGAGCCTGGGCGGCGACGCGCCGCGGCTCGCGGACGCCGGTCTGCGCCTCGCCGCGCTGCTGCCCGAGTTCCAGGCGGAGGGCGTCGGCTCGAACAACTGGGTGGTGAGCGGCGCGCATAGCGCGAGCGGCAAGCCGCTGCTCGCGAACGATCCGCACCTCGGGCTCACCGCGCCCCCCGTGTGGTACTTCGCGCAGCTCGACGCGCCCGGCCTGCACGTGATCGGCGCGACGCTGCCCGGCGTGCCGGGCGTGCTGCTCGGCCACAACCGGCGCGTCGCCTGGGGCTTCACCAACACCGGCCCGGACGTGCAGGACCTGTACGTGGAAAAGCTCGCCGGCGACGAGCGCTACCTCGCGCCGGACGGCCCGCGCCCCTTCCAGCGGCTGGAGGAGACGATCAAGGTGCGCGGCGAGCCCGACGCGAAGCTCACGGTGCGCATCACGCGCCACGGACCGGTCGTGTCCGAAGCGCTTGCCGGCGCGCGCGGTCTCGCGCCGCAGGGCTACGTGCTCGCGCTCGCCTGGACCGCGCTCGCCGAGGACGACGCGAGCCTGCGCGCGCTGCTCGAGCTCGGCCACGCGCGCGACTGGAAGAGCTTCCTCGCCGCGGGGCGCGACTTCGGGGCGCCCCAGCAGAACGTCGTGTACGCCGACGTCGACGGCAACATCGGCTTCGTCGCCGCCGGCCGCGTGCCGGTGCGGCGGCCCGACAACGACCTGAAGGGGCTCGCGCCGGCGCCCGGCTGGCTGGCGAAATACGACTGGACGGGCACCATCCCGTTCGGCGAGCTACCTCAGAGCTTCAACCCGGCGAGCGGCACGATCGTCACCGCCAACAACAAGATCGTGCCGCCGGGCTACCAGCCCTGGATCACGAGCGGCTGGCAGCCGCCCTACCGCGCCGAGCGCATCGCCGCGCTGCTCGCGCGCGTGCCGCGGCACAGCGTTTCGAGCTTCGAGCGCGTGCAGGCCGACATCGTGTCGCTGCCGGAGCGCGAGCTGCTGCCGAAGATGGTCTTGGCCAAGCCGCGCTCGCCCGAGGCGGCGCAGGCGCTCGCGCTGCTCGCGCGCTGGGACGGCACGATGGCCGCGAACCGGCCCGAGCCGCTCGTGTTCATGGCCTGGTGGCGCGAGCTTACGCGCGCGCTATACGCCGATGAGCTGGGCGACGCGTTCCGCGCCAACTGGCTGCCGCGCCCGGTGTTCGTCCTCGACGTGCTGGAGAACAAGAACGGCGCCGCGGCCTGGTGCGACGACGTGCGCACCCCCGCGGTGGAGACCTGCGGCAGGATCCTGTCCGCCTCGCTCGAGGCGGCGCTCGCCGACTTGCGCAAGCGCTACGGCGCCGACATGACGGCGTGGCGCTGGGGCTCCGCGCACGAGGCGCTGCACGAGCACCGGCCGCTGGGGCGTGTGCCGTGGCTCGCGCGCTGGTTCGACATCCGCGTGGCGAGCCCCGGCGGGCCGTTCACGGTAGACGTCGGGCGCGGCGATTTCGCCGACCACGCCGAGCCCTACGCCAACCGGCACGCGCCGAGCCTGCGCGCGATCTACGACCTCGCCGACCTCGAGAATTCGGTCTACATCCACTCCGGCGGGCAGTCGGGCAACCCGCTGTCGCCCGATTACCGCGCCTTCACCGACCTGTGGGTGCGCAACGAGTACATCCCGATGATCAGCGACCGCGCGCGCCTCGAAGCCTCCGGCGTGCGGACCCTCAGGCTGGAAAAATAGGGACAGACCCTATTTTTTGATATGCGAAAAATAGGGTCTGTCCCTATTTTTCGTCGCGCAGGGCGCGGCGCAGGATCTTGCCGACGTTGGTCTTGGGCAGCTCGGTGCGGAATTCCACGTACTTCGGCCGCTTGTAGCCGGTCAGCTCGCGCTTGCAGTGCTCGAGCACGTCCTGCACGGTGAGCGCGGGGTCCTTCTTCACGACGAAGAGCTTGACCGTCTCGCCCGAATGCTCGTCGGGCACGCCGATCGCGGCGCATTCGAGGACACCCGGGTGCAGCGCCACGACCTGCTCGACCTCGTTCGGGTACACGTTGAAGCCCGACACCAGGATCATGTCCTTCTTGCGGTCGACGATGCGCACGAAGCCCTTGTCGTCCATCACGCCGATGTCCCCGGTGCGCAGGTACCCGTCCTGCGAGAGCACCTTCGCGGTCTCGTCGGGACGCTGCCAATAGCCCGCCATCACCTGCGGGCCCTTGATGCAGATCTCGCCT
>DASPRX010000195.1:0-10800 GCA_035624235.1 Burkholderiales bacterium | reverse complement strand
AGAGCTTCATCGCCGGCCCCACCAGCTTCAGCTCACCGCCCTCGGGCCTTGGCACCGGCACCGCCATCTGCAGGTGCTCGACCTGCGCATCCGCGAACACCTGGTCCATCTTGTAGATCGGCCCGCAGGGCACGCCCGCCTCGTTCAGCAGGGCGATCAGCTGCTCCGAGCTGTGGCGCCGCGTGAGCTCGGCGAGCACCTTGGCGAGTGCCGCGCGGTTCTTCGAGCGCAGCTCCCCGGTGGCGTACTCGGCCTGCGTCGCGAGCGCGGGCGCGCCGAGCGCCTCGCATAGCCGCGTCCAGATCACCTTGCCCGCGGCGGCGATGTTCACGTAGCCGTCGGAGGTCGGATACACGCCGGTCGGAATCGACGTCGGGTGGTCGTTGCCCGCCTGGCCCGCGACGTGCCCCTCGACCAGCCAGCGCGCCGCCTGGAAGTCCATCATCGTCACCATCGCTGAGAGGAGCGAACTTTGCACCCACTGCCCTCTGCCCGACCGGTTGCGCTCCTCGAGCGCGATCAGGATGCCGAGCGCAGCGAACAGCCCCGCGCTCAGGTCAGCCACCGGGATGCCCGCGCGCACCGGCCCCTGGCCGGGCAGCCCGGTGACCCACATCAGGCCACCCATGCCCTGCGCGATCTGATCGAAGCCCGCGCGGTCGCGATACGGTCCGTCCTGGCCGAAGCCGGAAATGCTCGCGTACACGAGGCGCGGGTTCTCGCGCGCGAGCGAATCGTAGTCGATGCCCAGGCGATGCTTGACGTCCGGGCGGTAGTTCTCGACCAGCACGTCGGCGGTCTTCACCAGGCGCTTGAGCACCTCGACGCCGCGCGCTTCCTTGAGGTTCAGCGTCAGCGAGCGCTTGTTGCGGTGCAGGTTCTGGAAGTCCGAGCCGTGGCGCGGGCCGAATCCGTCCTCGCCGTCGCTCACGGGCATCTCGACCTTGATCACGTCGGCGCCCCAGTCGGCGAACTGCTTGACGCAGGTCGGCCCGGCGCGCACCCGCGTCAGGTCGATCACGCGCAGGTGCGACAGCGCGTCAACCGAAGGCACGCCCGGCCTCCGTCTGATGGAAAAAGTCTTCGACAAGCCGATTGAACAACGCCGGCTCCTCGAGGTTGATCATGTGTCCGGTCCTCGGCACCATCGCGAGCGCCGCGCCTGGCACGGTGCGCTTGATGAGCAGCGAGGGCTCGATCGTCGAGGGGTCCTCGTCGCCCGCAATCACGAGCAACGGGTCGCCGATGCCCGCCATCTCGCGGGTGAGATCGTAGAGCGAGGGCCGGCGCGCCTGGTAGCCGAGCATCGTGTTCGCCGATCCGGGCGCCGAGTGCTCCGCGAGCTGGCGCTGGAATTCGGCGAAGCCGCGCGGGTCCTTGGACTTCATCGTGGTGCGCGCGGGGCGCTCGCCGTAGGTCGCGGCGAAGTGCGCCATGCCTTTTTCGAGGATCGCCTTGGCGCTCGCGCGCGAGTCCGCCCGAAAATCCTCGATTTCCGACTTGTGCGCGCCGCTGCCGACGCCGGCGGTGGTGAGCGACCGCGCCCGGCCCTGGTACGCCATGCCGAAGTGCAGGGTCGCCATGGCGCCCATCGACAGGCCGACGACGTGCGGCCGCTCCAGACCGAGCGCATCGATCACGCAGCGCACGTCGTCGCGCTCGCGCTGCTGCGAGTATTTCTCCGGCACGTCGGGCACGTCGGAAGGCGGGTAGCCGCGCGCGTTGTACGTGATGCAGCGATAGCGGCGCGAAAAGTGCCGCACCTGGGGCTCCCAGCTCCTGCAGTCGCCTGCGAACTCGTGCACGAACACGATCGGCGTGCCCGAACCGGTTTCCTCGTAGTACAGCTTCACGCCGTCGTCGGTGGTGAGAGTAGGCATAATCGGGAACCTGCGAATCCGGGGTTGTGTCCTGCCGGGGAAGCAGCAAGACTAACTAAAAAACTGCCTGGAAGGGAGTGGCGTTTTATGGAACTCGATCTGCGTGGCAAGCGGGCGCTGGTGACCGGCGGCTCGAAGGGCATCGGCAAGGCCTGCGCCGATGTGCTCGCCGCCGAGGGCTGCGAAGTGCTGATCGCCGCGCGAAATCCCGCGCCCGGTCCGAACGCGAAATCGATCGACCTGTCCGCGCCCGGCGCTCCCGAGTCGCTCGCCGCCTGGGCGGGAGAGCTCGACATCCTGGTGAACAACGCGGGCGCGATCCCCGGCGGCGACCTGCTCAAGGTCGACGAGCAGACCTGGCGCCGCGCCTGGGACCTGAAGGTGTTCGGTTACATCAACCTGTCGCGCCAGGTCTACGCGACCATGAAGCGCCGCGGGCGCGGCGTGATCCTGAACATCATCGGCGCCGCGGGCGAGCGGATGGACGCAGCGTACATCGCCGGCAGCAGCGCGAACGCGGGGCTCATGGCCTTCACGCGCGCGCTCGGCGGCGCGACGCCGGCCGACGGCATCCGCGTGCTCGGCATCAATCCCGGCCCGGTTTCGACCGACCGCCTGATGAGTCTGTACAAGCAGCGCGCCGGAACGCTGCTCGGAGATCCGGCGCGCTACCAGGAGCTCTTCTCCGGCATGGCGTTCGGCCGGCCTGCGACGCCGCAGGAGATCGCCTGGGCGGCGGCGTTCCTCGTCTCCGAGCGCTCGGCGTACACCTCGGGGTGCATACTCACGATCGACGGCGGCCAATCGAACCGCCCCCACTAGCGCATCGCATGGAAGCGTCATGAAGGCAGTGCTCTGCAAGCAGTTCGGCCCGCCCGAGACACTGGTCATCGAAGAGCTGCCCTCGCCCAGGCCCGGCCCGGGCGAGGTCGTGGTGTCGGTCAAGGCGGCGAGCGTCAACTTCCCAGACGTGCTGGTGATCCAGAACAAGTACCAGGTCAAGGCGACGCCGCCCTTCACGCCCGGCTCGGAATTCGCCGGCGTGGTAAAGGAGGTCGGCGCCGGCGTGACGCAAGTCAGGCCCGGCGACCGCGTGCTCGGCGCGGGATCCTCCGGCGGCTTCGCCGAGGAGTGTCTGGTGCCGGCCGGCGCGCGCCTAGTGCCGATTCCGGCGAGCATGGACTTCCCGACCGCCGCGTCGTTCCTGCTCACCTACGGTACCTCGCACCACGCGCTGTGCAACCGCGCCGACGCAAAGGCGGGCGAATCGCTGCTCGTGCTCGGGGCCGCAGGCGGCGTCGGACTCGCAGCGGTGGAGATCGGCAAGATCCTCGGCTTGCGCGTGATCGCCGCGGCCTCGAGCAAAGAAAAGCTCGCGGTGTGCCGCGAGCACGGCGCCGACGAGACGATCGACTATTCCTCCGAGGACCTGCGCGAGCGCATCAAGGCGCTCACCGGCGGCAAGGGCGTCGACCTGATCTACGACCCGGTGGGCGGCGCCTACACCGAGACGGCGCTCAGGTCCTCGGCCTGGCGCGCGCGGCTGCTGGTCGTGGGCTTCGCCGCGGGCGAGATCCCGAAGATCCCGCTCAACCTGCCGCTGCTCATGGAGCGCTCGGTGGTCGGCGTGTACTGGGGCGAGTGGAGCAAGCGCGCGCCGCAGGAATTCGCCGCGGCGGTGAAACAGCTGGGCGAGTGGTTCGCCGCGCGCAAGCTGCGCCCGCACATCTCGGCGCGCTACCCGCTCGCCCAGGCGCCGCGCGCGCTGCGCGACATGGCCGAGCGGCGCGTGATGGGCAAGGTGGTGCTGCTCACGGATGCGTGAAGCATACGTACTGGGCGGCGGAGCGCCGTGATCGCGACCCTGCACGCGCTCGCCGGTCCGTGGCAGCTCGCCTGGTGCGCGCTGGTCGTACTCGCGGCCTACACGCTGCGCGGCGCGACCGGCTTCGGCGCCGGGGTGGTGGCGATCCCCCTGCTCGTGCTGGTGCTTCCCATGCAGATCGTCATTCCGGTCGTCACCACCCTCGGCATCGGCGCCTCGTTCGGGCAGACGATGCGTGAGTTCCACCATGTCGAATGGCGCGGCGTGCGCGGGCTGCTCGTGCCGATGCTCGTCGGCGCGGGCGCGGGCCTGTGGCTTTTCAAGGCGCTGCATCCCGAGCTGCTGCGCGGCGCGCTCGCGCTGTTCATCATCGGCTACGCCCTGTGGAGCGTGGCGCCGCGCGCGCGCGAGCCGCGCGCGCCGCGCGCCTGGCTCGCGCCCGTCGCGGGCGCGGGCGGCGGCCTGGTGAGCACGCTGTTCGGCGGCATGGCGGGCCCCATGTTCGTCGTCTATCTCGACGCGCTGCGGCTCGACAAGACGCGTTTTCGCGCCACCATCTCGGCGATCCTGTTCCTGCTCGCGCTGTTGCGCGCCGGCGGCTACGGCAGCCTGGGCTTCTACGACCTGCGCGCGCTCGCCGTCCTCGCTCTGCTCGCGCCCGCGATGCTGCTCGGCATGGTCCTCGGCGAGCACGCGCACCATGGGCTGAACGAAAAGCTCTTCAGTCGCGTGGTCGCAGCTCTCCTCGTGGCGAGCGGCTGCACGCTGCTGCTCAAATGAAGCGCTCGCGCCTGAACCGCTGGCTGCTGCGCCTGCTCGATCGGATCCGGCCGACCGAGGTGCACGTAATGCTGCTGTGGGCGGCGCTGGTGGGCTTCGTCGGCGCGCTCGCCACGATCGCCTTCCGCGAGGGAATCCGCGGCCTGGAGTGGCTCGCGACGCGCCACACCGGCGGGCTGGTGGAAATCGCCGAATTCCTGCCCTGGTACCTGCGCATCGTCTTCCCGGCGGTGGGCGGCGTGGTCGCGGGCCTGCTGCTGCAGCTCAGCCGCAGGTGGGCGAGCGAAGGGACTACCTCGGACTACATGGAGGCGATCTCAATCGGCGACGGCCGCATCCCGGTACGCCAGGCGCTGGCGCGCAGCGCATCCTCGCTGTTCTCGGTCGCCTCGGGCGGCTCGATCGGGCGCGAGGGCTCGATGGTGCACCTGGCGGCGACCTGCGCTTCCATCACCGGGCGCATCGCGAAGTTCAATCCGGCGCGGCTGCGCCTCCTGGTCGCCTGCGGGGCCGCCGCGGGCATCACCGCGGCCTACAGCGCGCCGATCGCCGGCGCGCTGTTCGTGTCCGAGATCGTGCTCGGCACTATCGCGATGGAGAGCTTCGGTCCGCTCGTCGTCTCATCGGTGGTCGCCAACATCACCATGCGCGAGCTCACCGGCTATGCGCCGCCGTACGAGATGCCGGCCTTCCCCGCGATCTTCGGCAAGGAGGTGCTCGCCTTCGTCGCGCTCGGGCTGCTGGCGGGCGCTGCCGCCCCGCAGTTCATGCGCGCGCTGGACAGCGCCAAGGCGGGGTTCGCACGCCTCAAGCTGCCGCTGCCGCTGCGCCTCGGCCTCGGCGGCCTGATCGTCGGCGTGCTGTCGGCGAACGTGCCCGAGGTGTGGGGCAACGGCTATAGCGTGGTCAACTCGTTGCTGCATCACGACTGGCTCTGGACCCTGGTGCTGGTGGTGCTCGTCACCAAGATCGCCGCTACCTCCGCCACCACCGGCTCGGGCGCGATCGGCGGGGTTTTCACGCCGACGCTGTTCGTCGGCGCCGCGCTGGGCCTGCTGTTCGGCCACGGCGTGCACGCGCTGTGGCCGCAGGCCACCTCGATGCCGTTCGCCTATGCGATCGTCGGCATGGGCGCGTTCCTCACGGGGGCGACGCACGCGCCGCTGATGGCGATCCTGATGATCTTCGAAATGACGCTCAGCTACCAGGTGGTGCTGCCGCTCATGCTCGCCTGCGTCACCGCGTATTTCATGGCGCACGCCGTGCGCGAGAAGTCGATGTACGAGGTCACCATTCTGCGCAACGTGCAGGAGCGCGCGCTGGCGCGCTGGCGCGGCCTGCGCATCGGGGAATTGATGAAGCCGGCGGTGCCCACGGTGAGCGCGGCGGCGAGCTTCGCCGAGGTGGAGCGCGCGTTCCTCGAGCACCCCGTGCGCCACGTCTACGTGGTCGACGAGGGCGGGCGCTTTCTGGGCGTGGTGTCGCTGCACGAGATCAAGCCGCTGCTGGTGGGACGCGAGCGCACGCCGCCGCCGACGGCGGGCGAGCTGGTGCGGCGCGAGTTCGAGGTGCTGACCCCTGAGACGGCGCTCGGCGACGCGCTGCAGGCTTTCCTCACGCAGGGGACCGAGCGCCTGCCGGTGGTGGCGAGCACCGAGGACCGCAAGCTGCTCGGTGTGGTATCGAAGTCGGACCTGCTGCTGGAGATCCAGAGCCTCAGCGGTTGACGGGATGCGTCGCGTCGCCCTCGCCCAGGGGCCTTTGCATCAGCACGCTGTCCACCCAGCGCCCGAACTTGAAGCCGGTCGAGCGCAACGTGCCGACCGGCAGAAAGCCGTGGCGCGCGTGCAGCGCGATGGAAGCGAGGTGCGCGCTGTCGCCGATGACGGCGACCAGCTGCCGGTAGCCGAGCGCCTGCGCGCGCCGGACGAGCTCCGCGAGCAGCGCGCTGCCCAGGCCGCGGCCCAGCATGTCGTGGCGCACGTAGACCGAATCCTCCAGCGTGAAGCGGTAGGCCGAACGCGTGCGGTAGAGCGCGCAGTAGGCGTACCCGGCCGGCGCGCCGTCCAGCTCGGCTACCAGGTAGGGCAGCCCGGCGCCGCTGATGTCCGCGTAGCGCCGGCGCATCTCTTCGACCGAGGGCGGAACCTCCTCGAACGTCGCGAGCCCGTTCAGGACGTGGTGGGCGTAGATCGACTGGATCGCCGCGATGTCGGCTGGTGCGGCGTCGCGTACCTGTAGCGGGTCTGTGGCCAAGGCGTCAGCTCTTGTAGTCGCGCGCGTCGCGCTCGATTATAGTTTCCGCAGACTCGAATTATCGACGGAGCCCGCGAAGTAGCGGCTGGTCAGGCCCTTGTCGTCTGCGTCCGCTTGGTGCGGCTGACGATCTCGTCGCGCACGTCGTCGATCTCGCGCGCGCGCGACGCCGAAGCGCCATCGCAGGGCTCGGCGCGCGGGCAATGCGTGCTGCGCGGGCAGATGATGCGCGCCGGGCTCGCGAGCGCGTCCTCGACCCAGGCGATGTTGAGCACCTTCGCCGCGCCCTTGATCGCCTCGGCCGCGGCCGCGGGAATTTTGCCCGCGCCGTGGTGATGCTGGCACGCCGCGGCGATGCTGGCGACGATCTCGTCCGCGTCGTCGCCGTGCGAGCGCAGCGCCGGCGCGAGGTCGATGCCGACCGACAGCACGTGCGGGTTGCCGGCCATGTCGTTCGTGCGCCGCGAGTGGCAACAGTACAGCAGCGCCTGATCGCCGTCGCGCAGCACCGAGATCTGCGAGCCGCGATCCGCGCCGCGCTGCTCGTGCAGCATGCGAAACACGGCCCACTGCGGGCAGGGGTCGGTGGCGCGCGCCATGTTCCCCCAGGGCAGCGGAATGCCGTTACCGCGGTACACCGCGCGCAGGTGGCCGGGCGGATAGGCATCGAAGAAGTGCCAGTAGGGATAGGGTGAGACCTTGGTCATGCGCCGCATCACCACCGCCGGCGTGAGCTCGATCTTCTCGCCGGGCTCCACGCGGTACGACTCGCGCGCAAGGAAGCGCCGGAACGGCGCCTTGGGCGCGAGCAGCGCGCCGGCGAAGAAGCTGCATTCGAAGTCGCGCCAGGCGTGCAGAACGTCCTGCGCGCTCATGCCCGTGGAGACCCCGACGCCGCCCTCCGGGCTGCCGCCCATCTCCCCGCCGGTGGCGTGCGCCGATTTGAGCCCGTCGCCGTCGTGCAGGACCTTGTGGCCGATGTGCGAGGCGAGGTCGAATTTCAGGCGCGCCGGGTCCGCCTGCAGCTCGCGGTTCAGATACACCGTGCGCGGCGACTCGAAGAACGAGCGCACCATGCTGCGCAGCTCGCGGTCATTGTCGCGCGCGAGCACCGGCTTCCTGTCGAACCAGCGCAGCGTCAGGCCGTGGTGCCGGCACAGGCGCATGAGGTCCTCCGCGCCGAGCGGAAACCTGCGCTCGCCCACGCTCTCGGCCGCGCGCTCGAGGTCCGGAAAGTCGTTGCGAGACATCTCCTGGTGCGAGCGGATGAGCAGGTGCGCGAACTGGCGTCCGGTGGTGCCGGTCTGCGCGAGCAACTCCGGGATGGCCGCCTGCAGCAGCTCCTTGGAGAACAGGAACGCTGGCTCGAGCGGCACTCGTGCCGGGGCGCCGGCGCGCTCGCGCGCCGCCGGGGGCTCCGCCTCCGCGCTGCCGTCCAGGAACCAGCCCGGCTCGCGCTGGAACACGCTGGACAGCAGGCGCAGCACCTCCTGGGAGGGAATGCGCTTGCCGCTCTCGATCATGCTCAGGTAGGACACGGAGGGTGCGCCGCGCGCGTCGAGCTGGATGCAGCGCGCCGAGAGCTCCTCCAGCGTCAGTCCGTTGTCCTTGCGCAAGCCACGCAGCTTGGTGCCGAGGAAGTGGCTGTTGCGCGTGTGCAGTGCCGTGGCTACCATGTGAAATTGACGTTGTGAAATTTCCTTAGTGAAATTTACCAGATTTTGCCGCCTATACTGCGTTCAGCACGCCGCGCAACGGAGGCACGACATGATGCAGCGATACAAGATCCTTATCCTCGGGGCGTCGTACGGCTCGCTGCTCGGCAGCAAGCTGCTGATGGCGGGTCACGGCGTGACGCTGGTCTGCACCCGCGGCACCGCCGAGCTGATCAACCGCGAGGGGAGCGTCGTGCGCTTCCCGCTCAAAGGGCGGGAATCACTCGTGGATGTCCGCTCGCAGGGTCTGCCGGGCGTACTCACGGCGAGCGCGCCGGAAGACGTCGACCCCGGCCGCTACGACCTGATCGTGCTCGGAATGCAGGAGGCTCAGTACGGCGCGAGGGGAGTGCGCGACCTGATGGGGCGCATCGCGCGCTCGCGCAAGCCGTGCCTGGCGATCATGAACATGCCGCCGCTGCCCTACCTCGAGCGCATTCCTGGACTGTCGACGGACGCGCTCGCGGGTTGCTACGCCGATGCCGCGGTGTGGGAGGGGTTCGATCCCGCCCTGGTCACGCTGGCGAGCCCGGATCCGCAGGCCTTCCGACCAGCGGACCAGCCGAAGAACGTTCTGCAGGTGGGCCTGCCGACCAACTTCAAGGCGGCGCGCTTCGACGCGCAAGAGCCGACCGCGTTGCTGCGCCAGCTGGAAACCGACATCGAGGAGGCGCGCCTGCCCCTCGGCGGCGAGGCCCTCGAGATCCCGGTGAAGCTCAAGGTGCACGATTCGGTGTTCGTGCCGCTGGCCAAGTGGCCGATGCTGATCGCAGGCAACTACCGCTGCGTGCGGCCGCACGACATGATCCCGATCCGCGAGGCGGTGCACGGCGACGTCAGCCAATCGCGCGAGATCTACGAATGGGTCGCCAGGGTCTGCCACCGGCTCGGCGCCGGGCCGGAGGACCTCGTGCCCTTTGAGAAATACGCCAAGGCCGCCGAAGGTCTGGGCAAGCCTTCGTCCGCGGCCCGGGCGCTGTTCGGCGGCGCCGAGCACATCGAGCGGGTCGACAGCCTGGTAGGGCGCATCGGGCGCCAGCTCGGACTACAGTCCGAGACGCTGCACGAGATCGTCGCCCTCGTGGACGACCGCCTGGGCCGCAACCGCCTGGCGCGGACCGAGCAGGTCGCCGCCTAGCCTAGCGGGCGGGCGCGCAACGCGCGCCCGCCGCATCCAGCTTACCCGCCGTTCGCGGTCGCCTCGGCCGCAGGCGCCACTTCGCCTGCTGGGACTTCCGACAGGATCGGCTCGGCAGCCTGCTGCTTGCGCATGTTGTGGTAGGCCATGCCGGTGCCCGCCGGGATGAGACGACCGACGATCACGTTCTCCTTCAGGCCCCTAAGGCCGTCGCGCTTGCCCATGATCGCCGCCTCGGTCAGCACGCGCGTGGTCTCCTGGAAGGAGGCGGCGGAGATGAACGAGTCGGTCGACAGCGACGCCTTGGTGATACCGAGCAGCATGTATGAATAGATCGCCGACCTCTTGCCTTCCTTCTCGGCCTTTTCGTTCTCCTCGAGCACTTCCGCGCGCTCGGCCTGCTCGCCCTGGATGAAGGCCGTCTCGCCCGGATCCTCGATCTGCACGCGCCGCAGCATCTGGCGCACGATCACCTCGATGTGCTTGTCGTTGATCTTGACGCCCTGCAGGCGATACACGTCCTGCACCTCATCGATGATGTAGCGCGCGAGCGCCTCCACCCCAAGCAGGCGCAGCAGGTCGTGCGGATCGACCGAGCCGTCGACGATCATCTCGCCCTTGTTGACCACCTGACCGTCGTGCACCAGCACATGCTTGTCCTTCGGGATCAGCTCTTCGTGCTGCGCGCCCTCGAGGTCGGTGATCACCAGGCGCTGCTTGCCCTTGGTGTCCTTGCCGAACGACACCGTGCCGGTGTGCTCGGCGAGCAGCGCCTTGTCCTTCGGCGCGCGCGCCTCGAACAGCTCGGCCACGCGCGGCAGGCCGCCCGTGATGTCGCGCGTCTTGGACACTTCCTGCGGGATGCGCGCCAGCACCTCGCCGACCTGCACCTGCTGGCCGTCGCGCACCGCGATCACCGCGCCTACCGGGAAGCTGATGTTCACCGCGTGGTCGGTACCGGCGATGCGCACCTCGTCGCCCGCGTCGTTCTGCAGCTTGACCGAGGGGCGCATGCCCTTGGCGGTCTGGCTGCCGCGGCGCTTGGAGTCGATCACCACCAGGGTCGACAGTCCGGTCACGTCGTCGATCTGCTTGGCGACCGTGACGTTCTCTTCCACGTTCTCGAACTTCACCGTACCGGCATACTCGGTGATGATCGGGCGGTGGTGCGGATCCCAGCTCGCCACCACCTTGCCGGCGCGCACC
>DASPRX010000192.1:0-16581 GCA_035624235.1 Burkholderiales bacterium | reverse complement strand
GCGGTCTCGCCGCTGTAGCCCTGCGCGAGCAGCGCGCCGAGGATGCCCGAGAGCACGTCGCCCATGCCGGCGCTCGCCATGCCCGGATTGCCCGAGGTGTTGACGAACCAGTGCCCGTCGGCCGCGACGATCACGCTGCCGTTGCCCTTGAGCACCGCGTGCGCGCCGAACTCGGCCGCGAGGCGCCGCGCCGCGGCGAGCCGGTCGAGCTGCACCGCCGAGTTGTCGCAGCCGAGCAGGCGCGCGGCCTCGGCGGGGTGCGGGGTTAGAACCGTGTCGGCGCGCCGGCGCGCGCAGGCGCGCCTGAGCTCCGGGCTCTGCGCCATGAGGTTGAGCGCGTCGGCGTCGAGCACGAGGCGGATCTCGCTCGCCAGTGCAGCGCCGAGCAGCGTCTCGCCGCGCTCGCCCTGGCCGAGCCCGGGGCCGACCACCAGCGCCTCCAGATCGAGACCGAACACGTCGTCGGGACGGCGCAGCATCAGCTCGAGCGCGCCCGCGTCGGCCGCCGGCGCGTCGGGCGCGAGCAGCGCGACGTACACGCGCCCGGCGCCGAGCTTGAGCGCCGCGCGCCCGGCGAGCAGCGCGGCGCCGGTCATGCCGGCGGCACCGCCGACGATGGCGAGCGAGCCCGCCATGCCCTTGTGGAAATTGCGCGGCCGGGGGCGCAGCACGCCTGAGAACAGCGCGGGATCGGCGACCCAGCCCTGCGGCTGCGCCAGCCGTGGCGCATCGAGCCCGAGGTCCGCGACGCTCACCAGGCCGGAGAAATCCGGACCGTCGAGCGTCAGCAGCCCCGGCTTGAGGGCGATGAAGGTGATCGTGTGCGTCGCGCGCAGCGCGCGCCCGAGCACGCGCCCGGTGTCCGAGTCGAGCCCGCTCGGAATGTCGAGCGCGAGCACGGGGCAGGCCTGCGCGCCCGCCCAGTCGATGAGCGCGGCATACTCCCCGGCGGGCTCGCGCGCGAGGCCGATGCCGAACAGCCCGTCGACGAGCAGGCCCCATTTGCGCCCGGACGGCGGAGCGGCGAGCGTCTCGCCGCCGGCCTCGTCCCAGCGGCGGCGCGCGCGCGCCGCGTCGGCCGGCAGCTTCGCCGCATCCGCGGGCGTGACCACCGCGACGCGGAAGAACTTCTCCTTCAGCTCGGCCGCGAGCTCGAAGGCGTCGCCGCCGTTGTTGCCCGGGCCGGCGAGCACCAGCACGTCCTTGCCGCGCTCGCCCGCGAGGCGCGCGGCGAGTTCGGCCGCGGCGCGACCCGCGCGCCGCATGAGCCCCGGCTCGGGCGCGCCGGCGGCCGCCTCGATGCGGCGGATCTGCTCGGTCGTATAGATCGGCGTCGCGGCCATCGGCTTCGTCAGCGCAGATGGAACATCTTGCCGGGCAGGTAGGTGACGATCACGGGGAACGTCCAGATCAGCGCCACCGCGACCACCATCAGGAAGAAGAACGGCAGCGCCGCGCGCGCGACGTAGAACATGTTCTTGCCGGTGAGGCCCTGCAGCACGAACAGGTTGAAGCCGACCGGCGGCGTGATCTGCGCCATCTCGACCACCAGCACGATGAAGATGCCGAACCACAGCAGGTCGATGCCGGCGGCCTTGATCGACGGCATCACCACCGAGGAAGTCAGCACCACCATCGAGATGCCGTCGATGAAGCAGCCGAGAACGATGTAGAGCAGCGTCAGCACCACGATCAGGTGCACGGCGGTGAAGCCCTGCGCGGCGATCCACTCGGCGATGACGCGCGGCAAGCCGGTGAAGCCCATGGCGACGGTGAGAAAGGCCGCCCCGGCGAGGATGAAGGCGATCATGCACGAGGTCTTCATTGCTCCCATGACGCTGTCGGCGAAATTCTTCCAGGAAAGCGACCCGGTCAACGCGGCGAGAACCAGCGCGCCGGCGACGCCGATCACCGCCGCCTCGGTCGGCGTCGCCACGCCGGTGTAGATCGAGCCGATCACGGTCGCGATGAGCGCCACCGCGGGGATCAGGTGGCGCGCGGCGTAGAGCTTTTGCGCGAAGCTCGTGACCGACTCGCGCGGCGGCGTGCGCGCGGGATTGAGCAGGGCCCAGGCGGCGATGTAGCCGGAGAACATCAGCATCAGCATGATCCCGGGCAGCACGCCGGCGACGAACAGGCGCGCAATCGACACGTCCGCTGCGACGCCGTACACGATCATGATGATCGACGGCGGGATGAGCAGCCCGAGCGTTCCCGCGCCGGCGAGCGAGCCGATCGCCATGTTCTCGTCGTAGCCGCGCTTTAGCAGCTCCGGGATCGTGATGCGTCCGATGGTCGCGGCCGTGGCGGCGGACGAGCCCGAGATCGCGGCGAAGATGCCGCAGCCGAAGACGTTGCAGTGCACGAGCCGTCCGGGCAGCGGCGCCATCCAGGGCGCGAGCCCGCGGAACATGTCCTCGGCGATGCGCGTGCGAAACAGGATCTCGCCCATCCAGATGAAGAGCGGCAGCGCGGTGAGCGCCCAGCTGGTGCTCGCGCCCCAGACCGTGGTGGCCATCAGGCCGCCGGCGGGCGAGTCGGTGAACAGCACCATCGCGATCCAGCCGACGCCGAGCAGCGTGAGCGCGATCCAGAGGCCCGATGCGAGCAGCGCCGCCAGCGCCGCGATCAGCACGAGCGAGACGATCCAGGTCTCCATCGCGCTAGCGCTCGAAGCCGGGGCCGGCCGGCGCGCGTTGCGCCGCGGCCCGGTCGTAGGAGGTCGGCGCGCCGCGCAGCACGCATACGAGATCGTCGAGCAGCGCGATGAGCAGCACTACCAGCCCCGCCGCCATGCCGCTTTGCGGAATCCACAGCGGCACGGCGACCAGGCCCTGCGATACGTCGTTAATCTGGTAGGAGGTGAGCGTCATGGCGCAGCTCGACCAGGCGAACACCCCGACCAGGAATGTCGCGCAGGCGAGCGACGCGAGCTCGAGCGCGCGCCGCACGCGGCCGCGCGCGTGGTGCAGCAGGAGCGTCATGCGGATGTGCTCGTTCGCGCGCAGCGTCCAGGCCAGCCCGAGGAACGAGCTCGCGGCCAGCGAGAAGCCGGCGAAGTCGTCGTAGGAGGAGGCCGGCAGGCCAAGCTCGCGCCCGACGATCTGCACGGCCGTCAGGACCGCGATCGCCACCAAAAAAAATCCGGCCAGCAGGCCGGATCCGAGATAGAGAAGTTCGAGCGCGCGGCGCATCGGGTGCGCGCGCCTACTTGCCGTGGTAGGCCTTGAGAATCGCCTCGCCTTCGGCGCCCGTTTTCTTCGCCCACTCGTCGGCCATCTGCTTGCCGATCCCCTCGAACTCGGCGGCGAGCTTCGCGGAAGGCTTTTCGATCTTGATGCCGTGCGAGGCCATCGTCTTCACGTAGTTCTCGTTCTCGGCCTCGCTCGTCTTCCAGCCGCGCGCCTCGGCCGCCCTGGCCGCGTCGAGCACCGCTTTCTGCTCGGCGGCGGGCAGCTTGTGGAACGCGGCCTTGTTCACGATCACCATGTTCTGCGGCAGGAAGGCCTGCGTGTCGTAGTAGTAGGACAGATAGTCCCAGGCCTGGGTGTCGACGCCGGTCGCGCCCGAGGTGATCATCGCGTCGACCAGCCCGGTCTTGAAGGCCTGCGGAATGTCGGGCACCTGCACGGTGGTCGGGGTGGCGCCGATCAGCTCGGCGAAGCGCGAGGTGGTCGGGCTGTAGGTGCGGAACTTGACGCCCTTCAGGTCGGCGAGCGACTCGATCGGCTTCTTGGTATAGATCCCCTGCGGCGGCCAGGGCACCGAAAAGAGCAGCGTCAGGCCCTGGCTGTCGAGCTTCTTCACGAGGTCGGGGCGGGCGGCGCTCCACAGCTTGCGCTCCTTGGCGTAGCTGTTGGCGAGGAAGGGGTTCGAGTCGAATGCGAACAGCGGCGAGTCGTTCGCCAGCACCGAGATCAGCACCTCGCCGATCGGCACCTGACCGGTTTGCACCGCGCGCTTGATCTCGGGGTGCTTGATCAGGCTGCCGTTCGAGTGCACCGTGATCTCCAGCTTGCCCCCGGTCGCCTTGGCGACGTCGGCCGCGAACTGCACGACGTTCTTGGTGTGGAAGTTGCCGTCGGGGTAAGGGGTGGGCATGTCCCACTTCGTTTGCGCGTGAGCGGCGCCGAACACTGCGGACGCGGCGAGCGCCGCTGCGAGCCTGGCTTTCATGAGTCCTCCAAGGGAGCGGTGCGAGGTCTTCAGACCTGCAAGAGTGCCGCCACATGATCGGCCAGCGCGAGCGACGCTGTCAATCCGGGCGACTCGATGGCGAACAGGTTGACGAGCCCCGCCACGCCGTGCTCGCGCGGGCCCTGAATCACGAAGTCGGCCGCCGGCTCGCCGGGTCCCGAGATCTTCGGACGGATGCCCGCGTAGCCCGGCGCGAGCGCGCCGTCCGGGAGGGCCGGCCAGTAGCGGCGGATCGCCGCGTAGAAGCGCGCGGCGCGCTGCGGGTCGACCTGGTAGCCGATCGAGTCCACCCACTCGACGTCCGGCCCGAAGCGCGCCTGGCCGCCGAGGTCGAGCGTAACGTGCACGCCCAGGCCGCCCGGCTCGGGCACCGGGTAAACGAGGCGCGAGAACGGCGAGCGGCCGGTGAGCGAATAGTAGTTCCCCTTGGCGTAGAGCTCGCGCGGCGCGAGCGCCGCGGGATAGCCCTCGATCGCGCGCGCAACGCTCGGCGCCTTCAATCCGGCACTGTTGATCAGAATTCTGGTTTCTATTTGGGTCGGCTGTTCGCCCCCGACTGAAATGCGAAATCCCGAAGCGGTGACTTCGCCCCTGTTCAGCCCGCTCTTCAGCGCAAGCATGGCGCCGTGGTCCTCGGCCTCGCCGAGGTACGCGAGCATCAGCGCGTGGCTGTCGATGATGCCGGTCGAGGGCGAGTGGAGCGCTGCGACGCAGCGCAATTCCGGTTCCCATGCGAGCACCTGCTGCCTCGGAACGAAGTCGACGTCGCCGACGCCGTTGGCGCGGGCCTTTGCCAGGATCTGCTGCAGCTCGCCGAGCTGACCCTCGTCGCTGGCGACGATCAGCTTGCCGCAGCGGCGGTGCGGCACGCCGTGCGCCGCGCAGTATTCGTACAGCCGCCTTCGGCCCTCGACGCAAGCGCGGGCCTTGAGCGAGCCCCTGGGGTAGTAGATGCCGGCGTGGATCACCTCGGAGTTGCGCGAGCTGGTGTGGGTGCCGATCGCGTCCTCGGCCTCCAGCACGACCACCTCGCGCCCGGCGCGCGCCAGCGCGCGCGCCACCGCCAGCCCGACGACGCCGGCGCCGATCACGACCGCTTCGACCGCGTCCATGCCCCTCCCGAAAGCGGATCCATGCACAATTTAACGCCCAGGAAAGGCGTGCAGCCGCTACTATGAGGCGTCCGCTGCGGCTCCGGCGCGCCCATCTGCTTATAATAGCCGGCGTTCCCCTGCCGGATGCGAGGATAAGAACTCTGGCCGCAGCATGAATCAGACCGCGATCTACTCGAAAACCGGCAAGGGCGTACAGGAGGCCTCCGGAAAGACCAGCATCCTGTCGCGCGCGGACCGGGCGGTGCTCGCGGCGATCGACGGCAAGACCACCGTCGGCGAACTGAACATCAAGTTCGACAAGATTTCCGAGCCGAATTTCTTCGCCCTGATCGAGAAGCTCGAGCGCGAGGGCTTCGTGCGCGAAGCCTCCGCCGGCGCCGCCACGAAGCCGCCGCCCCCCGCTCGGCCGGCCGCGCCGCCGCCCCCCGCGAACCCGCCTTCGGTGCCGCCCGCCGCGAGCGGCGACGACCTGGACTTCACTCAGGTCCTGCCGTCCGCTCCGGCGTCCAAGCCGACCGTCGACCTGGCGGCCAAGGCGCGCGCGGACGCCGAACGCAAGGCGCAGGAAGACTCGCTCGGATTCAAGGCGCGCGAAGCGGCCGGAGCCAAGGCCAAGGCCGAGGCGGAAGCGCGCGCCAAGGCCGCCGCAGCGGCGAAGGCCAAGGCCGAGGCCGAGGCCGAGGCAAAGGCCAGGGCGGAGGCACGCGCGAAGAAGCAGGCCGAGGAGCGCGCCAAGGCGGCGCAGCCGAGTCCGGCGCCCGTCGTGCAACAGAAGTCGAAGGGGGAAATCGAGCGCGAGGCGCGCGAGGCGATGGAGCGCGCGCGCAAGGAGGCCGAGGAGAAGGCGAGCCGCGAGGCCGAGGCGTTGCGCCTGAAGATCGAGCAGGAGCGCCGTGCGCTCGAGGAAGCCGACGAGAATCGGCGCCAGGAGGAGGCGCTCAAGCGCCGCGAGGAGGAAGAGCGCAAGCGCAAGGAGGACGAGGAGCGCCGCGCGCGCGAGGAAGTCGAGCGGCGCAAGGAAGAAGAAGCGCGCCGGAAGCGCGAGGAGGAGGAACAGAAGCGCCGCGATGAAGAGGAGCGCAGGCGCAGGGCGGAGGAGGAACGCCGCGCACGCGAGGATGCCGAGCGCCGGCGCAAGGAAGACGAAGAGCGCAAGCGGCGCGAGGAAGAGGAACGCAAGCGCCGGGAGGAAGAGGAGCGCCGCGCGCGCGAAGAGGCCGAGCGCCGGCGCAAGGAAGAGGAAGAGCGCAGGCGCAAGGAGGAAGAGGAGCGACGCGCACGCGAAGAGGCCGAGCGCCGTGAGCGCCAGGAGGCGGTGCGCAAGGCGCGCGCGGACGCCGACCGGCGCCGCGACGAGGAGGACCGCAAGCGGCGCGAGGAACAGGAGCTCAAGCGGGGCGAGGAGCAGGAGCGCGCACGCGCCCGGCGCGAGGAGGAAGAGCGGGCGAGGCGCGAGGAGCAGGAGCGCGCCGCGGCGGGCGGCGACAGCTTCGCGAACTCGCTGCTCGCGGACCTGGAGAGCTTTGCGCAGCGCGACGAAGAGCAGCGGCACGCGCGCGAGGCGGCCGAGCGCGACGAGAAGGAGCGCGCGGCGCGCGAAGCCGAGGCTAGCCGCCGCCGCGCCGACGAGGAGCGCGCGCGCGAAGCCGCGCTCGTGACCAGCATCCCTCCGGGTGGCGGGGAGGCGCCGTCGCCGGGACGCGCGACGCGCCGGCTGGCCGCGATCGTTGCGGCCGACGTGGTCGGCTACAGCCGCATGATGGGACAGGACGAAGAAGGCACCCTGGCACGCCTGCGCGCGGTGCTGAACGACATCATCCGCCCGATGGTGAGCGAGCACGGCGGACACATCGTCAAGACGGTTGGCGACGGCCTGCTGATCGAGTTCGCGAGCGTCGTGGCTGCGGTTCGCTGGGCGGCCGAGAGCCAGGAGAAGGTCGCCGAGTCGCAGGCGAGCGCCCCGCGCGACCAGCAGATCGTGTTCCGCATGGGGATCAACCTCGGCGACATCATTTCCGACGAGAACGACGTATTCGGCGACGGCGTGAACGTCGCCGCTCGCCTCGAAGGGCTCGCCGACAACGGGGGAATCTGCATCTCGAGCACCGTGTACGACCAGATTCGCGACAAGGTGCCTTTCAAGTTCCAGGACCTCGGCAATCAGCGCTTCAAGAACATCTCCCGGCCGGTGCACGTGTACCGCTTCAAGGACGAGCGCGAGGCCGAGCGTCCGCGCGGCTCGGTGCTGCAGGACGCCGCGTCGCTCAAGCCCGCCACCGCCAAGTACCGCGAGCCGGAGCCCGACGAGATCGAGGTAAGCGAAGACGACCTCAGGATGGAAGAGGTCAAGCGCGACGAGCAAGCGCTGACCAAGGAGGCGCGCAAGGCGGCGCGCGAGAGGGAGAAGGAGGAAAAACGCAGGCTCAAAGAGGAAAAGCGCAGGCTCAAGGCCGAGCAGGCGCCGCCCAAGCCGATCAAGATCCGCCGCCCGCGCAAGTGGGGCAGGACGCTCACGCTCACGCTGCTGTTCCTCGTGGTCGGCGTGGTCGGCGTCGTGCAATTCGCGCCGGTGCCGGTAGGCGACTACGAGCGCGCGGCGAGCGCCGCGTTCGGCCAGCCGGTGAAGATCGGCTCGGCGCGCATGTCGCTGCTGCGCGGTCTGGAGATCGTGTTCTCGCGCGTGACGATCGGCGACACGGTGCGGATCGACAAGCTGCACGCCTACCCGTACATCGAGACGCTGACCGGCGACAAGATGGCGTTCCACGGCTGCGAGATCGAGGGCGCGACGGTGCAGCAGGGGCGACTCGCGGAACTGCTGTTCGGCAGCATGAAGCTCGGTGCGCTGCGCGTCGGGGACATCAAGGCGACCCAGCTGAGCCTGCAGGGCCCGCTCAACCTGCCGACCTTCGACGCCGACGCGAAGATCGCGCCAAGCGGCGCGCTCGCGTCGGTGACGCTGAAGGGCCCGGACAACCTGGTCGCGACGCTCGCTCCGCACGCCGGCACGCTCGCCGTCGAGGTGAACGCCGATCACCTGACGCTGCCGTTCGCCCCGGACGTGGTGCTGTCGCTGTTCACAGGCAAGGGTAGCGCGACGCGCGACGGGCTGGACGTGGCGGAGTGGAGCGCGGTTGCGCTCGACGGCGACCTGTCCGGCACGGCGCGCGTGCGCTGGGGCCCGCAGTGGACAGTCGACGGCAGGCTCAAGGTGCGCCGTATCAACGGAGCGGTGTTCGCCCCGGCGCTGCTCTCGGAAGGCAGGGTCGAGCAGGGGCAGGGCAGCTACCGCATGAGCGGGCCGAACCCGGCGAAGCTGTACGAGAGCGCGCACATCGAGGGCCATTTCGACATGAGCAAGGGCTCGCTCGGCAGCATCGACCTGTCGCGCGCGATCCAGAGCAACGGCGGCCAGTCGAGCGGGCGCACGGTGTTCGCCGAGCTGAGCGGCGACGGCGTGTACGACAAGGGCGCGGTGGAGCTGCGCAACGTGAACCTCCTGGCCGGCGCGCTGAGCGCCGCCGCGACGCTCGAGGTCGCGCCGAGCGGCGCGCTGAATGCGCGCATCGTCGCCGACATGCGCACCCAGAATCAGACGCTGCGCCAGATCGTGAACGTTGGCGGCACGTTGAAGGAGCCTTCGGTCAAGGACAGCCGCAGGTAGCGCCGCGTCGCCGCGAGGCGGTCTGCTAGAATTCCGCCTTACCGGCTTCGCCCAGATGCCCACGATCCTCAAGCTCCGCGGCGCGCGCGCGCTGTCGGAGTTCAGACTCGCCAAGCTCCTTCCTTCCCTGCAGCAGGCCTTTCCCGGCGCGCTCCGCGTCGCCGCAGAGCACTGGCATTTCGTCGAAGCGGACGCCGAGCCGGACGCCCCCGGACGCCCGCAGCTCGAACGCCTGCTCGACTACGGCGCGCCGCCGGAGCCCGCCGCGGCGGACGCCAGCCTGTTCCTTGTCGTGCCGCGCCTGGGCACGCTCTCGCCGTGGTCGTCGAAGGCTACCGACATCGCGCACGCCTGCGGCCTCGACTGGGTGCGGCGCATCGAGCGCGGAATCGTCTACCGCGTCGAAGGCAGGGGGCCGGTGCCGCGCCTCGCGCTCGCGGCGCGACTGCACGACCGCATGACCGAGACCGTGCTCGACGCTCTGGACGATGCCGCACTGCTGTTCCGCCACGTGCCGCCGCGCCCGCTCGCGCAGGTGCCGCTCGCGCGGCTGCAAGAGGCGAACCGCGACCTGGGCCTCGCGCTGTCTGCGGACGAGATCGATTACCTGCGCGCGGCCTATGCCCGGCTGGGGCGCGATCCGACCGACGCCGAGCTCACCATGTTCGCGCAGGCGAACTCCGAGCATTGCCGCCACAAGATCTTCAATGCGAGCTGGATTCTCGACGGGAAGCCGCAGGCGCAGTCCCTGTTCGCCATGATCCGGCACACGCACGCCGCGCATCCGGCGGGCACCGTGCTCGCGTACTCCGACAACGCGGCGGTGATGCAGGGGCGCGAGGCGCAACGCTTCCACCCCGACGCCGACGGCGTGTACCGCCCGCACCGCGAGCTCACGCACACCGTGATGAAGTGCGAGACGCACAACCATCCGACGGCCATCTCGCCGTTCCCCGGCGCAGCCACCGGCGCCGGCGGCGAGATCCGCGACGAAGGGGCCACCGGCCGCGGCGCGAAGCCGAAAGCCGGCCTGGTGGGCTATTCGGTCTCCAACCTGCGCATCCCGGGGCTGCCGGAGCCCTGGGAGCACGACGACCCGGGCAAGCCGGACCGGATCACGTCGGCGCTCGACATCATGCTCGAGGGACCGATCGGCGCGGCCTCCTTCAATAACGAGTTCGGGCGCCCGAACCTGGCGGGCTACTTCCGCAGCTTCGAGACGCGCGTGGGCGGCGTGCAGCGCGGCTATCACAAGCCGATCATGCTCGCCGGCGGAATCGGCAACATTGGCGCCGCGCACACGGAGAAAGCCGCGCTGCCCGAGGGCACGCTGCTCGTGCAGCTCGGCGGCCCGGGCATGCTGATCGGCATGGGCGGCGGGGCCGCCTCGTCGATGGGCGCGGGGGCGAACATCGAGGATCTCGACTTCGACTCCGTGCAGCGCGGCAACGCCGAGATCCAGCGCCGCGCGCAGGAGGTTATCGACCGCTGCTGGCAGCTCGGGGCGGCGAACCCGATCCTGTCGATCCACGACGTCGGCGCGGGCGGGCTGTCGAACGCGCTGCCCGAGCTGGTGCACAGCGCCGGACGCGGCGCGCGCCTCGAGCTGCGCGCGGCGCCCTCGGAGGATTCGGGCATGTCGCCGCGCGAGATCTGGTGCAACGAGGCGCAGGAGCGCTACGTGCTCGGCGTGGCGCCGCGCGACCTCGAGCGCCTGCGCGCCATCTGCGAGCGCGAGCGCTGCCCTTTCGCGGTGCTCGGCGCCGCAACCGCCGACGGCCGGCTGCGCGTCGCCGACCGCGAGTTCGGCAACGCGCCGGTCGACATCGCGTTGGAGACCGTGCTCGGCAAGCCGCCGCGCATGCTGCGCGACGTGCGGCGCCTGGCGCGCGCGCTCGAGCCCTTCGCGCCCGCCGGCATCGAGCTCAGGGAGGCCGCCTACCGCGTGCTGCGCCATCCCGCGGTGGCCGACAAGACCTTCCTCGTCACGATCGGCGACCGCACGGTCGGCGGGCTGTGCGCGCGCGACCCGATGGTCGGGCCCTGGCAGGTTCCGGTCGCCGACTGCGCCGTGACGCTGCTCGACTACGAAGGCTACGCCGGCGAGGCCTTCGCGCTCGGCGAGCGCGCGCCGCTCGCGCTGATCGACGCGCCCGCCTCGGGGCGCATGGCGGTCGCCGAGGCGCTCACCAACATCGCCGCGGCGCGCATCGGCGACTTGGGCCGCGTCAAGCTCTCCGCCAACTGGATGGCGGCCGCCGGCTATCCGGGCGAGGACGCGGCGCTCTTCGACACGGTGCGCGCGGTGGCGCTCGAGTTCTGCCCGGCGCTAGGCGTGTCGATCCCCGTGGGCAAGGATTCGCTGTCGATGCGCACCGCCTGGGGCGACAAGGAGGTGGTCGCGCCGCTCTCGCTCGTCGTAACGGCGTTCGCGCCGGTGGAGGATGCGCGCGCGACGCTCACGCCGCGCCTGCGCACCGATTGCGGCGACAGCGAGCTGCTGCTGGTCGACCTCGGCCGCGGCCGCAACCGGCTCGGCGGCTCGATCCTGGCGCAGGTCTACGGCCGCTTCGGCGACCAGTGCCCCGACGCTGACGACGCGGCGCTGGTGAAGCGGCTGTTCCAGGCGGTCCAGGCGCTCTCCGCGCAGGAACTGCTGCTCGCCTACCACGACCGTTCCGATGGCGGGCTGTTCGCCGCGGCCTGCGAGATGGCCTTCGCCGGGCACTGCGGCCTGACGCTCAACCTCGACGCCATCGCTTTCGACGCCGCGGCGGCGGACGTCGACGCATTCAAGCGCAACAGCGATACTCAGCTTGCGGGCCGGATGAACGATCTCGCGCTCGCCGCGCTGTTCGCCGAGGAGCTCGGGGCGCTCATGCAGATCCGCGCCGCGGACCGGGGGTGCGTCATGGACGCGCTGCGGGCGGCCGGCCTGGGCGATTGCGCGCACCTGGTCGGGCAGCTGAACGGCAGGGACGAAGTGCGCGTCACGCGCGATGCGAAACCGCTCTTCAGCGAGAAGCGCGTGGATCTGCAACGCGCCTGGAGCGAGGTCAGCTACCGCATGCAGGCGCTGCGCGACAACCCGGAGTGCGCGCGCGAGGAGCAGGCGCGCGTCCTGGACGCGGGCGACCCGGGTCTGTCGGTGTCGCTCAGCTTCGATCCCAAGGAATTATTCGTCGCCGGCGGCGCGCGTCCGCGCGTCGCCGTGCTGCGCGAGCAGGGCGTCAACAGCCAGACCGAGATGGCCGCGGCGTTCACGCGCGCCGGCTTCGAGGCGGTCGACGTGCACATGTCGGACGTGCTCGCGGGCCGAGCGCGCCTCGCGGGGTTCAAGGGCTTCGTCGCCTGCGGCGGCTTCTCCTACGGCGACGTGCTCGGCGCGGGGCAGGGCTGGGCGAAGTCGGTCCTGTTCCACGCCGCGGCGCGGCGCGAGTTCGAGGCCTTCTTCGCGCGCCCGGACAGCTTCGCGCTCGGCGTGTGCAACGGCTGCCAGATGATGGCGGCGCTCAAGGAGCTGATCCCGGGCGCCGCGCACTGGCCTGCGTTCCTGCGCAACCGCTCCGAGCAGTTCGAGGGGCGCTTCGCGCTGGTCGAGATCGTCGACAGCCCTTCGCTCCTGTTCCGCGGCATGGCGGGCAGCCGCGTGCCGATCGCGGTCGCGCACGGCGAGGGGCGCGCGGCGTTCGCTGCCGCGCAGGACGCCGGCAAGGCGCTCGTCACCCTGCGCTTCGTCGACCACCGCGGCGCGCCGACCGAGCTCTACCCGTACAACCCGAACGGCTCGCCCGGCGGGATCACCGGGCTCACCACGGCGGACGGGCGCTTCAACATCGTCATGCCGCACCCGGAGCGCGTGTTCCGCAGCGTGCAGATGTCCTGGGCGCCGGACGGAGCGCCCGAGGACTCGCCGTGGATGCACCTGTTCTACAACGCGCGACGCTGGGTCGGATGAAGCTCGACGCGCCGTTCTACACGGAGGAGGAGCTCGATGCGCTCGAGCGCGCGGACCCGCGCGCAGCGCTGCGAATCGCCCGCGAGCAAGAAGTCCTGAGGCGGCAAATTCAAAGGCAGGCACCGCAAGGCGCAGAGGTCCCGACGGAGGAACAGGTCAAGGAATGCCTTGTCGAAGCCCGTCGCATCCTCATGCGAGACGGCGGTGACCTGGAGTTCGTCGCACTCGAGGCGGGCGTGCTCACGGTGCGCCTGAAGGGCGCCTGCGCCGGCTGCCCGCGCTCGGCGCTCGACCTGAAGAACGTGGTCGAGGCGCTCGTCAGAAAGCGCTTTCCGGCGATCGCGCGCGTCGCGAGCCTGCGCTAGAAGGAGATATCGAAGATCGCCTTGACGGTCCAGCGGTCGGCGGCATCGGTCAGGCCCCGCCCGATGCCGAAGTTGAGCCCGATCGGTTTCTCGGTGTCCAGCGCGATGAACAGCGTGTGCGCCTGCTCTGCGTGCTGCAGCGTCTGGCCGAGCAGGCCGAGCTCGGCGTAGTACTCGATGCCGAGCGCGGTGCCGTTCGCGGCCACGGTGCGTGCAAGCTTGAAGCAGGGCGAGAAATCCGGCCGCCAGCCGCGATCCGGCCCGCCGAGCGCGAAGTCGAGGACCGGGTTGACCGCCGCCAGCCAGCGCGCGTCGCGATAGCCCAGGATCGGGCGCACCTCGAGGCCCGGGTGCGACTGCTCGAACTTCGTCTTCACGAAGGACAGCTCCTCGTTGGTGCCGGCGAACCAGCCGCTGCCGCCTTCGGCCGGCCGCAGCGGCACCCACTTGAGCCGGAAGCGCGGGCCTGCGAAATAGCTGCTGCCGGCGCCGCTGTGCAGGAAGGGCAGGTACACGCCCGCGTCCCAGTCCGGCGCGAGGCCGAGCGAGATCTCGGGGGTGACGCGCACGCCATGATCGGGCGGCACCTCGCCCGGATAGTCCGGCGTCGAGCGGCCGCTCGGCGTGGTGTTCACGTGCAGCTCGACGCCAGACTCGCCCGGCGCGCGCAGGTCGTCGACGTAGACCTGGATCTCGTCGGGCAGCGCGGCGCGCGCCGTCGCCGGGCCGAGCGCGAGCGCAAGTGCGGCGGGCAGGAACAAGCGGGCGAGGCGACGCATGGCAGGTATGTTACTTTCTCCCGCACTCACATGCCGCACGGCCATGCCCATTCGCATGCTCATCTTGCTCCGCACGCAGGCGGCGCGGCGCGCCGGCTCGGCCTGGCGGTGGCGTTCACGCTCGGCTACGCCGTGGTCGAGGCGGCGGGCGGCTGGTGGGCAGGGTCGCTCGCGCTGCTCGCCGACGCGGGCCACATGGCGACCGACGGGGCGTCGCTCGCGCTCGCCGCGCTCGCGGCCTGGGCTGCGCGCCGGCCGGTGTCGGAACGCCACTCCTTCGGCCTGGGGCGCGCGGAGATGTTCGCCGCGCTTGCCAACAGCGCGGTGATGCTGGCGATCGTGGCGCTGCTCGCGCTCGAGGCCTACGCGCGGCTCGCGCACCCGCAGGCGGTGCGCGGCCTCGCGGTGAGCGGGGTGGCGGCGGTGGGCCTGGCGCTGAACCTGTACGTTGCGCGGCTGCTCGCGCGCGATGCGCACAACCTGAACACGCGCGCGGTGCTGCTGCACGTGATGGGCGACCTGCTCGGCTCGGTCGCGGCGCTCGCCTCGGGCCTCGTGATCGCGGCCACCGGCTGGACCACGATCGATCCGCTCGCGACCTTCGTCATTTGCGTGCTGCTGGTCGCCTCGAGCGTGCAGCTCCTGCGCGAGGCGGTGCACGGCCTGATGGAGGGCGTGCCGCCGGGCATCTCGCTCAAGGAGGTGGGCGAGGCGCTCGCCGCGGTGCCGGGCGTCGCCTCGGTGCACGACCTGCACGTATGGATGCTCTCGGGCGAGCGGCTGTTGCTCTCGGCGCACGTGGTGGTCGCCGACCTCGCGCGCTGGGAGGACACGCTCGCGGCGCTGCAGCGCGTGGCCGGGGAGCGCTTCCGCATCGAGCACGTCACGCTGCAGCCGGAGCCCGCGCAGCGCGTCCTGCGGCGCCTCGACGCGCCGCGCTAGCGCGCGCTCAGGCGGCCTTCGCGACCGAAGGCAGCCCCGCGAGCGCCATCGCGAGCTCGGCCTCGTCGTAGTGCTGATCGATGAGCTTGCCCGAGAAGTAGTCCATGTAGGCCTGCATGTCGAAGTGCCCGTGGCCGCACAGGTTGAACAGAATCGTCTGCGACCGGCCTTCGGTCTTGCAGCGCAGGGCCTCGTCGATCGCGCCCTTCACCGCGTGGTTCGCCTCCGGCGCCGGGAGGATGCCTTCGGCGCGCGCGAACTGCACGCCGGCGGCGAACACCTCCTTCTGGTGATAGGCCTTCGCCTCGAGCAGCCCGAGCTCCTTGCAGTGCGACACCAGCGGCGCCATGCCGTGGTACCTGAGGCCGCCGGCGTGGAACCCCGGCGGGGTGAAGGTCGAGCCGAGCGTGTGCATCTTGACCAGCGGCGTGAGGTGCCCGGTGTCGCCGAAGTCGTAGGCGTATTGCCCGCGCGTGAGAGACGGGCAGGCGGCCGGCTCGATCGCCACGATGCGGCGCTTCCTGCCGCCGCGCAGTTGCGCGCCGAGGAAGGGGAACACGAGGCCGGCGAAGTTCGAGCCCCCGCCGGTGCAGCCGACCAGCACGTCGGCGTCGTCGCCCGCCATCTCGAGCTGCGCCATCGCCTCCTGCCCGACCACCGTCTGGTGCATGAGCACGTGGTTGAGCACCGAGCCCAGCGCGTACTTGGTGTCGTCGTGCGTGGCGGCCACCTCGACCGCCTCGGAGATCGCAATGCCCAGGCTGCCCGGGTGGTCCTTCGCCTTCTCCAGGATCGCGCGCCCGGACTGCGTCTCGGGCGAGGGCGAAGGCACGCAGGTCGCGCCGTAGGTCTCAATGAGCGCGCGGCGGTAGGGCTTCTGGTTGTAGGACACGCGCACCATGAATACCTTGATCTCGATGCCGAACAGCGCGCCGGCAAAGGCAAGCGCCGAGCCCCACTGGCCGGCGCCGGTCTCGGTGGTGATCTTCTTGACGCCGGCCTGCTTGTTGTAGAACGCCTGCGCCACGGCGGTGTTGGGCTTGTGGCTGCCGGCGGGTGAGACGCCCTCGTACTTGTAGTAGATCTTGGCGGGCGTCTGCAGCGCCTTCTCCAGGCGCCGCGCGCGGTAGAGCGGCGAGGGGCGCCATTGGCGGTAGATCTGGCGCACCGGCTCCGGAATCTCGATCTCGCGCTCGGTGCTCACCTCCTGCATGATGAGCTCCATGGGGAAGAGCGGCGCCAGGTCGTTCGGCCCCACCGGCTGCTTGGTGCCGGGGTGCAGCACCGGCGGCGGCGGCGCGGGCAGGTCCGCCATGATGTTGTACCAGTGCTTCGGGACGCGGCTCTCGTCCAGCAGGTATTTGACGGTGTCGGTCATGGTGTCCTCCAGGGGGCGTCCATCCTAGCCTAAAGAAAAAGGTTCAGCACTCCGTCCAGGCCGGAATGATCGAGCGCGAAGGCGGCGAACTCGCGCACGATCGGCTTGGCGCGGTATGCGACCGAGACCGCCGCCTCGTCCATCATCGGCATGTCGTTCGCGCCGTCGCCGATCGCGATCAGC
>DASPRX010000154.1:0-4224 GCA_035624235.1 Burkholderiales bacterium | reverse complement strand
CACGACGCGTTTGAACTGGAGCGCGAATAGGGGATAATCGGCCCCACAGGAGAGATGCCCGAGAGGCCGAAGGGGGCGCCCTGCTAAGGCGTTATACGGGCAAAACCCGTATCGAGGGTTCGAATCCCTCTCTCTCCGCCAAACTATCCGTATCCCCGCAAGCAGGGGCGAGCATGAACGTACTTGAGCGATGCAAGAATCGCGCACGTACGGCAATGCAGCGTTTGGTGCTGCCCGAAGGCCACGACGAGCGCGTTGTCGCAGCTGCGCGCCGCCTGCGCGACGAAGGGATCGCCGCGCCCGTGCTCCTTGGAAACGCAGGAGCGATGACCGGCGCCGCCGCACGCGCCGGCGTGCCGCTCGACGGGCTGACGCTCATCGATCCGGAAGGGGACGCGAGAGTCGCGGATTACGCTGCGCGCTACGTCGCGGGTAGGCCGAACGCGAACGCCAAACTTGCGCAGCGCTTGGTCCGCAAGCCCTTGTTCTTCGCCGGAATGATGGTGAAGTCGGGCGATGCGGAGGCGATGATCGCGGGGGTTGCGAGCACCACCGCGCGCGTGATCGAGGCGGGGCTGATGACGATCGGGCTCGCCGACGGGATTCGCACGCCGTCGAGCTTCTTCCTCATGATCGTACCGCGCTTCGAAGGCGCCTCGGAAAGGACCTTTATCTACTCGGATTGCGCTGTCAACGTCGAGCCGGATGCGCAAGCGCTTGCGGATATTGCGCTCGCTTCGGCACGCAGCTGCCGCGATCTATTGGGCGAAGAACCGCGCGTTGCACTGCTGTCCTTCTCCACCAAGGGCAGCGCAACGCACGCGCGGGTCGAAAAGGTCGCGCGCGCGCTCGCCATCGCGCGCCAGCGCGCGCCGCAGCTCATGATCGACGGCGAACTGCAGGCGGATGCGGCGCTCGCGCCGCGCGTGGCGGCAAAGAAGCTGCGCGGCGAGAGCCCGGTCGCTGGACGGGCGAACGTCCTGGTGTTTCCCGACCTCGACTCCGGCAACATCGGCTATAAGCTGACGCAATACATGGCAGGCGCGCACGCGATCGGGCCGGTGCTGCAGGGCTTTGCCCTGCCGATCAGCGACCTGTCGCGCGGGGCGAGCGTCGAGGACATCGTAGCCACGGCCTGTGTCGTGCTTGCGCAGGCCGCGCATCCGTCGACGCAGCGCTAGCGTGCGTCGATTTGTACGTAGGACCGCGGCGCCGGCCCGCTGTACAGCGTGAGCGGCCGGATGAGGATGTTGTTGTCCAACTGTTCCACCACCTGCATCGTCCAGCCGGGCACACGCCCGATCGCGAAGATCGGCACGAACAGATCCTCCGGAATCCCGTACAGGTAGTACACGACACCGGCATAGAAGTCGACGTTCACGTTTACGCCGTGGCGCGCGTAGGGCTTCATCGCCACCACGAGCGCTTCGAGAATCTGGAACCACTTCGGCTGCCCCATTTCCTGCGACAGGCGCTTCACGCCCTCTCGCATGTGGCGCGCGCGCGGGTCCTCGGCGCGATATACCCGGTGGCCGAAGCCCATCACCGGTTCGCGGTCGCCGCGCTTGCGCCGGACATACTCGGCGGCCTTCGCAGGGTCGCCGATTTCCTGCGCCATGCGCATCACGTTCTCCGCGGCGCCGCCATGCGCGGGGCCCGAGAGCGCCGCCACCGCCGCCGTGACCGCGGCGTGCAGATTGGCGTCGGTGCCCGCGACGACGCGCGCAGTAAAGGCCGACGCGTTTGAGCCGTGCTCGGCGTGCAAAATCATGTCGGTGTCCATCAGCTTCGCCGCATCGGCACTGGGTGCCTTCCCCTTCAGCATGTAGAGGAAGTTGGCGGCGTGACCCAGGCGCGGGTCAGGCGCCACCGGCTCGCGCCCGTGGCGCAGGTGCTCGTGCGCTGCGACGATCATCGGGACTTGTGAAGTGAGGCGCATGCCCTTGCGTAACGTCGCCTCGGCGGAATTGTCGCCCACCTCCGGATCGAACGCCGCGAGCGCCGATACCGCAGTGCGCAGTACGTCCATCGGGTGTGCGCCGCGGACCGTGCGGATCACGTCGAACAATTCCTGCGGCAGCACGCGCGCGGCCCTGAGTTCCGCGTCGAAGGCGGCCAGTTCCGCCCGGCGGGGCAGCTCGCCTTTCATCAGCAGGTAGCAGGTTTCCTCGAAGCTCGAGCGCTGCGCGAGGTCGTGGATCGAGTAGCCGCGGTAGCGCAGCTCGCCTGCGCGCCCGTCGATGAAGCAGACCTGCGAGCGGTCGAAGTAGACGCCCTTGAGTCCGCGATGGATGTCGATCGTTTCCGTCTCTTCGCTCATGCGGATGTCTCCCGAAGTAAGCCGCGCCGGCGGTGCCGGCGCGACGGATCGGATCAGCAGAAGGTGGCCGACATCGCCTCGGCGGCGCGGCGGAGCGTCGGCAGGTGTGCGAGCGCGCGCTCGAGCGGCATGCGAGATATGGGGGCGTGCACCGCGAGCGCGGCGCAGGTGCGCCGGCGCGCATCGTGCACCGGCACGGATACGCAGACCAGCCCAGCGTGGTATTCCTCGTTGTCGGTGGCGTACCTCTGGGCGCGGATGCGCGCGAGTTCAGCCTGGAAGCGCTTGCGCTCGGTGATGGTGTTTGCCGTGAACGGGGTGAGCGCAAGCGACGCGACCAGCCGTTCCCGGGCCGGCTTGGGAAGCATCGCGACCAGCAACTTGCCGCTCGCCGTACAATGCAATGGCACATGCGAGCCGGATGACAGGTTCATGCGCAGCGGCCAAGCCGCTTCAACGCGGTCGACATAGACCACGCTGGCGTCGTCGAGCATCGTGAAATTGCAGGTCTCGCCGATCTCTGCCACGAGCCTGTCGAGGACGGCGTGGCGCGCGGCGCGGAAGCGGCCGCTCAGCATCACGTCGCGCGCGAGGCCGTTAAGGCGCGGCCCCGGGGCATAGCGGCGCAGACCGGGCTCGCGCATCGCCAGGCGCGCGTCTTGCAGCATCGCAAGCATTCGGTACACGGTGGGCTTGGGCAAATGCGTGCTCTCTGCGAGGTGCGTGAGCGAGACGGGGCGCTCAGCGCGCGCGAGCGCCTCCATCACGGCGACAGCGCGCAGCGTGGCCGGGACCTTGTCTTCCTTCTTCGGCATGCGACGATTCTATCGGAATCTGAAAAAGCAGATTCGAGAACGGCCCGAAACGCCGTTGCAGCACCCGACTCCGTGTGGGACACTGCGGCAGCCCGCGCCCGCGCAGCCGCGCGCGAAAACATTGCGCGGCAGCGCAGTTTCCATTCGGAGCATTCGCGATGACAAACGTTTCGGACGTGAAGCGCATGGTGGTCGCCGGCAAGGTCCGGATGACGCCGTCGGAAGCATTCGTTGAGACCCTGGTTGCCCAGGGCGTTACACACGTATTCGGCATCGTCGGCTCGGCTTACATGGACGCGCTCGACCTGTTCCCTGCAGCGGGAATCCGCTTCGTGCCGACAGTGCACGAGCAGGGCTCGGCGCACATGGCCGACGGGTATTCGCGCGTGTCCGGGCGACATGGCGTGTGCGTCGGACAAAACGGCCCGGGAATCACGAACTTCGTGACAGCAATAGCGGCGGCGTACTGGGCGCACTCCCCGGTCGTGGCAATCACGCCGGAGACCGGAACGATGGGAATCGGGCTGGGAGGGTTCCAGGAGACCGAGCAGCTCGCGATCTTCCAGAAGATCACCAAGTATCAGGCGCACGTGAATAACCCGGCGCGCATGGCGGAGCTCACCGGGCGCGCCTTTGATCGAGCGTTGCTCGACATGGGGCCGACTCAGCTCAATATTCCGCGCGACTTCCTGTATGGCGAGACCGACTGCGAGATCCCACAGCCCGTCCAGATCGAGCGCGGCGCGGGCGGCGAAAAGAGTCTAGACGCCGCCGCCGAGCTGCTGGCGCAGGCAAGGTTCCCGGTAATCATCTCCGGCGGCGGAGTCGTCATGGCGAACGGCGTCGCTGACGCCGTCGCGCTCGCCGAGATACTCGGTGCTCCGGTGTGCAACAGCTACCTGCACAACGACTCGTTCCCTGCCGGCCATAGCTTGTGGTGCGGGCCCCTGGGCTACCACGGCTCCAAAGCGGCCATGAAGCTGATTTCCAAGGCCGACGTCGTGCTCGCGCTCGGCTCGCGACTCGGACCCTTCGGCGTCCTGCCGCAATACGGGTTCGACTACTGGCCGCAGACCGCGAAGCTCATCC
>DASPRX010000098.1:0-43255 GCA_035624235.1 Burkholderiales bacterium | reverse complement strand
GCAGTCGCCGGCGACAACCCGGAGGTGATCGCGGCGCGCAGTCGGCGCATACCGATCGTGCCGCGCGCGCTGATGCTGGCCGAGCTGATGCGCCTCAGGCAAGGCGTCGCGATCGCCGGCACGCACGGCAAGACGACCACCACCAGCCTGGTGGCGAGCGTGCTGGCCGAAGGCGGCCTCGATCCGACCTTCGTCATCGGCGGGCGACTGAACGCCGCGGGCTCCAACGCACGCCTCGGCTCGGGCGAGTTCATCGTCGTCGAGGCGGACGAGTCGGATGCCTCGTTCCTGCACCTGCAGCCGGTGATCGCGGTGGTGACCAATATCGACGCCGACCACATGGACACCTACCAGCACGACTTCGCGCGGCTCAAGCAGGCGTTCGTGCAATTCCTGCAGAACCTGCCCTTCTACGGCAGCGCGGTGCTGTGCATCGACGACGCCCACGTGCGCGAGATCCTGCCGTTCGTCTCCAAGCCGGTGCTGACGTACGGCTTCGCGGCAGACGCGGCGGTGCGCGCCGAGCGCATCGAGCACGCCGGCGGCGCGATGCGCTTCCGGGCGGTGCGCGAGCAAGGCGCGCCGCTTGAGGTGAAGCTCAACCTGCCGGGCCGGCACAACGTGCAGAACGCGCTCGCCGCGATCGCCGTGGCGGGCGAGCTGGCAATTCCGGACCGCGCGATCCTCAAGGCGCTCGAGGAGTTCCGCGGCGTCGGGCGGCGCTTCCAGCGCTGCGGCGAAATTCCCTTGCAGGGCGGTGGACGCTTCACGCTGATCGACGACTACGGCCATCACCCCGCGGAAATGATCGCCACGCTGGAGGCCGCGCGCGGCGCTTTCCCGGGGCGGCGCATTGTGCTCGCCTTCCAGCCGCACCGCTACACGCGCACGCGCGACCTGTTCGAGGATTTCGTGCGTGTGCTCTCCACTGCCGACGCGCTGCTGCTCGCCGAGGTTTATCCCGCGGGCGAGGCGCCGATCGTCGCCGCCGATGGTAGGTCGCTCGCGCGCGCGGTGCGGGTGGCGGGCAAGGTCGAGCCGATTTTCGTCGAGGAGATCGCGCAGATGGCGGATGCGATACGACGCGTGGCGCGCGACGGCGACGTGGTGGTCACCATGGGGGCGGGCTCGGTCGGCGGCGTGCCGGCGCAGCTCGCGGCCCCGGAAACATGAGGCGTGGGCGCATGAACATGTCTGAGGCCAAGGCGTTGCAGGGGCTGCGCGGCGTGCTGAAGCTGGACGAGCCGATGGCGCGGCATACCAGCTGGCGAACTGGCGGCGCGGCGGCGCGCGTATACCTGCCGGCCGACCTGGAGGATCTCGCGTCCTTCCTGCGCCAGCTGCCGCCGAGCGAGCCGCTGCTGTTCGTCGGCCTTGGGTCGAACCTGCTGGTGCGCGACGGCGGCTACCGGGGCACCGTGGTGCTGACGCACGCGGCGGCGAGGCGCCCGGAGCTGCTGCTCGGACGCGTGTACGCCGAGGCCGGCGTCGCGAGTCCGAAGGTGGCGCGCTTCGCTGCGCTGAACAATCTCGCGGGCGCGGAGTTCCTCGCCGGGGTGCCGGGCAGCGTGGGCGGCGCGCTCGCCATGAACGCCGGCTGCTACGGCGGCGAGACCTGGGACATCGTGGATCGCGCGCTGACCATCGACCGGCGCGGCGAGCTGCATAGCCGCGAAAGGTCCGAATTCGAGATCTCGTACCGTCATTGCGAGCTCAAGGAAGGAGGGCGCATCGGCGCCGACGAGTGGTTCGTCTCGGCCTACTTCAAGCTGCCCGACGGCGACGGAGCGGCCTCGCGCGCGAAGATCAGGGATTTCCTGGGGCGGCGCGTCGCGTCGCAACCCCTGTCGCTGCCCAACGCGGGCAGTGTATTCCGCAACCCAATCGGCGATCACGCCGCTCGCCTGATCGAGTCCTGCGCCCTGAAGGGGCTGGCGCGGGGCGGGGCGCGCGTTTCGGAAAAGCACGCCAATTTCATCGTCAATCCGCAGGGCGCGGCGCGCGCCTCCGACATCGAATGGCTGATCGACACGGTGCGCCGCGCGGTGTTCGAGAGGACCGGCGTCGAGCTGCGCCCCGAAGTGCGCATCGTGGGGGACCCTTGAGCGCGCGCGATTTCGGCAAGGTCGCCGTACTGCTGGGCGGCAGATCCGCGGAGCGCGAGGTGTCGCTCAGGAGCGGCGCCATGGTCCTGAACGCGCTGCGCGCGCGTGGCGTCGAGGCGCATGCCTTCGATCCGGCGGAGCGGGGTATCGGCGAGCTGGTCGCGGGACGATTCGCGCGCGTCTTCATCGCACTGCACGGCCGCTTCGGCGAGGACGGCACGGTACAGGGCGTGCTCGAGTGGCTGAACATCCCGTACACGGGCAGCGGCGTGCTCGGCTCGGCGCTCGCCATGGACAAGCTGCGCACCAAGCTGCTGTGGCAGGCAAGCGGCCTGCCGACCCCTCCGCACGAGCTGCTCGACGCGCACGCGGACATGCGCGCGGTGGCCGCGCGCCTCGGCCTGCCCCTCATGGTGAAGCCGATCTCGGAGGGTTCTTCGCTCGGCATGAGCAAGGTGCGCGAAGCCGCGGCGCTGGACGAGGCCTTCGCGCTCGCGGCCAACTACGACAGAGCGGTGATGGCCGAGAAATTCATCGAAGGCACGGAGCTCACGGTCGCAATCCTCGGCGACGAGGTGCTGCCCATCATCAAGCTCGAGACGCCACGGGATTTCTACGACTACCACGCGAAGTACGTCGCGGACGACACCCGCTACATCATTCCTTGCGGTCTGCCGCCGGCGCGCGAGCGAGAAATCCAAGCGCTTTGCCTGCGGGCATTCCGCGTCCTCGGTTGCAGCGGCTGGGGACGCGTCGATCTGATGCTCGATCGTTCGGGGGCGCCGCACCTGCTGGAGGTGAACACCGCGCCGGGGATGACGGACCACTCGCTCGTGCCGATGGCCGCGCGCGCCGTGGGACTGTCCTACGAGGACCTGTGCCTGCGCATCCTGGAGCTCGCGCATGTGGGATAACCCGCGCTTGCTCAACTCGGTGGCCGGGATCCTGACCGGGATCGCGCTGCTGCTGCTCGGCTTCGCTGCGGCGCAATTGCTGTTGCGCTCGCGCCTGTTCCCGGTGCACGAGATCACGGTGCGGGGCCAGCTGTCGCACACCACATCCGAGCAGATCGCACAGGCGGCGCGTGGCCACGTCGGCGGCAATTTCTTCGCGGTGGATCTGGGAGAGCTGCGGGATGCCCTGCAGCGGCTGCCCTGGGTGCGTAGCGTGAGCGTGCGCCGCCTGTGGCCAGACCGGCTCGAAGTCCGCCTGGAGGAGCACGTGCCGCTCGCGCACTGGGGCTCCGACGCCCTGGTCGACGGCGACGGCGAGCGCTTCGCCGCGCGGAGCAACGCACCGTTGCCCTTCCTCATCGGGCCGGACGGCACGGAAGCCCTGGTCACGCAGCGCTTCCGCAGCTTCGCCGCGCTGGTGGCGCCGCTCGGCAAGAAACCGGTGCGTGTCGAGCTGACGCCGCGCTACGCCTGGCGGCTGTGGCTGGACGATGGTTTGCAGGTCGCGCTCGGGCGCGACACGGCGGACCACCCGGCGGAGGCGCGGCTCGCGCGCTTCGTCGCGGTGTACGCCGAGACGCTGGGCAAGACGTCCCAGCGGTTCGCCTACGTTGACCTGCGTTATCCGAACGGCTTCGCCCTGCGCGAGGCCGGCTCCAAGGGCTGAGGGAAATGGCGAGGGAAAGCAAGGATCTGATCGTCGGACTGGATATAGGCACCTCGAAGGTGGTTGCGCTGGTGGCCGAGCTGCGGCCGGACGGCGCGCTCGAGATCCTGGGCATGGGCAGTCACGATTCGAAGGGCCTGAAGAAGGGCGTCGTCGTCAACATCGAGGCGACCGTGAACGCGGTGCAGCGCGCCCTCGAGGAGGCGGAGCTGATGGCGGATTGCAAGATCGCATCGGCCTTCACCGGTATCGCCGGCAGCCACATCCGCAGCTTCAACTCGACCGGCATGGTGGCCATCAAGGACCGCGAAGTGAGCGCGCTCGACGTGAGCCGAGTGCTCGAGACCGCCAAGGCGGTAAACATCCCGACCGATCAGCAGATCCTGCACGTCCTGCGCCAGGAATTCATCATCGACGGACAGGAGGATGTGCGCGAGCCGATCGGCATGTCGGGAGTGCGCCTCGAGGTGAAGGTGCACATCGTCACCGGCGCCGTATCCGCGGCGCAGAACATCGTCAAGTGCGTGCGGCGCTGCGGTCTGGAGGTGAACGATCTCATCCTGCAGCCGCTTGCATCCTCGCGCGCGGCGCTGCAGGAGGACGAGACCGACCTGGGCGTATGCCTAATCGACATCGGCGGCGGCACGACTGACATCGCGATATTCACCAACGGCGCCATTCGCCACACCGCGGTGATCCCGATCGCCGGCGACCAGATCACGAACGACATCGCGATGGCGCTCAGGACGCCGACCGCCGAAGCCGAGAACATCAAGATCCGCCACGGCGTCGCGCTGCGCCAACTCGCCGACCCGAACGAGATGATCGAGGTGCCGGGGATCGGCGACCGCGGCCCGCGCGTCATGTCACGCCAGACGCTCGCGGAGGTGATCGAGCCGCGCGTCGAGGAGCTCTTTTCCCTCGTGCAGCAGGTGCTGCGCGAGTCGGGCTTCGAGGAGCTGCTGTCTTCCGGCCTGGTGCTGACCGGCGGCAGCGCAGTGATGCGCGGCATGGTCGAACTGGGGGAAGAGATCTTCCACATGCCGGTGCGCCTCGGCGTGCCGCGCTACACCGGCGGACTCGCCGATGTCGTGCGCAATCCTCGCTACGCGACCGCAGTGGGACTGTTGTTGGAGGGCGCCTCGCAGGTCCAGCAGGGCCAGCTGTCGCGGCAAACAGGTTCGGTACGCGCCGTGCTCACCCGCATGCGCGAGTGGTTCCAACGCAATTTCTGATTCATCGCCTGAGCATCATCTAACAGCAAGGAGGAAACACATGTTCGAAATCGTAGACAGCCAAGCAGCAGGACCGATCATCAAGGTGGTCGGCGTTGGCGGCGCCGGAGGCAACGCCGTCAACCACATGATCGAGCAGGGCGTCGAGGGCGTCGAGTTCATCGCCGTCAACACCGACGCCCAGGTGCTGGCGCGCAACAGCGCGCGCCATCAGGTCCAGCTCGGCACAAGCGGGCTCGGCGCGGGGGCGAAGCCGGACGAGGCGCGTGCGGCGGCGCTCACCGAGCGCGAGCGGCTCGAGGAATCGCTTGCCGGCGCGCACATGGTGTTCATCACTGCGGGAATGGGCGGCGGCACGGGAACCGGAGCGGCACCCGTGATCGCCGAGGTGGCGCGCTCGCTGAACGTGCTAACGGTCGCCGTGGTGACTAAGCCATTCGGATTCGAGGGCACCAAGCGCATGCGGCTTGCGGAGAAGGGCATCGAGGAGCTCTCGCAGCACGTCGATTCGCTCATCGTGATTCTGAACGACAAGCTCGAGGAGGTGCTGGGCGAGGACGTCACGATGGACGAGGCGTTCAGGGCGGCCGACGACGTGCTGAACAACGCGGTCGCAGGCATCGCCGAGATCATCAACTGCCCGGGACTCATAAACGTGGACTTCCAGGATGTGCGCACCGTGATGTCCGAGCAGGGCATGGCGATGATGGGTTCCTCCAAAGCGAGCGGCATCGACCGCGCCCGCATCGCCGCGGAGCAGGCGATCGCAAGCCCGCTGCTCGAGGGCGTCACGCTCGCCGGCGCACGCGGCGTGCTGGTCAACATCACCGCCACCCGGGCGAGCCTCAAGCACGGCGAGGTCAAGGCGGTGATGAACACTGTACGCAGCTTCGCGGCCGAGGACGCGACCATCATCTTCGGCGCGGTCTACGACGAGGAAGTGGGTGATGAGCTGCGCGTCACCGTCGTGGCGACCGGGCTCGGCGCTCCGGTGGCGGCGCGCCAGCCCAAACCGCAGCTGGTGGTGACGCAGAAGACCGGCACCGATAATCAGCCGGTCTCGCAGGCGGTCGACTACAACCAATTGGACGCGGTTCCGGCGGTCATCCGGCGCAACCGTGCCTCGACCGTCGAGGCGCTCCAGCAAAGCGGCGTCGACAAATACGACATCCCTGCGTTCCTGCGCAAGCAGGCGGACTGAGGCCCCAGTGGCCGGAGCGCCGACAATCCTCCTTGCGGGTGCTCCGGCCGCGCTCGGTCTGTTACAATTCGCAGGCTGGTCAGTCACTTGCCGATGCTCAAGCAGCGCACTCTGAAATCCATCGTCCGCGCCACCGGCGTCGGGCTTCACACCGGACAGAAGGTCAGCATCAGCCTGCGGCCGGCTGGTATCGATACCGGCGTCGTGTTCCGCCGCGTGGACCTTGCGTCCCCCGTCGACATTCCTGCGCGCGCCGACCTCGTCGGCGAGACGCGCTTGTCGTCATGCCTGGTCAAGGGCGAAGCGAAGGTGTATACGGTCGAGCACCTCATGTCGGCGCTCTCCGGGCTCGGCGTAGACAATGTCTTCGTCGATCTTGACGGCCCCGAGGTGCCGATCATGGACGGCAGCGCCGCGCCTTTCGTGCTGCTGGTGCAGCAGGCGGGGCTGCAGGAGCAGTCGGCGCCGAAGCGCTTCCTGCGCGTGAAGAAGCACGTCGAGGTCGCAGACGGCGACAAATGGGCGCGCCTCGAGCCGTACGCCGGCTTCAGGCTGTCGTTCTCAATTGTCTTCAATCACCCCGTGATCGATCGCAGCAGCCAGTCGGTGACGGTGGACTTCGCCGAAACCTCGTACCTCAAGGAGATCGCGCGCGCGCGCACCTTCGGCTTCATGCACGAAGTCGAGGCGCTGCGCGAGTCCGGCCTCGCGCTGGGCGGCGGGCTCGACAACGCGGTGGTGCTAGACGAATACCGGGTGCTGAACGCCGAGGGGTTGCGTTTCGCCGACGAGTTCATCCGCCACAAGGTGCTGGATGCGATCGGCGACATCTACCTGCTCGGGAAGCCTCTCCTGGGTGCCTTCAGCGCGCACAAATCGGGTCACGGGTTGAACAACCGGCTGCTGCATCAACTGCTCGCCGACGCATCGGCCTGGGACACGGTGATCTTCGAGCGGAGCGAGGAAGCGCCGGCAGGCGTCGCCGGCTTGGTGCAGCAGCCCGCCTGGTAGCGTGCTGCTGGTCCGCCTGCTCGGACTGCTTGCGGCGATCGGTCTATCCGTTGCGGTGCTGCTCTACATGGTCACAGGCGACCGCAAATACCTGCGTTTCGCCTGGTGGCTGTTCAGGTACGCGCTTTTCGTGATCGTCGTGGTTCTGCTGTTGTTTTTTTTCGAGCGTCTGTTGGTGGTGATTTAGCGGGCATGCTCGCGTGGTGCTCGAGCAGCATGCCCAGCGCGCTGCGCGCGGGCGAATCAGCCAGACGCGCGTGCAGCGCCTCTAGGTCCGCCAGGTTCGACGCGGAAAAACGCACACTCTTTCGCGCCGCAACATCCGAGTGCCGTGATGCATTTGGTTGCACGCGAATTGAAACTCCACTAACCTTTGGGCGTTCTTTTGCGAGAAAAACTCCAAGACTCTCGGCTAACAGCCTGAGCTTGGCGGCGGTTGCCGGATTCGCGGCCAGCAGCACCAGCTTGCCGTCCTTAAGATTGGCGGCTTGCACCAGCGGCCCGAGTTCCGGCGGCAGGAACTCGTTGCATAGTCTGGAAAGCTCGCGGATTTCGCGGGCTTTTTCGAGGACCGGCTGTATCTCGCCGTCGGCGGACAGCACGCGGTCGATTTTGGGAAGGTGCACGGGCACAGAGGATCGCAGGGGGCAGACTTGCAGATTATCGTCATCCCGGGCCGGCTGGCAAAGGCGAGAACCATCTCGCTGTCCGCGCCGCAGCTCGTCGCGTACATGGGGCTGGCGCTCGCGATGGTCCTCGGGCTGACGGCCGCACTGTACTGGATGACGTTGCGCTATTCGGCGGAGACCCGGGTGCCATTCGTCGAGCAGGTCGTGCTGGCAGCTCAGCGCGCCGAAAGCGCCAAGTCGCGCGAATTCGTCCAGCAGAATCTGAATGCGATGGCGGTAAAGCTGGGCGAGTTGCAGGCGCAGCTCACGCGCCTGGACGCGCTAGGCGAGCGCCTCTCCACGCTAGGAGGGCTGCGGCCGTCAGATTTTCGCGCCAGTGGACCGCTCGGCCTCGGCGGGGCGGTGTCGACCATGCCGCCGCAGGATCTGTCGATGGGCGACCTCGAGGAGCGGCTCAGTGCGCTGTCCAGGCAGATGGACACGCGCTCCGATCTGTACAGCGTGCTCGACTCGGAGTTGCGCGATCTCGCGGTGCGCCGCAAATCGATGCCGACAATGCTTCCGGTGCATGCGCCGCGCGGCTCGGGCTTCGGCAAACGGATCGACCCGTTTACGGGGCAGCTTGCGATGCACGAGGGGATCGACTTTGAGGTCGATTCCGGTACGCCCGTGGAAGCGGCGGCAGGCGGCGTCGTGACGTTCGCCGGCCCGCATCCGCAATACGGCAACCTCGTCGAGATCGACCACGGCAATGGTCTGTCGACGCGCTATGCCCACATGTCGAAGATTCTCGTGAAGAAGGGCGACATCGTGTTGCGCGGGCGCGAGCTCGGGCTGAGCGGCGCCACCGGGCGCGCGACCGGCCCGCACCTGCATTTCGAGGTGCGCTACAAGGGCGTGGCGGTCAATCCTGACCGCTTCTTGGCGGCCAGCGATCCGACGCTGCCCGACTCGAAGCGGCGCCACACCACCTCTTTGGCGCGCGACTAGCCGCGCGGCGGCCGCTGCGGCGGCCGTGATAAACTTTTGATTTCCGCTGGACCTCGGCGGGGCCGTCTCCGGCCCTCGCGGCCTCCCGTCCGCGTAGCCTGCGGTTCGGGCCGCATTCTCCATCATGGCGAACGTACTTACCAAGATCTTCGGCAGCCGCAACGAGAGGCTGCTCAAGCAGTATTCCCGCGCGGTCGCCCGCATCAACGCTCTCGAGCCGGAAATCTCGAAGCTGGACGATGCGGCCCTGCGCGCCAAGACGGACGAGTTTCGGCGGCGTGTCGCCGACAAGGTTGCTTCGGCTGCGCAGGACGCAAAGACCGAGGTGGAGCGCGCAGCGCTGGAGGAGCTGCTGCCCGAGGCATTCGCGGTCGTACGCGAGGCCGGCAAGCGCACGCTGCGCATGCGGCACTTCGACGTTCAGCTGCTGGGCGGAATGGTGCTGCACTACGGCAAGATTTCCGAGATGCGCACGGGCGAGGGCAAGACGCTGGTCGCGACTCTGCCCGCATATCTGAACGCGCTCGCGGGCAGGGGCGTGCATATCGTCACGGTGAACGACTACCTCGCGCAGCGTGACGCGGCCTGGATGGGCAAGCTCTACGGTTTCCTCGGGCTTACGGTCGGGGTGAACATTCCGCAGATGGAGCCTGACGCCAAGCGCGCCGCGTACCGGACCGACATCACCTACGGCACCAACAACGAGTTCGGCTTCGATTACCTGCGCGACAACATGGCGATGCACCTCGAGGAGCGCTTCCAGAGGGGGCTGTACTACGCCATCGTCGACGAGGTCGACTCAATCCTAATCGACGAGGCGCGCACGCCGCTCATCATTTCCGGGCAGGCGGAGGACCGCACCGAGCTTTACTACCGGATGAACGACGTGGCGCCGCTGCTCACGCCGCAGAAGGAGGAGAACGGCCCCGGCGACTTCTGGGTGGACCAGAAGAACCACCAGATCCTGCTGTCCGAGGCCGGGCACGCCAAGGCCGAGGAGATTCTGGTGCGCGTGGGCATGCTGCCGCAGGGCGCGAGCCTCTACGAGCCGGCATACATCAACCTGGTGCACCATCTCTACGCGGCGTTGCGCGCGCACCATCTGTTCCACCGCGACCAGCACTACGTTGTGCAAGACGGCGAGGTCATCATCGTCGACGAGTTCACCGGCCGCCTGATGGTGGGGCGGCGCTGGTCCGACGGCCTGCATCAGGCAGTCGAGGCGAAAGAGAAGGTCTCGATACAGAACGAGAACCAAACGCTCGCATCGATCACTTTCCAGAACTACTTCCGCCTGTACAAGAAGCTGGCGGGAATGACGGGTACTGCGGATACCGAGGCATTCGAATTCCAGGAGATCTATGGTCTCGAGACCGTGGTCGTGCCTACGCACAAGCCGATGATCCGCGCCGATCGGCTCGATCTGGTCTACCGCACGGCCAAGGAGAAGTACCACGCCATCATCGACGACATCCGGGACTGCCATCAGCGCGGCCAGCCGGTTCTCGTAGGCACCACCTCGATCGAGAACTCCGAGCTGCTGTCGTCCCTGCTCAACAAGGACAGGCTGCCCCACCAGGTTCTGAACGCCAAGCAGCATGCGCGCGAGGCGGAGATCGTCGCGCAGGCGGGTCGCCCGAAGATGGTCACCATCGCGACCAACATGGCCGGACGCGGCACCGACATCGTGCTCGGCGGAAATGTCGAGAAGCAGTGCGAGCTGATCGAGGCCGATGCGTCGATCCCCCCCGAAGAAAAGGGGGGTCGGGTCGAGAAGCTGCGTGCGGAATGGCAGCAGCTGCACGACCAGGTGATCGGCGCAGGCGGCTTGCACATCATCGGCACCGAGCGCCACGAGTCGCGCCGCATCGACAACCAGTTGCGCGGCCGCTCGGGCCGACAGGGCGACCCCGGGTCGTCGCGCTTTTTCCTCTCGCTCGAGGATCCGCTGCTCAAGATCTTCGCCGGCGAGCGCATCAACCGCATCATGGTGATGCTCAAGATGCCGGAAGGCGAGGCGATCGAGCACTCGATGGTGACGCGCTCGATCGAGTCGGCGCAGACCAAGGTGGAGGCGCGAAATTTCGACATCCGCAAGCAGCTGCTCGAGTACGACGACGTCGCCAACGAGCAGCGCAAGACGATCTACGCCTTGCGCAACGAGCTGCTCGAATCGCAGGACGTCTCGGAGCGCATTTCCGAGCTACGCTCCGGCGTGCTGCAGGACATGTTCCGCGTCCATGTTCCGGAGGAGAGCGTCGAGGAGCAATGGGACATTCCCGGCCTTGAAGGCGCCCTCAAGTCCGAGCTCGGCGTCGAACTGCCCGTCAAAGCCTGGCTGGAGCAAGATCCGGACCTGCACGAGGAGACGCTGCTCGAGCGGATCGTCGAAAAGGGGCGGGAAGCGTACCTCGCAAAGATTCCTCAGGGCGCGGAGACCTCGTTTCACCAGTACGAGCGCTATGTGATGCTGCAGATCCTCGACGCCCACTGGCGCGAGCACCTGGCGGCGCTCGATCATCTGCGCCAGGGGATCCATCTGCGCGGTTACGCGCAGAAGAACCCCAAGCAAGAGTACAAGCGCGAGGCCTTCGAGCTGTTCGGCGCCATGCTCGAGTCGGTGAAGCTCGAGGTGACGAAGACCTTGTGCAGCGTCGAGATCCGGACCAGCGAAGCGCTCGAGCGAGTGGACGACACGCCGCACGTCGAAAACGTGCGCATGCAGCATGCTGACTTCCCGGGCAGCCCAGAGGGAACCGCCCCGTCTGCGGACGAGGAGATCGCGGCGGCGGGGGCCAAGAAGCCGCAGCCAGTTGTCCGCCCGACTCAGAAGGTGGGACGCAACGACCCTTGCCCATGCGGGTCGGGCAAAAAATACAAGCATTGTCACGGCAAGCTGGCCTGACATCCCATGGCCGTCAATCTGGCGCCGCCCGATCCTGCGTCGCTGCATCCCGTCGCGGGCGTCGAGCTCGGCGTCGCGATGGCCGGCATCCGCAAGCAGGGAAGACGCGATCTGCTGGTGATGCGACTGTGCGCCGGCGCCGCTGCGGTCGGGGTTTTCACGCGCAATCGCTTGTGCGCGGCGCCAGTGATCCTCGCCAGGCGTCACCTGGCTGCGGCACCTGAGGTGCGCGCGCTGGTGGTCAACACGGGTAACGCGAATGCCGGAACGGGAGAAGACGGGCTCGATCGCGCTCTCGCGGTGTGCCGGGGCGCTTCGCGTGCGCTCGGCTGCGCTGTAGAGCAGGTGCTGCCATTTTCCACCGGCGTCATCATGGAGCCGCTTCCGGTAGAGCGCGTCCTGGCGGGGCTTCCAGCGGCACTCGCGGACCTGCGCGCCGACAACTGGCATGCGGCGGCGCAGGCCATCATGACGACCGATACGGTGCCAAAGGCGGTCTCGCGTCGCCTGCGGCTCGGTGGACGCGAGGTGACGATCACAGGGATCGCGAAGGGCGCGGGAATGATCCGTCCCGACATGGCGACCATGCTCGCGTTCATCGCCACCGACGCGAAGGTCGCGCAGGCTGATCTCGATGAAATGCTCGTGCGCACGGCGGGGCGATCGTTCAACTGCATCACGGTCGATGGCGACACTTCCACGAACGACTCGTTCATGCTGGTTGCGAGCGGTGCATCCGGCGCTGCGGCGAGTTCGCGCGCCGACCTTGCGGCACTGGGCGGCGCGGTCGAAGAGGTCGCGTCGCTGCTCGCACAGGCGATCGTGCGCGACGGCGAGGGCGCGACGAAGTTCGTCACCATCCGCGTGGAAGGAGGACGCTCGCCGGAGGAATGCCGGCGCGCGGGCTACGCCATCGCGCACTCTCCGCTGGTCAAGACGGCGTTCTTCGCCTCGGACCCCAACCTCGGCCGTATTCTCGCTGCGATCGGCAACGCGGGAATCGACGACCTGGACGTCTCGCGGGTGGACCTGTACCTGGACGAGGTGCTCGTGGCGATCAAGGGCGGGCGACATCCGGCGTATCGCGAGGAGCAGGGGGCTGCGGTGCTCGCCAAGCCGGAATTCACCGTACGCGTGCGCCTCGACCGTGGCAGCGCGCAGGCCACGCTGTGGACCTGTGATCTTTCATTCGAATATGTGAAGATCAATGCCGAGTACCGCACCTGAATGCCGCGCATGAGTAACGACACCGACAAGCTGATCGCACGAGCGGAGGCGCTGGTGGCAAAGCTCGAGGCGCTGGTCCCGCCACCGCCGCCGGCGACCGACTGGGGCGCGAGCGTCGCTTTCCGCTGGCGCAAGGGGGCGGCGCTGAGCGCGCGCGGCTGGCTGCAACCCGTCGGGCACGTGCATCGCATCCGGGTGTCAGACCTGCAGGGCATCGACGCGCAGATCGCGCGGGTGGAGCAGAACACACGCCAATTCCTTCAGGGCCGACCCGCCAACAACGTGCTCCTCACCGGCGCGCGCGGCACGGGCAAGTCCTCGATCGTCAAGGGTCTGCTGAACAAGTACAGCGACCAGGGCTTGCGTCTGATCGAAGTCGAGAAGCGCGACCTAATGGACCTCCCGGCGATTACCGACCTGGTGGTAGGACGCAAGGAGCGGTTCCTGCTGTTCTGCGACGACCTGTCGTTCGAAGCTGCCGACCCCGGCTACATCGCGCTCAAGGTGGCGCTCGACGGGTCGATCTCGACTGCGTCCGAGAACCTGCTCATCTACGCCACGTCCAACCGCCGCCATCTCATGCCGGAATACATGCAGGAGAATCTCGAGACCCGGTACATCGGCGACGAGATCCATCCCGGCGAAACCGTGGAGGAGAAGATCTCGCTGTCCGAGCGCTTCGGGCTGTGGGTGTCCTTCTATCCCTTCGACCAGGACGAGTACCTGCACATCGTGGCGCACTGGCTGAAGACCTTCGGCTGCTCCGCGCGAGAGGTCGACGCGGCGCGCGAAGAGGCATTGCAGTGGGCATTGCTGCGCGGCTCGCGCAGCGGCCGTGTGGCCTACCAGTTCGCGAGGGATTGGGCCGGCAAGCACGCCGCCGCCGGCGCGCGCAAGAGGCGTTAGGCCCGGTGCTCGAAGTCGCGGCGGCCGTCCTGCAACGGGGCGATGGCAGCTTTCTGCTTGCGCGGCGTCCCGAGGGGAAGGTCTACGCGGGCTACTGGGAATTTCCGGGAGGCAAGATCGAGCCGGGCGAGGCTGCCGAGACCGCGCTCGCGCGTGAGCTGCACGAGGAACTCGGCATCGAAGCGCAGCGCGTGTATCCGTGGATCACGCGCGTCTTCGCGTATCCGCACGCGACGGTGCGACTCAGCTTCTTCCGCGTGCTCGGCTGGTCCGGCGAGCCTCACGCTCGCGAGCGGCAGCAAATTCGCTGGCAGAGATTCGACACGCCGATCGCCGAGCCGATGCTGCAGGCTAACGCACCTGTGCTCGCGGCGCTGGCAATGCCGCACGAGTACGCAGTGACCGATGCCCTTGGACTCGGCGGCGAAGCAATGCTTGCAGCGCTCGAGCGCAGGCTTGCCGGCGGACTGCGCCTGGTGCAGTTGCGCGACAGGGACATGGCGCCGGATGAACGTTCGCGCTTCGCGTGCGATGCGCTCGCGCTCGCGCGGCGATACGGTGCCCGCGTGTTGGTCAACTCGGATCTCTCGCTCGCGCGCGCCCTCGGCGCGGACGGCGTGCACTTCACGGCGCGTCAGCTGATGACGCTCACGGCCCGCCCGCGCGGCATCATGGCGGCAGCCTCCTGCCACGATGCCGCCGAGCTCGACCACGCAATGGCGCTCGAATTCGACTTCGCGGTGCTGGGACCGGTCAAACCCACCGCCTCGCATCCGCAAGCCGCGCCGATGGGTTGGCAGCGTTTCGCCGAGCTCGCGCGCGGCGCCAGCCTGCCCATCTACGCCATCGGTGGATTGCGGTTCGCCGACATCGAAGACGCCTGGCGCGCCGGCGCGCACGGGGTCGCGATGATCTCCGGCAGCTGGCGCTGACTATTCGCCGGAAGTGTCGTCCGGTTCCTTGGGCGCCGCGGGCTCAGCGATGCGGTAGTCCTCCGCGGCCCAGCTGCCCAGGTCGATGAGCTTGCAGCGTTCGCAGCAAAATGGGCGCCACTTGTTCTCCGGGCCGAGCGCGGCCGGCTCGCCGCAGCGCGGGCAGGGCACCGTGCGCGTCGCGGATCCTAGAGGTTGCAGAAGGTCAGCTCGAAGGGCACGTCCCAGTCCGCGGTCTTGGTTCTGGAATCGTCGCTGTCCTGCGCGAGGAAGCGGATATTGAGGACGTACTTGTTGGCACTCATTTCGGGAACGCAGGGGCTTTCCTGATCCAATCTCACGCGCAGCATCTGCGCGGTCTTGCCGCCGAGCATCTGCTGATACATCCCGCCCGCAGCGACGACGTTCTGCGGTTTTCCCGACTCCCGCAGGATGCGCAGGATGATGGCTGATCCGTCGCGCAGCGGATAAAGCGGCCCGGTCCAGGCGGCAAGCTGTCCGATGCGCTCGTCGGCCGGCCGATGGAGCCAATAGTGATAGGAGGGCAGGTCGAATTCGCAAGCGCCCCCCGGGATGCCGGTGCGCTGCTTGATCGACATGAGCCACTCGTTCTCGCGCAGGTACTGGCCGATCCTGCCGGTCATGGCGAACAGCGCGCCGGAAGCCTGCTCGATGTCGCGCAACACGCCGCTCAGCGCATCCTCCGAAATCTCCGGATTGTTGCGAAACGACATCAGCACCTGCTTTTGGCGCTCGAGCTCCTGCAGGAGGTCCGATTTCAGGTCCGCGCGGCTCGCGACCTCGAGGATCTCGAACAGCGTGAGCAGAGCGACATGGTGGTCGTGCGGCTCGGTGCGGGCGACGAAGTGCCGTGACCGCTCGAAAAGATCCTCGAGACGCAGTAGCGTCCGGATGCGTTCATTGAGCGGATACTCGTAAGTGATCACGGATTCGCGCGGCGCGCCCCCGGCGGCGGGGATCGTCTTGAATTTTGAATGAATAGCATGTCGATGACAACTTCGCTCCGGGCGCTACGGCCTGCGCAGCGCGTCAGCGGGACATGGCGAGGTAGCGGCGATGCAATGTCTGCACCTGCCGGCGCAGGTCGTCGAGCGAGCCGCTGTTGTCCAGGACATCGTCGGCGGCCGCGAGCCGCTGCGCGCGCGGAATCTGGGCGGCCATCATGCGGCGCACCTCTTCCTCGGACAGGCCGCTGCGGGCCCTTACGCGCTCGAGCTGGGTCTGCTCGGGACAATCGACGACCAACACTCGGTCGACGCGCCCGCGATAGTCGCGCGACTCGATGAGCAGAGGCACGGCGAGCACGACGTAGGGACCTGCCGCTGCGGCAATGCGCCGTTTCGATTCTTCGCGGATCATCGGGTGCAGCAGGCGTTCTAGCCGCTTCCTGGCCGCCGCGTCGTCGAACACCAGCGCGCGCATCCTGCGGCGGTCCATCGCGCCGCTCGCGTCGATGCAGGCGTCGCCGAAGAGCTGCCTAATGCCCTCGATCGCGGCGCCGCCAGGCGCGGTGAGTTCGTGCGCGATCGCATCAGTGTCGACTATGGTCGCGCCAAGGCGGGCGAACTCCTCGGCCGCGGCGCTCTTGCCGCTGCCGATGCCGCCCGTCAGGCCGACCACGAAGGTCACAACCGGTGCAGGTACCAGCGCAGGATCGGTTCGCCCCAGAACAGGGCGACGACGCCGGCGATCGCGAGGTAGGGCCCGAAATGGAAGCGGAAGCTCGAATCCCACCCGCGCCGGCTAGCGAGCATCTGCAGTACGCCGAAGAACAGGCCGACCACCGACGAGAGCAGGACGACAAGTGGAAGCAGCTTCCAGCCGACGAACGCGCCGACCGCCGCGTGCATCTTGAAATCGCCGTACCCCATGCCCTCCTTGCGGAACAGCATCTTGTAGCCCTGGTAGATCGACCAGAGGGACAGGTAGCCCGCTGCGGCGCCGATCACCGAGTCCGCGAGCGGCACGTAGGTGCCGCCGAGATTGAGCAGCAATCCCGTCCACATGAGTGGCAGCGTAAGGTTATCGGGCAGGAAGCCCGTCTCCTGATCGATGACCGCGAGCGCGATGGTGCACCAGATGAAGACCGCGGCGCCGAGCGCGGCGAGCGAAAAGCCGAAGCGCGAGGCCGCATAGGCGCCGCCTGCGCCGGCCAGCAGTTCGACCAGCGGATACTTGACGCTGATGTGCGCGCCGCATGCCGAGCACTTGCCGCGCAGCGCGAGGTAGCTGAGCAGGGGGACGTTCTCGAGTGCCGTGATGCCGTGCCCGCAAGCGGGGCAACGCGAGCGCGGCACGATGAGATTTAGCCTCGCCTCCGGCGCTGCCAGGTGCGCGATTTCCTCGCGCACCTGCGCGGCGAGCCGGCCCGCGCGTTCACGGTCGCGGGTCTCCTTCGATTCCTCGAGCGCCCCGGGGATGCCCGCCACCCACTCTCGGTCCATCATGCGCGGCAGGCGATGGATCACGACGTTCAGGAAGCTGCCCACGCACAGACTGAGCACGAACGCCGAGGGCACCAACACCTGCGGCATTTGCAGGGCGTCCAGAAGGTTCATTGGCTTGGCGCGAACAAAAAAGCCGCGGGGGAGCTGCCCCGCGGCTCGACGAGAAGGGCCGTCCTCAGACCACCTGGCCGAGTTTGAAGATCGGCAGGTACATGGCGATCACCATGCCGCCGATCAGAGTGCCGAGGACTACCATGATGAGCGGCTCCATCAAGGAAGATAGGGCTTCCACAGCGTCGTTTACCTCGGCCTCGTAGAAATCGGCCACCTTCGACAGCATCGCGTCGAGAGAGCCAGTTTCCTCGCCGATCGCCACCATCTGAACCACCATGGACTTAAACAGGTTCGAGTTCTGCATGGCCACGGTGAGCGACGTTCCGGTCGAAACCTCTGCCTGGATCTGTTTCGTGCCGACTACGTAGACGTAGTTGCCCGATGCGCCGCCGACCGAATCGAGCGCCTCGACCAGCGGCACGCCCGCCGCGAACATGGTCGACAGCGTCCGCGTCCAGCGCGCGACTGTCGATTTGCGCACCAGGTCGCCGAACACCGGGATGCGCAAGATGAACCGGTCCATGAACATCTGCACCGACACCGAGCGCTTCCAGGCGAAGAAGAATGCGTATACGCCGCCGAAGACGACACCGAAAATGATGTACCAATACTGTACGAAGTAGTCCGATATGGCGATCACGACCAGCGTCGGTGCGGGAAGGTCAGCCCCGAAGGATTTGAACACCTCCTTGAACGACGGGATCACGAAGATCATGATGATCGACGTAATGATGAACGCGACTACGATGATGGCGATCGGATAGAACAGGGCGGACTTGATCTTGGACTTGATGGCGAGGATCTTCTCCTTGTAGGTCGCCAGCCTGTCCAGCAGCGTCTCGAGAATCCCCGCCTGCTCACCGGCCTGCACCAGGTTGCAGAACAGAGCGTCGAAATACAGTGGATACTTCCTGAACGCCTGCGCCAGCGCGGAGCCAGTTTCCACCTCGGTCTTGACCTCGAACAGCAGCTTCGCCACGGCTCGATTCGCCGCACCCTTGCCGACGATGTCGAACGACTGCAGCAGCGGCACGCCGGCCTTCATCATGGTCGCCAGTTGACGCGTGAACAGCGCAATATCCTTTTCGGTGACCCTGCCGCCACCGCCCATGCGCTGCTTCTTGATCTTCTGTACCAGGATCCCCTGACGGCGCAGCGTCGCGGTCACGACCGTCGAGCCGGTGGCGCGCATCTCGCCGCGCACCAACTTGCCGGTCTTGTCCTTGCCCTCCCAGTTGAAGGTGAATTCCTTCGGACCCCTCGCTGCCGCCGCTGCCGTCGCCATGTGTCAGTCCCTTGCCTGTTGCAGGAGCATCACCTGCCGGTCATGCGCTGCCGCACCCGCCGCCGATGATGCCCTGCCAAAGGCCTTTTGTAAAGCCTCAAGTTGTGGCTCTAAGCCCATGACGTAACGTGATTTTTGACGCATTTCGCGCGTCCCGACGACGCTCGCGCGACAGGATTCACAAAACCTCACTTTGGTTCCTGTCGACTGGCTGCGACGGCCGAAGAATGCGCACTGTGTTCACGCTGCGTCCTTGCGCGTGCACAATTTCCATCGGCACGCCGGCTATCCTGATCGCGACGTCGGCATCCGGGATCTCCTGCAGGTGCTCGAGGATCAGGCCATTGAGCGTCTTGGGCCCGTCGGTCGGTAGCGCGAGGCCGAGCGCCCGGTTTACCTCGCGCACCGGCAGCGCGCCGTCGGCGGTGGCGGTGCCGTCGTCTTCCCAGCGCAGCGCCGGGGCGGCGGAGGGAACGGTGGTGGTGAACTTGCCGATGATCTCCTCGATGATGTCTTCCATCGTCACCAGGCCCATCAGCTCCCCGTACTCGTCGACCACGAGCGCGATACGTTCGCGGTTCTCCTGGAAGTACTGCAACTGCGCGAGCACCGGGGTCGAGGCCGGAACGAAGTAGGGATCGATGATTAGCCGTTCCAGCTCCTGCTTGTCGAGCGCTCCGGCGTGCAGCGGCCCAAGCACCTTGCGCAGGTGCAGCACCCCTGCCACCTCGCCCAGGCTGTCGCGAAACACGGGCAATCGCATGTGATAGCTGGTCGCGAGCTGGCGCGCGATGGTCTGCATGTCGTCGCTAAGGGAGACCGACTCGATCTTCGCCCGCGGCACCATGATGTCCTGCACCCTGATATTGCCGAGGTCGAACAGGTTCAGCAGGATCGACACGTGCTTCTTGGGCATGAAGTGCGACGATTCGAGCACCAGGGTGCGTATTTCCTCGGAGGTGAGCTTGGGAACGTCCGCGTTGCCCTCGGCGGGCACGCGCGCGACCCACAGAAAGGGCCTGACAAAGAGGTTGACGAACCAGATCGCAGGCTGCATGAGCTTCTGGATCGGCCCGAGCAAATATGCGAGCGGCAGGGCGATCCGTTCGGGATAGGTGGCGCCGATCACCTTCGGCGTGATTTCCGACAGCACGATGATCAGGAACGAAATCGCGAGCGTGCTCACCGCGTAAGCGGTCTTGTTGTCGCCGAACAAGCGCACCGCGACGATTCCCGCGAGCGTGGCCGCGGCCGCGTTGGCGATATTGTTGCCGATTAGGATCGCCCCGAGCATGCGGTCGGTGCGCTTGAGGAGTGCCGCCGCGCGCTTCGCTCCTCCGTGCCCTTGCGCGACCAGATGGCGCAGCCGATAGCGATTAAGCGCGATCATGCTGGTCTCGGAGATCGAGAAAAACCCGGAGATCACCAGCAGCACAGCGAGGGTGATGGCCTCGCTCGATAGCGGAATGTCTTCCATCGCAGGCGGCTAACCGGGGCGGTGCAGTATGACCTCCAGCACGAACCGGCTGCCGACGTACGCGAGCAGGAGGAACACGAAGCCGGCGAGCGTCCAGCGCAGCGCCGTGCGGCCGCGCCAGCCGTAGAAATGCCGGCCGACGAGCAGCGCTGCGAAGGTCAGCCAGGAGATCACCGCGAACACCGACTTGTGATCGAACCGGAGGGGCCGACCGAACAGCGATTCGGAGAACAAGATCCCGGTGGCGAGCGTGAGCGTGAGCAGGGCAAACGCCGCGCCGATGAGCCGAAACAGCAGGCGCTCGAGGGTGAGCAGTGGTGGCAGCGAGGCAAGCGGCCCACGCAGCATGGTCGCGCCGTCGGCGAGGAATGCGCCGCCGGCGCTGCGCAGCTTGGTCGTCTGATGCAAGCGCCTTTCCACGAGGGCCATGAGCAGCGCGTGCAGGATGGCGATGGTGAACAGGCTGTAGGCCAACATCGCAAGCAGCAGATGGAGCTTGAATTCAAACGTCGCCGCGTACTCGGCGGCGTAACCGGGAAAGACGGCCGGCAGGGGAGCGCACAGCGCGGCGAGCGCGAGCGCCGGCGCCTGCATGCCCTCGATGTTGTAAAAGAAGCTCTCCAGCCAGTAGAACAGCACCGTCAGCCAGAGCATGGCCGAGAGTGCGTGGGCGAAACCGAAGCGAGGCTGAATCGGGAGCACGATGTCCGCGTAGAGGAGCCAGCCGTGCAACGCCAGGGGAGCCAGAAGCGCCGCGCGCTCCCAGGGGCGCAGTCCGCCTGGCGCGGCGTGCGCGTCGTGCGCCCGGGAGGACCAGCGCGTGCGCCAGAAATGCAACGCGAGGCCCGCGTAAATGGCGCTGGTTATCGCGTGCAGTAGAATGTAAGCCATCGATTCAGTTTATCACCGCCTTTCCGCAGGCCGCGCTCCGTGCTCGACAATCTGACTGCGCGCCTCGCTCGCGTCGTCAAGACGATACGCGGCGAAGCGCGCCTCACCGAAGCCAACATCCAGGAAGCCCTGCGCGAGGTGCGCATTGCGTTGCTGGAAGCCGACTGCGCGCTGCCGGTCGTCAGGGATTTCATCGCCGCCGTGCGCGAGAAGGCGCTCGGCCAGGACGTGATCGGCAGCCTGACGCCCGGACAGGCGCTGATCGGCGTCGTGCACCGCGAGCTGACGCGCCTGATGGGCGAGGCGAATGTCGGTCTCGAGCTTGCAGTCCAGCCGCCGGCCGTGATCCTCATGGCCGGGCTGCAGGGCTCGGGGAAGACCACCACGACCGGCAAGCTGGCGCGTCTGCTGAAGGAAGAGCGCAAGAAACCGCTCGTGGTCTCCTGCGACGTCTACCGGCCGGCGGCGATCGAGCAGCTTAAGACGGTGGCGGCGCAGGCCGAGGTCGATTTCCTGCCCACCGCTGCGGGCGAGAAGCCCGCCGATATCGCGCGGCGCGCGCTCGAGCAGGCGAGGACGCGGTACTACGATGTGCTGCTCGTGGATACCGCCGGACGGCTGGCGATCGACGAGGCGATGATGCGCGAGATCGCCGAGCTGCACGCACTGCTCTCGCCGGCGGAAACGCTGTTCGTGGTTGATGCGATGCAGGGCCAGGACGCGGTGAACGTCGCCAAGGCGTTCAGCGAGCGGCTCGCGCTCACCGGCGTGATCCTGACCAAGCTCGATGGCGACGCGCGCGGCGGCGCGGCGCTGTCGGTGCGCCAGGTCACCGGCAAGCCGATCAAGTTCGTCGGCGTGGGCGAGAAGCTCGGCGTGCTGGAGCCCTTCCATCCCGAGCGCATGGCTGCGCGCATCCTCGGCATGGGCGACATCGTTTCGCTGGTCGAGGAGGCGCGCAAGGGCGTCGATCTCGAGCAGGCGCAGCGCGTGGCCGAGAAGCTCAAGAAGGGCAAGGGCTTCGATCTCGAGGACTTCAAGGCGCAAATCCAGCAGATGAACAAGATGGGCGGGCTGGCGGCGCTGATGGACAAGCTGCCGGCACAGCTCGCGGGATCCGTGAACGCGGCGCAGCTTCAGGACGGCAAGCAGATGCGGCGCATCGAAGGGATCATCAATTCGATGACGCCGCAGGAACGGGCCCGGCCGGAGCTGATCAAGGCCTCTCGCAAGCGGCGCATCGCCGCAGGTTCCGGCGTGCCGGTCCAGGAGGTGAACCGCCTGCTCAATCAGTTCGAGCAGATGCAGAAGATGATGAAGATGATGAAGGGCGGCAACCTCGCGCGCATGATGCGCGGCATGAAGGGCATGCTTCCGGGCATGCGCTGAGGCTTCCCAAGACACTGATTATTCCCGTATAATCCGCGCCTTTTCGCGAACTCACGGGAATTCCCTATGGTGGTGATTCGACTGGCGCGTGGCGGCGCCAACAAGCGGCCTTTCTACCACATGGTGGTGGCCGACTCGCGCCGGGCGCGCGATGGCCGCTTTATCGAGCGCGTCGGCTTCTACGATCCGAAGGCGCCCGAAGGGCGCGAGGCGCTGCGCGTGAACGTCGAGCGGATCAAGCATTGGCAGGGTAAAGGCGCCAAGCTTTCGCCGACGGTGACGCGGCTGGTCAAGCAGTTTGGCAAGAAGGCGGCCTGAGCGCTGGATAGACATGGGCCGCGTCGCCGGCAGCTACGGCGTGCGCGGTTGGATTCGGGTCAGGCCCTATAGCGTCGAGCCCGAAGCGCTGGCGGCGCACCGGCGATGGCGTATCGGTGCCGAGGACTACGGCGTAGAAGAAACGAAGGTGCACTCGGGCGCGCTGCTTGCCCGGCTCCCGGGCATCGGGACGCGCGAGCAGGCTCTGCGGCTCAAGGGCAAGACGGTGTCGGTGCCGCGCTCGGCGCTGCCCGAGCTGGACGCGGGGCAATATTACTGGGCCGACCTGGTCGGCCTGGAAGTGGTGAATGCCCAGGGGTCGGTGCTGGGCGTGGTGCAAGGGCTGTTCTCCAACGGGGCGCACGACGTGATGGAGCTGGCCGGGGACAGGAGCACGCGGCTGGTGCCGTTCCTGCCTGCGGTAGTGAAGAAGGTCGATCTCGAGGGAAGGCGCATCGAGGTCGAATGGGGCGCAGAGTGGTGATCCGCTTCGACGCAATCACTCTGTTCCCCGAGATGTTCGCTGCAGTGACGAATTACGGCATCACGCGTCGTGCGCAGGAAGCGGGGCTGTGGCGCCTGCAAACGTGGAATCCGCGCGATTTCACGACGGACAATTACCGCACGGTCGACGATCGGCCGTACGGGGGCGGGCCGGGCATGGTTATGCTGGCCGAGCCGCTGGAAATGGCCCTCGACGCGGTGGCTGCGTCGCAGGGAGAGGCGAAGGGCAGGGTGATCTACCTTTCGCCGCAAGGCCGACGGCTCGATCACCGGAGCGTGGTCGGGCTGTCGCGGGAGCGGGCGCTGACGCTGTTGTGCGGCCGCTACGAAGGTATCGACGAGCGGCTGCTCGCGCGGTGCGTCGACGAGGAGCTGTCGCTCGGCGACTTCGTGCTGTCGGGCGGAGAGCTGGCGGCGATGGCGCTGATCGATGCCGTGGTGCGGCAGTTGCCCGGCGCGCTCGGCGGCCAGGATTCGGCACTCGAGGAGTCCTTCGTGCAGGGGCTGCTCGACTGCCCGCAGTACACGCGCCCGGAGACGTACGCGGGCGAGAGGGTGCCGGAGGTGCTTCTCACGGGCAACCACGAGAAGATACGGCGCTGGAGATTGAAGCAGGCGCTGGGGCGGACGTGGCTGAGAAGGCCGGAGCTGCTCGCGGCGCGCAAGATGAGTGACGAGGAACGCGGACTGCTGGAAGAGTTCCAGCGCGAAACGACTAACGGAGCGAGATCATGAACCTGATCCAGCAAATCGAGCAGGAAGAAATCAAGCGGCTTGGCAAGAACATCCCCGATTTCTCGCCCGGCGACACGGTGGTGGTCAACGTCAACGTGGTCGAGGGCGAGCGCAAGCGCGTGCAGGCCTTCGAGGGCGTGGTGATCGCCAAGAGGAATCGCGGCCTGAACTCCTCGTTCATCGTGCGCAAGATTTCCTCGGGAGAGGGGGTCGAGCGCACCTTCCAGACCTACTCGCCGCTGATCGCCTCGGTCGAGGTGAAGAGGAAGGGCGAGGTGCGACGCGCAAAGCTCTATTACCTGCGCGCGCGCTCGGGCAAGTCGGCGCGCATCCGCGAGAGGACCGGCGCCGCGGAGGGCGCGCAAGGGGAGTGAGCGGCTGCGCTGCCAGTGCGTGTGAAAGGGGCGCCCGGCGCCCCTTTTTTGTCTGTCGCCCCGCCCTATAATCCCGACATGCGCCGCGAAACCACCGCCATCAGCCCGACGGCCGAGATCGTCGCGGACATCAGGTCCGGGCGCATGGTCATCCTGGTCGACGAGGAGGACCGGGAAAACGAGGGCGATCTCGTCGTCGCCGCCGAGCACGTCACGCCCGAGGCCATCAACTTCATGGCGAAGCACGCGCGCGGCCTGGTGTGCCTGACGCTTACGGAGGAGCGCCGCAGGCAGCTCGACCTGCCGCCGATGGTGCGCGACAACCGCTCGCCGATGGGCACCAACTTCACCGTATCGATCGAGGCCGCCGAAGGGGTGAGCACCGGCATCTCCGCGCACGACCGCGCGCGCACGGTCCGCGCAGCGGTGGCAAGGGACGCCAAACCTGCGGACATTGTGCAGCCGGGGCACGTCTTCCCGGTGGTTGCGCAGCCCGGCGGCGTGCTGGTGCGCGCGGGGCACACCGAGGCGGGCTGCGATCTCGCGCAACTCGCCGGCCTCACGCCCGCGGCCGTGATCTGCGAGGTGATGCACGACGACGGCAGCATGGCGCGCCTGCCGCAGCTGGTCGACTTCGCCGCCGCGCACGGGCTGAAGATCGGCACCATCGCCGACCTGATCGAGTACCGCAGCGCCACCGAGTCGCTCGTGCGGCGCAGCGTCGAGCGCGACATAGAGACCGCTTACGGCAGCTTCCGCATGGTCGCCTTCCGCGACCTGCCCACCGGCGGCACGCATCTCGCCCTGGTGCGCGGCGAGGTGCGCGCCGAGCGCGAGTCGCTGGTGCGCGTTCACGAGCCGCTGTCGCTCGTCGACCTGCTCGATACGGCGCCCGGCACCCACAGCTGGACCATTCCCGAGGCGCTGTCGGCGCTCGCGCATGCGAGCGCCGGCGTCGTCGTGCTGCTCAATTGCGCGCAGGACGACGAAGCGCTCGAGGCGAGCCTGCGCACGCCGGGCGCCGAGACGCGGCCGGCGCGGCGCGATTCGCGCAGCACGGACTTGCGTACCTATGGCATCGGCGCGCAGATCCTGCGCGAGCTCGGCGTCGGCAAGATGCGGCTCATGGCCGCACCGCGCAAGATGCCGAGCATGACGGGCTTCGGGCTCGAGGTCACCGGCTACGCCGAGCTGCCCCGGCGCGGGGGCTGAACGATGGCCGCGGCGCTTGACGGTGCGGGGCTGCGCATCGGGATCGTGGCCAGCCGCTTCAACGAGGAGATCGTGGCGAAGCTGCTCGAGCGCGCCGACGCGGAGCTGGTGCGCCTCGGCGTGCGGGCCGAAGACGTGACCCGCGTGAGCGTCGGCGGGGCACTCGAGATTCCGCTTGCCTTACAGTGGCTGGCGCAGTCGGAGCGCTACGATGCGCTGGTCGCGATCGGCGCGGTGATCCGCGGCGAGACCTATCATTTCGAGGTCGTGGCGAACGAGTCTTCGCGCGGCGTGCTCGACGTGGCGCTCGAGTTCGGCGTGCCGGTGGCGAACGGCATCCTCACCACGCAGGACGAGACGCAGGCGCTCGCACGCGCGGACAAGGGCGCGGAGGCGGTGCGCGTAGCGATCGAAATGGCGCGCCTGCGCACGCAACTCGCGGAGCGCTGGCGATGAAGAGCTCTAGGCGCCGTGCGCGCGAGATCGCCCTGCAGGCGCTGTACGCCTGGCAGCTGGCGGGCGGCGCGCCGTCCGAGGTGCTCGACCAGGCCAAGGGCCTCGAGGGCTTCGAGCGCAGCGACCGCGCCTTCGCGCAGGAGCTGGTGGGCGGCGTCGTGAGCCGCGCCGCCGAGCTCGAAGCGATGCTCGCGCCGTTCATCGCTGGGCGCAGTTTCGCGCAGCTCTCTCCGGTCGAGCGTGCAATCCTGTACATCGGCGCGTACGAGCTGTCGACGCAGGCGGAGACCCCGTTCAAGGTAGTGCTCAACGAGGCGATCGAGCTCGGCAAGAGCTTCGGCGGCACGGAAGGCCATCGCTTCGTGAACGGCGTGCTGGAGAAGCTCGCCGAGAGCTTGCGGCCGGAGGAAGTCGCGCGCGCCAAGCAAACGGCCTGAGCGCGCGCGCACGCGGCCGGCGCTACACTGGCACGGTCATGCCATCCGAGTTCGAGCTCATCGCGCGCTATTTCGACCGCCCTGCTCGCAGCGCGTTGCTCGGAGTGGGCGACGACGCCGCGCTGGTGCGTCCGGGCCCTGGCATGGAGCTCGCGGTCTCGACGGACATGCTGCTCGAAGGCCGCCATTTCGCCGCGGGCGCCGAGCCGCGCGCGCTCGGTCACAAGGCGCTCGCGGTGAACCTCTCGGACATGGCGGCAATGGGCGCCACACCGCGCTGGGCGCTGCTTGCGATTGCGCTGCCCGCGGCCGACGAGACCTGGCTCGCGGGCTTCACTCAGGGGCTTTTCGCGCTGGCCGACCGCTTTGCGGTCGACCTGATCGGAGGCGACACGACGCGCGGTCCGCTCGCGATCGTGATCACCATCCTGGGCGAGGTGCCCGACGGGCTGGCGCTGTTCCGCGCCGGCGCACGGCCGGGCGACGACATCTGGGTGTCGGGCGCACTGGGCGGCGCGGCGCTCGCGCTCGCGGCGCGCGCCGGGCGCGCCGCGCTCGGCGCCGCGCAGGCCGCGTCCGCCGGCAAGCGGCTCGACGAGCCGGAGCCGCGCGTCGAGCTCGGCGAGCGCCTGCGCGGCATCGCCACCAGCGCGATCGACATTTCGGATGGCTTCGCCGGCGACCTGCGCCACGTGCTCGAGCGTTCGGCGGTCGGCGCGCTGGTGCACTATGCGTTGCTGCCGAAGGCGCCCGAGTTCGCGGGCCTGGGCGACGAACGGCTCGAGCGCGACTGCGTGCTCTCCGGCGGCGACGATTACGAGCTGCTGTTCACCGCGGCGCAGACGAGCCGCGCCGAGGTCGAGGCGCTCGGCGCGGGTCTGGGCATTGCGCTAACGCGCGTCGGGGCGATCCAGCCGGGCGACAAGCTCGTGCTGCTCGACGCGAGAGGCGCGGCGATGGCCTGCGGCGGCGGTTACGACCACTTCGCGTCATGATGATGGTGCTGCGGCCACGGCTGGGGTTCGTCGTCTCGCACCCGGCGCACTTTGTCGCGTTCGGCTTCGGCATCGGCCTCGCGCCGGTCGCGCCCGGGACCTTCGGCACGCTGCTCGCGTTTCCCGCCTGGTGGCTGCTCGCGGGCAGTTATCCGCCCGCCGTCTTGGCCGCGCTAGTCGCGATGATGTTTGCCTTAGGCGTGTGGGCCTGCGGGGTCACCGGGCGGCACCTCGGCGTGGCCGATCACGGCGCGATGGTGTGGGACGAGCTGGTGGCATTCCTCGCCGTGCTGCTGGTCGTGCCGGCGCAGCCCGCGTGGCAGGGCGCTGCCTTCGTGCTGTTCCGGATGTTCGACATCCTCAAGCCCCCGCCGATACGCCAGTTCGAGCGCCGCTACAAGCGCGGCTTCGGCGTCATGTTCGACGACATTCTCGCCGCGGGCTACACCCTGCTCGTGCTCGCGGCGGCCCTGAGGGCTTTCGGCTGACATGGCGAGCGACGCGCTCACGACTCTCGCGGTGCTCGTCGGCGGCCGGCTCAAGGCGGCGGGCGAGCTGCTGGTCACCGCGGAGTCCTGCACGGGCGGCTGGGTCGCGCAGTCTGTCACCGCCATCGCGGGGAGCTCGGAGTGGTTCGAGCGCGGCTTCGTGAGCTATTCCAACGTATCGAAGGAGGAGTTGCTTGGCGTGCGCCGCGAGACGCTAGAGCGCCACGGTGCGGTGAGCGAGGAGACGGCGCGCGAGATGGCGCTCGGGGCGCTCGCGGCGAGCCGCGGCACGCTCGCGCTCGCCATCACAGGTGTCGCGGGCCCGAGCGGCGGCACGCTAGCCAAGCCGGTCGGCATGGTTTGCTTCGCGTGGGCGTCGAAGGACGGCACCGCGCGCAGCGAAACGCGCCAATTCGCCGGCGACCGGGAGCAGGTCCGGCGCCAGTCGGTGACGCGCGCGCTGCAGGGCGTCGTCGAGTGGCTTGACGGGCACGCACCTCGGGTCTAGAAGTTGGGCCATCCGGCCCAATATTGGTTCGATATGGCCACCGTCCGCCCCGCAGCCGTCGCAGGCGCCTTCTATCCCGGCGATGCGCGCGTGCTCGCCGCCCAGGTCGGCGAGCTGATGACCGCGGCAGAGGGCGACGCGCTGCGCTTCGGCTTCCCAAAGGCGCTCATCGTGCCGCACGCCGGCTACGTGTATTCCGGACCGATCGCGGCGCGCGCCTACGCCGAGATTGGCTCCGGGCGCGGCGTGCTGAAGCGGGTCGTCCTGCTCGGCCCGGTGCACCGGGTTCCGGTGCGCGGCCTGGCGCTGCCGGGGGTTGACGAGTTCGAGACCCCTCTGGGGCGTATTCCGATCGACAGCGAGGCGCTCGCGGCGCTTTCCGGTCTGCCGCAGGTCGTGACCAGCGCGCCGGCGCACGCCTTCGAGCACTCGCTCGAGGTCCAGCTGCCGTTCCTGCAGCATGTGCTGGGACAGTTCTCCCTGGTGCCGTTCGCGGTCGGCCACGCGAGCGTCGCCGAGGTGGCCCAGGTGATCGAGCGCCTGTGGGGCGGAGACGAGACGCTCGTCGTGGTCAGCACCGACATGTCGCACTATCACCGCTACGATGAGGCGAAGCGCATCGACGCGTCCACCATCGCGCGCATCTCCTCGTACGCCACCGACCTCGACCACGAGGAGGCCTGCGGCGCGACGCCGCTGAATGGGCTGCTGCAGGTGGCCGGCGCGAAGCGCCTGGCGATCAAGCCGCTCGCCGCGTGCAATTCGGGCGACACGGCTGGCGACCGCCAGCGCGTGGTCGGCTATTCCGCGTTCGCGCTGTACGAGGGCGATGCGGTGTCGCGCGAGGAAGCAGGGCGCACGCTGGTCGGCATCGCGCGCGGCGCGATCGGGCACCGTCTTGGCCAGGCTGCCGAACCGCCGCGGCTCGACCGGCCCGCCTGGCTCGCGCAGCCCGGCGCCACGTTCGTCACGCTTACCATGGATGGCACGCTGCGCGGCTGCATCGGCAGCCTGCAGGCGCACCGGCCGCTCGGCGTCGACGTCGCCGCGAACGCCGAGAACGCCGCGTTCCGCGACCCGCGCTTCGCGCCGATCGCGGCGCACGAGTGGCCGCGCGTCGAGGCCGAGGTATCGCTGCTCACGTCGCCCGAGTGCGTGCCCTTCTCCGACGAAGTAGACCTGCTGGTCAAGCTGCGGCCGGGCGTGGACGGCGTGATCCTCGAGCAAGGGGCGCGGCGCGGCACCTTCCTGCCGCAGGTGTGGGACAGCCTGCCCGACCGGCGCCGCTTCATTGACGAGCTGAAGCGCAAGGCGGGGCTGCCCGCCGACACACGGCTCGTCCACTGCAAGGTGTGGCGCTACCAGGTGATGAAGTGGCGCCAGTCGGACTTCAGGGCGCAGTGACATGATCGCGGAATCGAAGCATCCCGGGCGCTGGTGGCACGCGCTCGAGGACGGCCGCATCCAGTGCGACCTGTGCCCGCGCGACTGCAAGCTGCACGAGGGCCAGCGCGGCGCCTGCTTCGTGAGGAAGATGCAGGACGGCGAGATGGTGCTCACCACCTACGGGCGCTCGTCGGGCTTCTGCGTCGACCCGATCGAGAAGAAGCCGCTCAACCAGTTCTACCCCGGCTCGAGCGTGCTCTCCTTCGGCACCGCGGGCTGCAACCTGGCGTGCAAGTTCTGCCAGAACTGGGATATCTCCAAGTCGCGCGAGATGGACCGGCTGATGGACGAGGCCACGCCCGAGACGATCGCCGGCGCAGCGCTGCGCCTGGGCTGCAAGAGCGTCGCTTTCACCTACAACGACCCGGTGATCTTCGCGGAGTACGCGATGGATGTCGCCGACGCCTGCCACGCGAAGGGCGTGAAGACCGTCGCGGTCACCGCCGGCTACATGCACGACGCCGCGCGGCGCGAGTTCTACGGAAAGATGGACGCCGCGAACGTCGACCTAAAGGCGTTTACCGACGACTTCTACTTCAAGCTCACCGGCGCGCACCTGCAACCGGTGCTCGACACGCTCGTCTACCTCGCCAAGGAGACGGACGTCTGGACCGAGATCACGACGCTTCTCATCCCCGGCAAGAACGATTCCGACGCCGAGCTCGAGGCCGAATGCAAGTGGATCGCGCAGAACCTGGGACTGGACGTGCCGCTGCACTTCACCGCCTTCCATCCCGACTGGAAGATGCGCGACGTGCCGCCGACGCCTGCCGCGACGCTCGCGCGCGCGCGCGACATCGCCTTGCGCGAAGGCCTGCACTACGTCTACACCGGCAACGTGCACGACGAGGAGGGCGGCACCACCTACTGCCCGTCCTGCGGCGAGGCCGTGGTCGTGCGCGACTGGTACGACATCCGCGCCTACAATCTGACCGAGGCCGGCGGCTGCGCGCACTGCGGCGCGCAGGTCGCCGGCCGCTACCAGAAATACGGCAAGCCCTTCGGCCCCCGGCGCATCCCGGTGCGGCTGGCGCCGACGGCGGCGTAGCCTGTCAGTTCACTCTTCATCCGGTCCGCAGCAGTTGTTCAACTCGAGCCGGTAGTTCTCGAGCGGGGCCACGGGCAGTTCCGGGTCCGTCAGCGCCTGCGCGGGCGCTGGCACGTTCGCGCGCGCGGCGGACAACTCGTCTTCCGCTCGTGTCGAGGTCGTGGCGATGGCCGGACGCGCTATGGCCGCTTTAGCTTCCGTGATTCCCATGCTCTCGGTCACGAAGCTCTCGACATGCGATCTAGCGTTGTGACCCGCCGCATGATCCTCCGCTTGGGCGTATCCGCTTGCCAGCGAGAGCGCCGCGCACACCGGCGCGACGACGAGACTCATTGAGATGAAGCTCATGGTTCGCTCCTATCGGTTCGTCGTGCCGGCGCGACGCGCCGGCCAATGACAATGTAGAGAGCGGACGGCCGTAACTCAGCGAAGCAAGGCGCATTGAAAAAGTGACGCATGCACGTTCCAGAGTCCGTCCCATAAGCCCGAGGCAACCTGGCTATCATTCAGGTATCGCAGTCCGCTCGCGCGGAAAAGAAAGAAGAAAGGAGCACGGGGATTGGCCTTACGGCCCGGATCGGGAAGGTGGCTCGCGGCGATCTGCGCGAGCCGGATGCTCGCCGCGACCTGGTTCGTCGCCTACTCGGCGGTGCTGCCGCTCACGCAGCAGGCCTGGGGTCTGTCGGCGCGCGAAGCAGGCTTGGTCCAGTCCGCGTTCCACCTCGGCTACCTCGTGTCGCTGTTCGTCGTCGGTTTCATCGCCGATCACTTCGGCGCGCGGCGCGCGTATCTGGTGACCGGGGCGGCGGCGTGGGTGGCGCCGATCGTATTCGTTCTTTTCGCACACGGCTTCTGGTCCGCCTACTGGCTGCACCTCGCCACCGGGCTCGCGCAGGGCGGCACCTACACGCCGGCGCTAGGTCTCGTGAACGAGCACGTCGAGCGTGCACGGCGCGGGCGCGCGATGGGCTTCGTGATCGGCGCCTCGAGCGCCGGTTACGCGCTGTGCCTCGGGCTATCCGGCCTGGTGCTCGGCTTCGCCGGCTGGCGCGCCGCGCTCGGCGCTGTGGCGGCGCTGCCGCTCGCCTCCTGGCTGCTCGCGCTCGCCTCGATGCGCGGAACGCCGAACGTCGTGCATCCCCGGCCCGCGGGGGAAGGCGCGCTCGCCGCGCTGCCGGCGGTGCTCGCGAACCGGCGCGGTATGCTCTCGATCCTCGGCTATACCTGCCACAACTGGGAGCTGCTCGGCTTGTGGGCGTGGCTGCCGGCTTTTCTCACCGCGGCGCTCGCCGCCGGCGGCGAGGGGCCGCAGGCGGCCGCCACCGCCGCGCTCGCGCTCGGCGCGGTGACCTACCTCGCCAACATCGGCGGCAGCGTGCTCGGCGGCACCATGGCCGACCGCTGGGGGCGCACCCAGACCATCCTGCTGTGGTCGTGCGTCAGCCTCGTGCTCTCGTTCTCGATCGGCTGGCTGATCAACGTGCCGACGGCGCTGCTGGTGGTGCTCGCCTGCGCGTACAACTTCTCGGCGATCGCCGATTCCTCGACCCACTCGACGCTGCTCGCCGAGAGCGTGCCGCCGCACCACGTCGGCGTCGCTTTCTCGGTGCGCTCGGCGATCGGCTTCGGCGCCGGCGTGGTGAGCCCGGTGGTGTTCGGCTGGGCGCTCGACCTGGCGGGCGGCGGACGCGGCTCGGGCGAGGCCTTCGCCTGGGGCATCGCCTGGTCGACGCTCGGCCTGGGCGCGCTGCTCGGCCCGTTCGCTACCTGGAAGCTGCAGCGCGCGAAGTAGCGGCTCAGTCCTTCGCCAGCAGGTTCATGAGCGAGGAGGTGTCCCAGCGCTTGCCGCCGCGCGCCTGCACCTGCGCGTAGAACTGGTCGATTAGCGCCGTGGCCGGCAGCCGCGCGCCGTTCTTCTTCGCTTCCTCGAGGCAGATGCCGAGGTCCTTCCTCATCCAGTCGACGGCGAAACCGAAGCCGTCGAACTTGACCTCGTTCATCGCTTTCCAGCGGTTCTCCATCTGCCAGGATTGCGCCGCGCCCTTGGAGATGACGCCGATCACCTTCTCGACATCCAGCCCCGCGCGCTTGGCGAAGTTGAGCGCTTCCGACAGCCCCTGCAGCAATCCGGCGATCGCGATCTGGTTGACCATCTTGGTGAGCTGGCCGGAGCCGGCGGGGCCGATCAGCGCGCACATCTTGGCGTACAGGTCGAGCACCGACTTCGCTTTCGCAAAAGTCGCCGCGTCGCCGCCGCACATGATGCCGAGCTGCCCGTTCTGCGCGCCCGCCTGCCCGCCCGAGACCGGGGCGTCGACGAAGCCGACGCCCTTTTCCCTGCACTTGACCTCGAGCTCGCGCGCGATGATCGCCGACGCAGTGGTGTGATCGACCAGGATGGCGCCCTTCCTCATGCCAGCGAGCGCGCCATCAGGGCCATACACCACCGAGCGGATGTCCTCGTCGTTGCCGACGCACATCAGCACCAGGTCGCAGTCCTTGGCGGCCTCGCGCGGCGTCGGCGCGCTCTTGCCGCCATATTCCTTGGCCCATTGGGCGGCCTTCGCGGCGGTCCGGTTGTACGTCGTCACGTCGTGACCGCCCTTCTTCAGCAGGTGGCCGGCCATCGGATAGCCCATCACGCCCAGGCCGAGAAAAGCGAGCTTCGCCATCTTCCGTCTCCCAACTGGTTGTGCCGATTAAGAAAGGAGGCGATGTTACACCGCGGCTGTTGACACGACGCCGTCAACCGTTACAATGCATGGACGTTTATACAGTACTCGGTGCCGGCCCGGGGATCGCCCGCCGCAGATGCCGGCGCACACAAAAAGAGGTACAAGATGGACGACAACAAATCCAAGGCGCTCGCCGCCGCGCTTTCGCAGATCGAAAAGCAGTTCGGCAAGGGCTCGATCATGCGCATGGACTCCGAGGCGGTCAGGGACGTGCAGGTGGTGTCCACCGGGTCGCTCGGCCTGGATCTCGCGCTCGGCGTCGGCGGCCTGCCGCGCGGGCGCGTGGTCGAGATCTACGGGCCGGAGTCCTCGGGCAAGACCACGCTCACCCTGCAAGTGGTCGCCGAGGTGCAGAAGATGGGCGGCACCGCCGCCTTCATAGACGCCGAGAACGCGCTCGATCCGCAGTACGCCGCCAAGCTCGGCGTGAACATCGACCAGCTGCTGATCAGCCAGCCCGACACCGGCGAGCAGGCGCTCGAGATCGCCGACATGCTGGTGCGCTCGGGCGCGGTCGACGTCATCGTGATCGACTCGGTGGCGGCGCTCACGCCCAAAGCCGAGATCGAGGGCGAGATGGGCGAGCCGCAGATGGGCCTGCAGGCGCGTCTGATGAGCCAGGCCTTGCGCAAGCTCACCGCCAACATCAAGCGCACCAATACGCTCGTCATCTTCATCAACCAGATCCGCATGAAGATCGGCGTCATGTTCGGCAACCCCGAGACCACCACCGGCGGCAACGCGCTCAAGTTCTACGCCTCGGTGCGCATGGACATCCGGCGCATCGGCTCGATCAAGAAGGGCGACGAGGTGATCGGCTCGGAGACGCGCGTCAAGGTGGTCAAAAACAAGGTCGCGCCGCCGTTTCGCCAGGCCGAGTTCGACATCCTGTACGGCTCGGGCATCTCGCGCGAAGGCGAGATCCTCGAGCTCGGCGTTCAGCACGGCGTGCTGGAAAAGACCGGCGCCTGGTACACCTACAAGGGCGACCGGCTCGGCCAGGGCAAGGACAACGCACGCGACTTCCTCAAGGAGAACGCCGAGCTCGCGCGCGAGATCGAGACGAAGGTGCGCGAAGCCGCTGGCGTCGGCATGCCGCTGCCGGTGGTGCCGGCCGCGAACGAGGAAGATGAGCCTGCGCCCGCCCCCGCCCGCAAGCGCGGCTGAGCTCAAGACACGCGCGCTGCGCCTGCTCGCGCGGCGCGAGCACTCGCGCGCGCAGCTCGCGTGCAAGCTTGCGCCGCACGCCGAGTCGCGCGAGGCGCTCGAGGGCCTGCTGGACGAGCTGGAGCGGAAGAAGCAGCTCTCCGACGAGCGCTACGCCGAGGCGCGCGCGCACCAGCTCGCGCGCAAGTACGGCGCTGCGCGTATCGAGCAGGACCTGCGCGCGCAGGGCGTCGCCGAGGACACCGCGGAAAACCTCGCCGCGGGCGCGCGCGCGGGCGAGCTCGAGCGCGCGCGCGCGATCCTCGCGCGCAAGTACGGGACACCGGCCGACACGCCCGCGGAGCGCGCCAGGCGCGCGCGCTTCCTGCAGAGCCGCGGCTTCTCTCACGACGTCATCCGCCGTCTCGTTATAATGGCCTGACGCCCGGGAGGAGGGGTCAGGCATGAAAGCGCCGTCGTTCGCTTACGCGCGCCCGCAGTCGCTCGGCGAAGCGCTCGCGCTGCTCGGCAAGCACCGCGATGCCGCGCGCGTGCTCGCCGGTGGGCAGAGCCTGATCCCTTCGCTCAACATGCGGCTCTCCGCGCCCGAGCTGCTCGTCGACATCAACAACCTCGCGGAGCTCGCCGGCATCCGCCAGCGGGGCGACGTGCTGCGCATCGGTGCGCTCACGCGCCACCGTGACATCGAGCGCTCGGCCGAGGTGGCGCGCCACGTTCCCCTGCTCGCCAAGGCCGTTCCGCACATCGCGCACGTCGCGATCCGCAACGCCGGGACGCTCGGCGGCTCGCTCGCGCTGGCCGATCCCGCGGCCGAATATCCGGCCTGTGCGCTCGCGCTCGACGCGACGCTGGTCATCGCCCATGCCGGCGGCGAGCGGCGCGTCGCGGCGCGCGACTTCTTCAAGGGCCTCTACAGCACCGCGCTCGAGCCGCACGAGCTGCTCGTGGCGGCGGAGTTCCCGCTCGCCGAGCCCGGACATCGCTCGGCGTTACAGGAGCTTGCGCGCCGGCACGGCGACTACGCCATCATCGGCGTCGCCGCACAGGCGCGGGCGGAACGCGGCAAGCTGTCCGACCTGCGGCTAGCGTACTTCGGCGTCGGCGCGACGGCGGTGCGCGCCAGGCGCGCGGCCGCGGCCGGGGAGGGCAAGGCGCCCGACGCGCAAACCGTCGCGGCGGTGCAGGCGGCGCTCGGCGAGGATCTCGCGCCGCTGCCGGACCTCTATCACTCGGCGCCGGCGAAGCTGCATCTCGCGCGCGTGCTCACCGGTCGCGCCCTGGCGGAGTTCGTGCAATGAGCCGATCGCCTGAAACCGAGCTGGATACCACGCTCGTCCTGAACGGCAAGCCGGTCACGCGCCGCATTCCCGCGCGCCAGCACCTGGTCGACTTCCTGCGCGAGGAGATGGGCTTGACCGGCTCGCACGTCGGCTGCGAGCACGGCGTTTGCGGCGCCTGCACGCTGCGGGTCGACGGCGAAATCGTGCGCGGCTGCCTGATGCTAGCAGTGCAGGCGAACGGGCGCAGGGTCGACACGATCGAAGGGTTGTCCGACTCGGGCGAGCTCGCCGCGCTGCAATCTGCGTTTCACGAAAGGAACGCCCTGCAATGCGGCTTCTGCACGCCGGGAATGCTGCTGGCCGCGCTCGACTTGGCGAAGAACCATCCCGACGCGACGCGCGAGCAGATCCGTGCGCACCTGTCGGGCAACTACTGCCGCTGCACCGGATACCAGTCGATCGTCGACGCGGTCGAGGCGGTGCTCGAACAGCGCCGCCAGGGGGGGAACCGATGAACGCTCCGGAGAAGCTGTTCAGGCCGCGCGCCGAGGCACCCGGCAAGGCGCCGGGACAGGCGGTGCAGACGGGCTACATCGGCAAGAGCGAGCCGCGTGCCAACGCGAAGCGCCTGCTGCAGGGCCGGGGTGCCTACGTCGACGACCTGCGCTTTCCGCGCCTGGCGCACGCGGTGTTCTTTCGCAGCCCCTACGCGCACGCGCGGCTGAAGCGCCTCGATTTGTCGAAGGCGCGCGCGCAGCCGGGCGTGATCGCCGCGGTCGACGGCCGTGCGCTTGCCGAGTACTGCACGCCGTGGGTCGCGGTGCTCGCGCACCTGAAGGGCATCAAGTCGCCGCCCCAGCACGCGATCGCGATCGAGCGCGCCTGCTGGCAGGGCGAGGCGATGGCCGCCATCGTCGCCGAGACGCGCGCGCAGGCCGAGGACGCGCTCGCGCACGTCGAGGCGCAGTGGCAGGAGCTGCCGGTGGTCACCGACATGGAAGCGGCGCTGCGCGGCGATCAGGTGATCCATCCCGAGCTCGGCGACAACATCTGCTTCCGGCGCGAGCTCGACGCGGGCGAGGTCGACGCGGCCTTCGCCAAGGCCGACCTGGTGGTCGAGGAGACCTACGACTTCGGCCGGCACACCGGCGTGTGCATGGAAACGCGCTCGATCCTCGCCGACTACAACGCGGCGGAGCATTCGCTCACCGTGTACCACGCGACGCAGGCGCCGCACATGATGCAGGACATCTTCTCGCGCCACCTTGGCATTCCCGAGGCGAACGTGCGCGTGATCTGCAAGGACGTGGGAGGCTCCTACGGCATCAAGGTGCACGTCTATCCGGACGAGATGGCGACCGCGGCGCTGTCGGTGATGCTGCGCCGGCCGGTGAAGTTCATCGCCGACCGCCTGGAGTCTTTCCTCACCGACATCCACGCGCGCGAGCACCGCGTGAAGGTGCGCCTGGCGGTGAGCCGCGCCGGCGACATCCTCGCCTTCGAGCTGGACGACCTGACCGGCATCGGGCCCTACTCGGTCTATCCGCGCACCAGCGGCATCGAGGGCAACCAGGTGGTGAACCTCACCGGCGGGCCGTACCGGCATCAGAGCTACCGGGCGAAGATGAACGTGGTGTTCACCAACAAGAACGTCACCTGCCAGTACCGCGCGGTCGGCCATCCGATCGCGGTGGCGCTCACCGAGGCGATCGTCGATCTCGCCGCGACCAGGCTCGGCATGGACCCGGCCGAGTTCAGGCGGCGCAACCTGATTCCCGACGACGCCTATCCCTACACCTTTCCGTCGGGCATCAAGTTCGAGCGGCTCTCGCACCACAAAACGCTCGACCGGCTGCTCGAACTGATGGATTACAAGGGCCTACGGGCCGAGCAGCAGGCATTGAGGAAAAAGGGCGTGTACCGCGGCATCGGCCTGGCGGCGATGATCGAGGTCACCAATCCCTCGCCCGCGTTCTACGGCGTGGGCGGCGCGCGCATCTCGGCGCAGGACGGCGCGACGCTGCGCCTGGAGCCGACCGGCATGGTCACGGTGCTCGCGAGCGTGACCGAGCAGGGGCAGGGCACAGAAGGCATCTTCGCGCAGATCGCGGCCACCGCGGTCGGCGTCACGCTGGACAAGGTGCGCGTGATCACCGGCGACACCGGCGTCACGCCCTACGGCGGCGGCACCTGGGCCTCGCGCGGCGCGGGCATCGGCGGCGAGGCGGTGCTGCAGGCCGGGAAGGCGCTGCGCTCGAACATCCTCGATGTCGCCGCGGCGATGCTGAACGTTGACAAGGCGGAGCTCGACGTCGCGGCCAACGCGATCGTCGGAAAGGTGACCGGGGAGGCGAAGCTGCCGCTCGCCGAGGTCGGCCGCGTCGGCTACTTCCGGCCGGACACGCTGCCGATGAAATTCCAATCCGAGCTCACCGTCACGCGCCATTACACCCCGCGCGAGTACGGCTTCACCTTCACCAACGGCATCCAGGCCTCGCTGGTCGAGGTCGATCCGGACACGGGGTTCGTCAAGCTGCTTAAGCACTGGTGCGTCGAGGACTGCGGCACGGTGATCAACCCGATGCTGGTGGACGAGCAGATCCGCGGCGGCATCGTGCAGGGCATCGGCGCGGCCCTGTGGGAGCACTGCCTGTACGACGATAACGGCCAGCTGCTCAACGGCAACATGGCCGACTACCTGGTGCCGATGTCGGGCGAGATCCCCGACATCGTCGTCGCGCACGTGTCGACGCCGACGCGCGGCTCGGAGCTCGGCGCGAAGGGTGTCGGCGAGGCCGGCACCGCGGGCGCGCCGGGGGCGGTGATGAACGCGATAAACGACGCGCTCGCGCCGCTCGGCGCGCGCGTCACGGCGCAGCCCTGCACGCCCGAGCGCGTGCTGCGGGCGCTGGGCAAGGTCTAGCCGGGCAGGTCGGAAGCCATCAGCTCGGGGCGGATACCGCGCGCCTCGGCGTTGGCGAAGTTGAGCTCGACCTTGACGCCGTTCGGATCGAACAGGAAGAGCTGGTAGAGCCCCTGGTCATTCACCTGCCGCCGGTTGAACTTCACGCCGAGCGCCGTGAGATGCTCGAGCATCCGGGCGAGGCCGGTGCAGCGAAAGGCGACGTGATCGATGACGCCGCTGCCCTGCGTCGCCTGCGACTCCTGCCCCACGTAGCGCTTGCGGTTCTCGGACACGCCTGCGCCGCCCTCGGTGACGTGTATCACGTCGCGGTCGCCGAGGTAGAGCCAGCAGACAGGGAACTTGAAGTCCGGATTCGGTCCGACGCGAAAGCCGAGAACGCGCACGTACCAGTCCCGCGTCGCCGCCATGTCTGGCGTCTGGATGAGGATGTGCTCGATGTGATCGACCGGCATCGCGGTATTCTAAGGCCATCCGGGAGAAGGAGGCTGCGGTGTCACAGACTATCGGTATCAGCGGGCTCGGCATCATGGGCTCGGCCATGGGGGCGAATCTCGCGCGCGCGGGATTTCGAGTGCTCGGCTACGACCCGCGCCGGGCGGCGCGCAGCGCGCTGGCGCGCGCCGGCGGAACGGCGCTCCGCTCGAACGCGGCGCTCGCGCGGCGCTGCGACACGATCGTCACCTCGCTGCCCTCGGTCCGGGCGCTCGAGGACGTGGCGCGCGAAATCGGCCGGCCGGGTGTTCTCGTAATCGAAACGAGCACGCTTCCGCTCGAAGCGAAGGAGGCTGCAAGGCAGGTGCTCGCGCGCGCCGGCGCGACGCTGCTCGATTGCCCGCTGTCGGGCACCGGCGCCCAGGCGCGCGTCAAGGACCTCGCGGTCTACGCGAGCGGGCCGCGTGCCGCGGTGCGGCGCGCGGTGCCGGTGTTCGAAGGCTTTGCGCGGGCCAACTACTACGTCGGGCGGTTCGGCGCCGGCTCGAAGATGAAGTTCGTCGCCAACCTGCTGGTGGCGATCCACAACGTGTCGGCCGCCGAGGCGTTCGTCCTCGCGATGAAGGCGGGGCTCGACCCGCGGCTCGTCTACAAGGTGGTGGGCGACGGGGCGGGCGGCTCGCGCATGTTCCAGGTGCGCGGCCCGATGATGGTGCGCGGGGATTACCGCGACGCGACCATGAAGGTCGAGGTGTGGCAGAAGGACATGGCGATCATCGGCGATTACGCCCGTGCGCTCGGCTGTCCGACGCCGCTGTTTCTCGCTTCCGCCCCGTTCTATACCGCGGCGCTCGCCGCAGGACGTGGCAAACAGGACACCGCCGCGGTGTGCGCCGTGCTGGAAGGCATGGCCGGGCTCAAGCCTCGATCGGCTCGACGCGGCCGCTCGCCGCGGAGCGCGCGATCGCCTCGAGCGCCGACACGGTAGCGAGGATTTCGCGGTGCGGCATCGGATACGACCGGCCGCCGAGCGCCGCCTCCGCGAAGGCCTCCAGGTTGGCGAGCACCGGGCTCGCGGGCGGCAGGTCGCGCGTCTCGCGCGCCTGACCGCGGCGGGACAGGGTGAAGCTCCAACCCTGCGGATTCTCGGGGTGCGCCTTGTCGCGCACCTCGATCCAGCCCTTGCTGCCGTAGACCGCGAAGCGGCCGTCGAACGGCGTGGCGAGAATCGCCGAGATGAGCGCGTGCCCGCCGTCGTGGAACTCGATGAGCGTGCCGAGCGTGTCGCCGTTCACGAGGTGGCTGCCGAGCTGCTTGACGCTGGCGAAGGCGCGCGCAGGCCGTCCGAGGATCGCCACCGCGAGGTCCACCAGGTGAATGCCGGTGGCGGTGAGCGGTCCGGCAGGCGCCTCCGAGGCGGTGAGACGCCAATTGCCCGCGGGCATGCCGAGGAACTTGTCCTGGCTGAAATTCGCTTCGATCTGCAGCGGCCGCCCGATCTCGCCCGCGTCGATGAGCCTGCGCAGCTCGAGGATGCCGGGCTCGAAGCGCCGCTCGTGCCCGATGGCCAGCACGACGCCCGCCATCTCCACTGCGGCTAGCGCGCGCACGGCGTCGGCACGCGTGAGCGCGAACGGCTTCTCGCAGAACACGTGCCGCTCCGCCTGCGCCGCGCGCACGACCTGCGCGGCGTGCTGCGAGTGCGGCGTGCACAGCACCACGCCCTTCACGCGCGGGTCGGCGAGCGCGCCGTCGAGCTCTTCCGCGCACGCGATGCCGCGCTCGCGCGCGAACGCGGCGGCCCGCGCATCGGGCTCGACCGCGTGCACGACGCGTAGGCGCGTGCTGCGCTCGATCAGAGCGACGACGGTGCGTCCCCACCATCCCAGGCCGACGACCGCGACGTTGAGCATGCGCGCGATTATAGGCATGGCGGTTGCGAGCTGATCGCCCGATCATTTAGCATCGCGGCAGTTCCCCACCAGGAGAGGCCTTGGGACCCTATCTCGTCGGGGTCGATATCGGCGGCACGTTCACCGACTGCGTCGCTCTCGACCGCAAGGGGCGCATCACCGCGACCAAGTCGCCCTCGACCCCGGGTAACTTCGCGGAGGGCATGCTCGCCGCGCTCCAGCTCGCGGCCGCGCGCCTCGGGCTCGAGTTCCGGGAGTTCTGCGCGCAGATCGAGGTGCTCACGCACGGCACCACGGTCGGCACGAACGCGCTGATCCAGAGGAAAGGCGCGAAGACCGGGTTGCTCACCACCCGGGGCCACGAGGACGCGATCCACATCATGCGCGGCTCGCGTGGCGTGACCTCGCGCGAGCTGCGCAAGGTGGTGCACTTCCCCGAGAGCCAGAAGCCCGCGCCGATCGTGCCCAAGCGCCTGATCGCCGGCGTATCCGAGCGCGTAGACTGCTTCGGCGAGGTCGTGGTGCCGCTGAACGAGGCGCAGGTGGAAGCCGCGGTGCGCGCGCTGCTCGCCGAGGGTGTCGAGGCGATCGCGGTGTGCTTCCTCTGGTCGTTCAAGAACCCCGCGCACGAGCTGCGCGCGAAGGAGATCGCGCGCGACCTCGCGCCGCAGGTGTTCGTGTCCTGCTCGGCCGAGATCGCGCCCAAGTGGGGCGAGTACGAGCGCACCACGGCCACTGTGCTGAACGGCTATCTCGGTCCGGTCATGTCGCGCTACCTCGGCAACCTCGCCGAGCGGCTGGAGGGCGCAGGCTACCAGCGCCCGCTGCAAATCACGCAGTGCGGCGGCGGCTCGATCTCCGTCGACAAGGCGATGCTCGAGCCGTTGCTTACGCTCGACTCCGGGCCCGTATCCGGCGTCACCGGCTCGGTCTATCTCGGGCAGGTGATGGGTATCGACAACATCATCACCACCGACATGGGCGGCACCTCGTTCGACGTCGGCATCGTGCACGGCGGGCACCCCCAGTATTCGTTCGTCTCGAACGTCGCGCAGTACGAGTACTTCCTGCCGAAGGTCGACATCCAGGCGATCGGCTCGGGCGGCGGTTCGCTCGCGCGCGTGGACGGCGCCACGCGCAGCCTGCAGGTCGGGCCCGAGTCGGCGGGCGCCGACCCCGGGCCGGCGTGCTACGGCAAGGGCAACGAGCTGCCCACCGTGACCGACGCCGACGTGGTACTCGGCACCATCAACCCCGACAACTTCCTCGGCGGGCGCATCCGGCTCGATCGCGCCAAGGCGATCGCGGCGGTGCAGAAGGTCGCCGATGCGCTCGGCCTGCCGCTCGCCGAGACCGCGAGCGGCATCGCGCGTGTGGCGGAGTTCAAGATGGCCGACATCATCCGCAAGATGACGGTGGAAAAGGGCTTCGATCCGCGCGACTTCACGCTGTTCGCCTTCGGCGGAGCGGGGCCTGCACACGCCGGGGTGTTCGGCGCCGAGCTGGGGGTGAAGAAGATCGTCATCCCGCAAAAGGAGATCGCCTCGACCTGGTGCGCCTTCGGTGCGGCCGCGGCCGACGTGCTCCACATCTACGAGCAGGCCGACATCCAGGCGAGCCCGTTCGACGCGGCGCGCGTCAACAAAGTGCTCGAGGCGCTCGAGCGCCGCGCCCACCGGCAGATGGACGCCGACGGCATCGAGCGCGCGCGCCGGCGGCTCGCCTTCTCGCTCGACATGCGGCATCGCGGGCAGATAAACGAGGTCGAGGTGCTGCTGCCGGAGGGTCGCCTGAAGGGCGCGTTCGGCGAGAAGCTGCGCGAGCGCTTCACCGCGCGCTACGAGCAGCTCTACGGGCGCGGCTCGTCGTACCGCGGCGCAGGGATCGAAATCGTTA
>DASPRX010000219.1:0-3610 GCA_035624235.1 Burkholderiales bacterium | reverse complement strand
CGCCGAGGACGCGGCGCGCGTGCTCGCGGCGATGCGCGGGCACCCGCTCGGCCGCGCCGCCGCGCTCGTCGGCACGGTGGTCGAGGACGCGCAGCGCTTCGTGCAGATGGAAACGTCCTTCGGCGGCAGGCGCGTCATCGACTGGCTGGTCGGCGAGCAGCTGCCGCGCATCTGCTAGATGCCGCCATGCGTATCCTCCTGCTCACCCACAGCTTCAACAGCCTCGCGCAGCGCATCTACGTCGAGCTCGCCGGGCGCGGCCACGAGCTCTCGGTCGAGCTCGACATCGCCGACGCGGTGAGCCTCGAGGCGGCGCGCCTGTTCCGTCCTGATCTAGTCATCGCGCCGTACCTGAAGCGCGCGATCCCGGAGGCGCTGTGGCGCGAATACGCGTGCCTGGTCGTGCACCCGGGGCCGCCGGGGGACCGCGGGTCCGCCTCGCTCGACTGGGCGATCCTCGAAGGGGAGCGGGAGTGGGGCGTCACCGTGCTGCAGGCGAACGCGGTGATGGACGGCGGCGACGTGTGGGCCGCGCGCACTTTTCCGATGCGCGCGGAGCGCAAGTCGAGCCTGTATCGCAACGAGGTCGCCGAGGCGGCGTGCGCGGCGGTACTGGAAGCCGTGGAAAAGTTTTCTCGTGGGGGTATGCCGGTTCCACAATCCGGCGGGCGTGCCCGTCCCGCCATGCTTCAGGACGTGCGCCGCATCGACTGGCAGCGCGACGATACCGCCACGGTGCTCGCCAAGATCCGCGCCTCCGACGGCGCGCCCGGCGTGCTTGACCGCATCGGCGGGCGCGAGCTGTATCTCTACGACGCCCACGAGGAAGCGACGCTGCGCGGCACCGAGCCCGGCGCACTCGTTGCGCGCCGCCACGAGGCGGTGCTGCGCGCGACCGTGGACGGCGCGGTTTGGATCGGGCACGTGCGACCGAAGGACGGCTTCAAGCTCCCGGCGACCCTGGTGCTGGCCGATCGACTCGCGGGGATTCCCGAGTCCGATCCCGGCGTGCTGCCGCCGAGGCGCGCCGGCACCTGGCAGGACGTCGCCTACGAGGAAGAAGGCGGCGTCGGGACGCTGCACTTCGACTTCTACAACGGTGCGATGTCGGCCGAGCAGTGCCTGCGGCTGCGCGATGCGTTCCTCGCCGCGGCGCGGCGCCCGACGCGCGTCATCGTGCTCGCGGGCGGGCGGGATTTCTGGTCGAACGGGATTCACCTCAACCGCATCGAGGCGGCGCCGAGCCCGGCGGACGAGTCCTGGCGCAACATCGAGGCGATGGACGAGCTGTGCCGCGCGATCCTCGAGTGCGGCACGCAGCTCACCGTCGCGGCGCTCGCCGGCAACGCCGGCGCAGGCGGCGTGTTCCTCGCGCTCGCCGCCGACCGCGTGTGGGCGCGGCGCGGCGTGGTGCTCAATCCGCACTACAAGAACATGGGCAACCTCTACGGCTCGGAGTACTGGACCTACTCCCTGCCGCGGCGCGTGGGCGCCGAGCGCGCCCGCGCGCTCATCGAGGAGCGGTTGCCGCTCGGCGCGCCGCGCGCAGCGCAGATGGGCCTAATCGACGCCTGCTTCGGCGACGACAGTGCGCGATTCGGCTTGGAGGTGCGGGAACGTGTGCTTGCGCTGGATGTCGATGGAATCCTCCAAGGAAGGATTGATCGACGCAAGCGCGACGAGGGCGCGAAGCCGCTCGCGCAGTACCGCGCCGAGGAGCTCGAGCGCTTGCGGCTCAATTTCTACGGCTTCGACCCGAGCTACCACGTCGCGCGCCACCGCTTCGTGCACCGCGTGCCGCACGCCTGGACGCCGCTGCACCTCGCGCGCCACCGGCGCGCGGCCTGGCGCCGGAGCGCCTGAGGAAGAACGCGATGCGCACCTTCGCCAATAGCAGGCTCGCGCTTGCCGCGCGCCGTTTGACGCACGTCAAGCCGCCGATCGGCGCGCAGTCCTATGGTGTGTCCCATGACGCCGCAATCTAGGCTGCTCGTGCTCGGCATCGGCAACACGCTGCTGAGCGACGAGGGGGCGGGCGTGCACGCGCTGCGCCGCCTGCGGGCCTGCGCGCAGGCTCGCGACGGCGTCGAGTACCTGGACGGCGGGACGCTCTCGTTCACGCTCGCGGGTCCGATCGAGGACAGCGCCGCGGTGCTCGTCATCGACGCGGCCGAGCTCGGCGCGGAGCCCGGCACGGTGCGCGTGTTCGAGGGGCAGGCGATGGACGAATTCCTCGGCGCCGGCGGAAAGAAGAGCGTGCACGAAGTCGGCCTGCACGACCTGATGGCGATCGCAGCGCTCGCCGGGCGGCTGCCCGAGCGGCGCGCGCTGATCGGCATCCAGCCGCAGGAGCTCGGCTGGGGCGACGCGCCGAGCGCGCGCGTCGCCGAGGGGATCGGACGCGCCTGCGCGCAGGCGCAGGACATCATCGAGCGCTGGCGACCATGAGCGACCTGCGCGAAACGGCCTACGCCACCGCGATCCTGCACGAGGTCGCGGACCTGCTCGGCAAGCTCGCCGCCGACGGCAGCGCCGGAGCGATCGACCTGCGCGCCATGCCGCTGGGGCCCGCCGACCGCGCGCGGCTCGAGGAGGTGCTCGCGCAGGGCGCGGTCAAGGTGTCGGTGGACGCGGGCGGTCCGAGCGAGGTCTTCGAGACGGTCTATCCCGGAGTGTGGTGGACGCGCCACCGCAACGACGCCGGCGAGACGATCTCCGAGTTCATCGAGGTCACCGACTGCCCGCAGTTCCTCAAGAGCCAGCCAGACGACATCCGCGCAGGGGCGTCCGGGCTGCGCAGGTTGCTCGAATGAAAGGCGAAACCATGCGAAACGACGATCGCGACATCACCCTGGGCGAGTACCTGGCGGCGCGCGGCGTGAGCCGGCGCGCGTTCCTCAAGTTCGCCTGCTCGCTCGCTTCGCTGATGGCGCTGCCGCCGTCTGCCGGCGTCGCGATGGCCGAGGCCATGGCGAAGGCGAAGCGCCCGTCGGTGCTCTGGTTCCCGTTCCAGGAGTGCACCGGCTGCACCGAGTCGATCACGCGCTCGCACGAGCCGACCATCGAGTCGATGATCTTCGACATGATCTCGCTCGACTACCAGGAGACGCTGATGGCGGCCGCCGGCCACCAGTCGGAGGCGGCGCGCAAGCAGGCGATGAAGGACAACTACGGCAAGTACCTCTTGCTCATCGACGGCTCGGTCGCCACCGGACTGGACGGCGCGTTCTCGTGCATCGGCGGGCAGACGAACCTCTCCTGGCTCGTCGAGGCGGCCAAGGGCGCCGCGGCGATCATCGCCATCGGCAGCTGCGCTTCCTACGGCGGCATCCCGAAGGCGAATCCGAACCCGACCGGCGCGCGCGCGGTGTCCGACGTCGTGAAGGACAAGCCGATCGTCAACATTCCCGGCTGCCCGCCGATCCCGGCGGTGCTCACGGGCGTGCTCGCGCACTTCCTCACCTTCGGCTGCCTGCCCGAGCTCGATGCGCTCGGCCGGCCGAAGGCCTTCTACGGCGAGACGATCCACGACCGCTGCTACCGGCGGCCGTTCTACGACCAGGGGCGCTTCGCGAAGACCTTCGACGACGAGGGCGCGCGCAACGGCTGG
>DASPRX010000118.1:0-3741 GCA_035624235.1 Burkholderiales bacterium | reverse complement strand
TTATTGACAACTTGTACACCCGAAAAACGCCCAAGCGACAGAAGGTTAGCGTGGTTTTCTCAGGATTGGCGTGATATTCTCTGGCCATCAAGGGGGGAAGGCGCGCCCGTCATGAATCGAAGCAAGAAGATTGTCGCCATCAGTCTCGCCGCGCTGCTCGCTGGCTGTGGGGAGGCGCCGCTCAAGCCTGCGGACACCCATCTCCAGGCTGAAACAGCTTCCCGAACTGGGGCCATTCCGCCTCCAGTGCAGGCTGCACCCGTCCTGCCCAAACCGGTACCTCGCACGCCGCCTGAGACCTATAGCGTGGTTGTGAACAATGTGCCAGTGCATGACCTGCTGTTTGCGCTGGCGCGCAACGCGCACGTGAACGTGGACATCGACCCCGGCGTCAGCGGCATGGTGACGCTGAACGCCATCGATCAGACGCTGCCGCAGTTGCTGACACGCATCGCCCGCCAGGTCGACATGCGCTACGAGATGCGCGGCAACGACCTGGTGGTGCTGCGCGACACACCTTACCTCCATCTGTACAAGATCGATTACGTCAATATGGCGCGCAACGCGACCATGAACGTGTCAGTCTCCAGTCAACTTGCTGGGGGGACGACGATGGGCGGAGGCGGGGGTGGGGGCACCGGCACGACAGCAGGCACGACCAACTCCTCTTCCTCGCTTGTCATGACCTCGAACAACAAGTTCTGGGACGCACTGGTCGCCAACGTCAAAGACATCCTGCGCGAGACCGACAAGGTGCTGCCCACGACTGCGGCGGCAGAAGCCGGACAGCCTGCCACCGTGTCCCCGGCCGCTGCTCAAACCCCTGGAGGGGCACAGCAGCCTGGTCAGCAGCAGGCTGCTACGAACTCGCCCCTGGTCCAGCCGGTTATGTACCGTGAAGCGGCTTCGGTGATCGCCAATCCCGAAACCGGCATCCTTACCATCCGCGCAACTGCGCGCCAGCACGCCAAGATCCAGGAGTTTCTCGACCATGTAATGGCAAGCGCCAAGCGCCAGGTTCTGATCGAGGCGACCGTGGCCGAGGTGCAGCTAAACAATGACTACCAGCGCGGCATCGATTGGTCGCGCGCGCTGACCGGCAGCGCAGGCTGGACGTTCAGCCAGTCTTCGGCGGGCACCCCGGCAAACATCGTCACCAACGCGTTTACCATCGGGTACCACGTCGGCAACATGAATTTCACTTCGGCGCTCAGGCTACTCGAGTCCTTCGGCCAGGTGCGCGTGCTGTCGAGCCCCACGCTCACGGTGCTAAACAACCAGGCCGCGGTCATGCGGGTGACCGACGACCTCGTGTATTTCACGCTTCAACCCGGAACGACGACCGTTTCGGGCACCGGCGGCGCCACGATAAACGCGCCGCCGACATTCACGACTACGCCAAATGTCTCGCCGGTCGGCCTAATCATGAGCGTGGTACCGCAGATCAGCGACAACGAGACCGTGCTGGTCGACGTGCGCCCGACGATCCGGCGGAAGATTGCCGACGTGGCGGATCCCAATCCGGCGCTTGCCAATCCCTGCGGTACCGCGATCGCGTGCGGCACGCCACCCATCCAGAGTCTCATCCCGGTGATCCAGACGCGCGAGATGGAATCGCTGCTGCGCCTGCAAAGCGGGCAGATCGCGGTGCTCGGCGGACTGATGGAGGACACGCGCTCGTCGACCGAGGACACAGTGCCGGGTGTGAATCGGATTCCGTTCCTCGGCGACCTGTTCCAGCAGCACCGCGACCAGAATCAGAAAACCGAGCTCGTCATCTTCCTGCGCGCGACAGTCGTGCGCGACGCCAGTCTCGAGGGCGAATTCGCCGCCTTCCGCGACCAGCTGCCTGGGCCGGATTTCCTGTCAAAGCCGAACCCGGCCCGCAACGCGCCGGTGGTCGTGCCGGGAAATTGAGATGAGCCTGCTCCTCGACGCACTGAAGAAAGCGGAGAAGGCGAAGGAAGAGGCGCAGCGCCACGCCGAGGCGGACGAAACGGCGGCGCCGAGCGCAACCAGCGTGCCACCGAATCTGCGGCATTCGGAGGAGGCACCCGAGAGCGGAACTCCGCACGTGCGCACGCGCGACGAACTGCCCGATATCTCGCAGTCGCTCGAGATCGCAACCGAGGATCTGTCGCCGGCGAGTCGGCCGCGCGAAACGCCCCGCGAGCTAACGCTCGAGAGCGTCGAGGCACCTCCACAGACCGCTTCTCCGGCGCGTCAGCGGCCGATCACGGCGCAGAGCGAAGCGCCGCGCGCACAGAGCGCCGAACGCGCAGCAGCAAGGAAGGTTTTCGAGGCCAAGATGAGAGAGCCCAATCCACGCTTGCCGTTTTTCATTGCGCTCGGCGTATTGGGCGCCGTGGCGCTCGGCACGGTGGCCTATTTTTGGTACCAGTTGCGGCCGCCGCCGTCCCTGGTGAACGCAAATCCGGTCCCCACGCAGGCCGAGCGACCCGTCTCGGTGGCGGCGAGCGCGGGCAATGTAGCTGCTGTGGCGCCCTCTTCCGGCGCCGGGGCCAACGGTAGCGAAGTACCCGGCTTGCCGGGACTGCCGACGGCCCCCTCGGCACCGCCACCGCAGCAGGCCGCGCAGGTGCCGTCCGAGCCGCCCGCGCAAGCGCGTACGTCGGCTGCGACGCCCGAGCGACTCCCCGCCACCCGCGCGGCGGCCGGCCTGCGGCCTGCGCCTCAGGCGCCCGCTCCGCGCGTCGAGCTGAGAGGGCCATCGAGCGATGACGCACTGACGGTTGCGCGGCGGGCGCCACGTGTCGACCCGGATGTCGGCGCCGGCTACGCGGCCTACCAGGAGGGCGATTTGGCGGCCGCGCGCACCCACTATGAGCAAGCACTGCAGAAAGATGCTGGCAATCGCGATGCTCTGCTTGGCCTGGCTGCGCTCGACATGCGTGCGCAGCGCTACGACAACGCCGACGCCCACTACCGGCGGCTGCTGCAAGCGAATCCGCGCGACCCGTATGCGCTCGCGGGGCTGCTCGCGCTGCGCGGCGGCCAGGTCGATCCGCTGTCCGCAGAGAGCCGCGTCAAGACGCTGTTGGCGTCCGACACGGGAACCGATGTGCTGAACTTCACGCTCGGCAACGAGTACGCGCGGCAGGGACGCTGGGCCGAGGCGGAGCAGGCCTACTTCAAGGCGCTCGCCGCCGATCCAGGCAATCCAGACTTTGCCTACAATCTCGCCGTGAGCCTCGAACACATCGGCAAACCGAAGCTCGCGCTCGAGCAGTACAGGCAGGCGCTCGCGCTCGCTCAGCAGCGAACCGCGAGCTTCGACCCGGCAGCGGTCCGCAAGCGCGTCGAGGAGCTGAGCAACTGAGGAATAGATAGGCTCGCCCGGTACGCGCCGGGCACCAAATTCACGGATGAACTCGCCCACCAATCCGCAGGCCAGGCGCCACATCGGGCAGATCCTGATCGACCAGGGCATCCTTACCGAGGACCAGCTCAGGATCGCGCTGCTCGAGCAGATGAAGTCGCACCTGCCGGTAGGGCGGCTGCTGGTGCAGCTTGGCTTCGTGTCGGAGGCCACTCTGCGCGACGCCCTGTCGCAGAAGCTCGGCCTCCAGTCGGTCGATCTGGCGCACATCATCGTTGACCCGGCTGCCCTCAAGGCGCTCCCCAGAGAGCTCGCGCGGCGCTACCGCATATTTCCCATCGCGCTCGACCGACAGGCGAACAGGTTCATCGTGGCGCTCGCGGACACGAACAATATCGTGG
>DASPRX010000004.1:0-2398 GCA_035624235.1 Burkholderiales bacterium | reverse complement strand
GCCCGACGCGCGCCTGGGCGAAAAGGTGTGCCTGGCGGTGATCTGCCGCGAAGGCGAGCGCGTCACGGGCGACGCGCTGCTCGACCATCTGCATGCGGTCGGCCTTTCCAGGTACGACATGCCCGAGTACTTCATCGCGCTCGAGGCCTTCCCGCTCACCGCGAGCGGCAAGGTGCTCAAGCGCGAGCTGCAGGAGTGGGTAAAGCAAGGGCGCATCGCGCCGCTGCCGGTGCGCTGGCGCGAGACCGTGAAGGAGAACTGACATGGCCATCGAACTGTCGCGCGTCGAGGACTACGCGCTCATCCGCCTGAACCGTCCCGAGGCGCTCAATGCCCTTTCGTTCAAGCTGGTCGCCGACCTCGCGCGCGCGATCGACGAGGTCGCCTCGAGCGGCGCGCGCGCGCTGCTCGTCACCGGCACGGGCGACAAGGCGTTCTGCGCCGGCGCCGATATCGCCGAGCTCGCCGGGCGCACGCTCGCGCAGACCAAGCGCGGCGCCGAGCTCGGCCAGGCGACGATGGAGAAGATCACCCGCCTGCCGATGCCATCGGTCGCGATCGTGAACGGCTACGCCTTCGGCGGCGGGCTCGAGCTCGCGCTCGCCTGCACGTTTCGCCTCGCGACGCCGAACGCGAAGCTCGGGCTGCCCGAGATCAGGCTCGGCCTGATCCCCGGCTACGGCGGCACGCAGCGCCTGCCGCGCGTGATCGGCGAGGCGCGCGCGCTCGAGATGATCCTCACCGCGCGCGCGCTCGACGCGCACACCGCGGTCGCCTGGGGCCTGGCGAGCCGAGTAGTGGAGGGCGACCCGGTCGCCGCCGGCATCGCCTTTGCGCGCGAATTCTCAGGCTACAGCCTGCCGGCGCTCGGCTTCGCGCGCGAGGCGGTCGAGCGCGCGCTCGACCTGCCGGTGCACGAAGGCCTGAGGATCGAGGCGGACCTTTCCACGCTCGCGTTCCAGCTCGAGGACGCGCGCGAGGGCATGGACGCCTTCCTGAAGAAGCGCAAGCCCGCCTTCAAGGATCGCTGACATGGGCAAGGTGATTGCGGTCACCGGCGCGAGCCGCGGCATCGGCGCGGCGATTGCCGCCGAGCTGCTGCGCCGCGGCCATACGGTGGGCTCGCTTACGCGCAAGGCAGTCGGCATCGAGGGGACCCTCCCGATCGCCTGCGACGTCGGCGACGAGAAGTCCCTCAGGAAGGCATTCAGGATCCTCGCCGACAAGACCGGGCGCGTCGACGGCCTGGTGAACAACGCCGGCGTGCACCTGTACGGACGCTCGGCGGGGCTCGCGACCGCGCAGTACGAGCAGGTGATGAGCACCAACGCGCGCTCGGTGTTCCTGGGCTGCCGCGAGGTCTATCCCTATCTGGAGAAGTCGGGCGGCACGATCGTCAACATCGGCTCGTTCTTCGACAAGCTGGGAGTGAAGCAGAACCTCGCCTACTGCGCGTCCAAGGCCGCCGTCGGCGCGATCACCCGCTGCCTCGCGGTCGAGTGGGCGCCGAAGAATATCCGCGTGCTCGACGTCGCGCCCGGCTACATCGAGACCGAGCTGAATGCCGAAGCGATGAGAAAAGGGCCCTTGCGCGCGTTCCTGGAAGCGCGCGTGCCGACCGGCGGGCCGGGCACGGTCGATGACGTCGCGCGCCTGGTGGCCGCGATTCTCTCCGAGGACATCCCTTTCCTCACCGGCGAGACGATTTACCTGGACGGCGGCCAGGGGATGGCGCACTGATGCAGGTGTTCGAGCGCCTCGACGCGGGCCTTGCGCTGTCCGAGGAGGAGCGCATGCTGCTCGACAGCGTGAAAGCGCTCGCGCGCGACAAGCTCGCGCCGCGCGCCGAGAGCTACGACCGCAGCGCCGCGTTCCCCTGGGACAACCTGCGCGACCTGAACGCGCTCGGCCTGAACGCGATGTTCGTGCCCGAAGCCTACGGCGGCGCGCCGCTCTCCTACGCCGCATACCTCGCCTGCGTGCGCGAGATCAGCTCCGCCTGCGCCGCGACCGGCATCATCTGGGCGACCAATTTCCATGGGGCGAAGCCGCTCATGGACTTCGGAGCCGAAGAGCAGAAGAAACGCCTGCTGCCGCGCGTCGCGCGAGGCGGCCTCGTTTCGCTCGCCATCACCGAGCCCTCGGCAGGGTCCGATGCCACCGGCATGCAGACGCGCTTCACGCCCGCCGGCGACAGCATCGTGATCGACGGCGGCAAGACCTTCATCACCTCGGGCGACGTCGCGGACTTGATCCTGCTCTTCGGCAAGTGGAGCGGGGTCGACGACGAGCGCGCCGCGATCTCGGCGCTCATCCTGGAGAAGGGCACGCCGGGCCTGTCGGTCGTGCGCCTGGAGGACAAGATGGGCCTGCGCGCCTCGAGCACCGCGACGCTCGC
>DASPRX010000005.1:0-29555 GCA_035624235.1 Burkholderiales bacterium | reverse complement strand
CGCGCCGACGGGGTGAGGAAGGCGCTGGCGCTGCTTGGCGTGGCCGACTCGCGCATCGAGACGGTGAGCTGGGGCGAGGAAAAGCCGCGCGCCACGGGGCACGACGAGGCGGCCTGGGCGCAGAACCGGCGCAGCGACATCGTCTATACGCACGAGTAGCGCAAGGCGCTGGTAGCGAAGGAAATCGGGGGCCGCACGCTGCGGCCCCTTTTTTATTTCAGAGCTACTCCCTGTAGTAGACGATTTGATGCGAAGTGGCGAGCAGGACGCCTCTTTCGCTCCACACTTGCGCCGTTTGATCGAAGTAACCGTTGCGGAACTGCTGGGCGCGCGCAGTGGCCAGTAGCGGCGCCTTTCCGTTTGCTGCGAGCAGTGCCGCATCGGCATGGAAATAGGTCGTGAACGAGACCGTGCCGACCGGCGCCCAGACCGGGCGGCGGACAAAAAGGCGGGGGAAGAACGCGTCGCAGATCGCGACCAGGGATATGAAGTCGACCGGCCGCGGCGGGGCATCGCGGATCCAGAGTGTGCTCCTCGAGTCGGCCGCCTGCCCGGCGGGCGAGGACAGCCGCATTGCGCCCTCCACGAAGCGCATCTCGTAGCTGCGCGTCCAGGGCGCTCGCTCGAGGTTCGGCTCGACTGGCAACTCCTGAGCCGCGGGGACATCTGGAAAGCGCGCTTCGAGCGCGGACCAGGTAGCGCGGCGCGACGCTAGCACCGCGCTTGCCGTAGCTGCGACCTGTTCCTCCTGCCTCATTGCGAGCAGCCAGTGCTGGGTCGAGCGATTGGTGCGCACAGGATTCGCCTCCACGGTGAACGCGCCGTCCGCGAGCGGTCCGGCGTAGTTGATCGTGAGCGCGATCGGGTCGCCCTGCCGCCCTGGATGTAGCGCCACGGCGTTCAATAGCGTGGCGGCGATGACGCCGCCGAACGGTCCGACCATGTTCGCGTAGCTCGCGGAAGTGTGGCCGCGGTAGAGGCCTTCGGCGAGGCGCTCGAGACGAGTGGCGGCGTCGAGAGGGTGCTCGGGCGGCGGCATCGCCCGAGTGTCGCGCATCCCGCTGCGCAGCGGAAGCGTCGCTAGAATGGGGCATGCAACTCGTCGCGATCGACCGCAGGCTCGGCCGTGAGGCGGGGGCGTTGCACTTTGCGGCCCCGGTTGCGTACGTTTACAACCCGCTGCAGTACGCCTGGCCTGCGCATCGGCTGTATCTCGAACGCTACGGCACCGGGCAGCCCGAGGTGCTGCTGCTGGGCATGAACCCGGGTCGGTTCGGTATGGTGCAGACTGGTGTGCCCTTCGGCGACGTACGCATGGTGCGCGCGTGGCTGCGCATCGAAGGGTCGGTCGGCCGGCCGGCGCGCGAGCACCCCAGGCGGCGCGTCACGGGATTCTCCTGCCCGCGCGGCGAGGTGAGTGGTCAGCGCCTGTGGAACTGGGCGCGCGAGGACTTCGGCACGCCGGAAAGATTCTTTAAGCGGTTTTTCGTGGCGAACTATTGTCCGCTCGCCTTCATCGAGGCGAGCGGGCGCAATCGCACGCCAGACAAGCTGCCACGCGACGAGCGCGCCCGATTGTTCGCGGTTTGCGATCGAGCTTTGCGGGCGATCGTGGCGCAGCTGGCACCGCGTTACGTCGTCGGCATCGGCGCGTTCGCCGCGGCGCGCGCCGCCGAGGCGCTGGCTGGCCAGACGGTGACCATCGGCCGTATTCCCCATCCCAGTCCGGCGAATCCTGCGGCGAACCGCGGCTGGAGCGCCGCAATGCGACGAGCGCTGGCAGGGCTAGGGCTGCACAGCTGAGCCTGCATCGATCTAGTAGCGGCGGGCGATGAGAAAGAGCGCGGCGGAAGCGGTGGTGGTGAGGAACGCCACGGTGTAGGCGAGCGATCTACCGCGCCAGAGGCCCGAGAACCAGCGGTCGAAGTCGGCGAATAGCAGCGCGGCCTTGCCACCGATGCGCTCGACTTCGCGCCGATACACCTTGGATTCAGCAGGTGCCACAGAATACGCCTGACCGTCGATGATCTCGAACGCAATCGCCTCCTGCGCGCCTGTGTCGGCGGCACGATAAATGAGCAAGGCGGCGCACAGTCCAAGGACCAGGATGAGGGCTGACGCGAGCCGCAGGCGCCTCTTCAGCCGTGGAGCGTCCCCGACAGATTCCTTAAGCGACATTGCTTGGGATCAAGTCGTCGATTGGAGCAAAGCATACGCTTTTGCGGATCGGCGTGAGGTGCGTACCGACCGTGCTACGCCGTCGGACATTCCTGGAGGTGACGCTCATGATGTCAAGCGCTGCTCTTACAAAGGGCAATTCACGGATCGAGCTTCCGCCGCCAGCGTCAAATGTGGGATGTGATCTGATCGACGCGCTTAAGGCGCGCCGCAGCACGCGCGAGTTCTCGTCTAAGCCCTTGCCAGCGGAGACTCTTTCCGCGCTGTTGTGGGCGGGCTTCGGCGTCAACCGGCCGCGCGGCGGAGGCCGGACCGCTCCTTCGGCACACGGCTGGCAGGAAATCGGTGTCTATGCCGCGCTTGCGGAAGGGCTTTACCGCTTCGACGCCGCGGCACACGCGCTCGACCTGACGGTGGCACAGGACCTGCGCGCGCTGACCGGGGTGCAGGACTTCGTCGCCGTTGCGCCCGTCAACCTCGTCTATGTCGCCGACTTCGCGCGCATGTCTGAAGCGAGCGAAAACGATCGCCTGTTCTTCGCCGCCTGTGATGCCGCAGTGATCGCGCAGAACGTCTACCTCTACTGCGCAGCGGTGGGCCTCGCCACCGTGGTGCGCGCCTTGGTCGACCGCAAGAAGTTGGCGCCCGCCATGCGGCTGCGGCGTGAGCAGCGCATCGTGCTCGCGCAGACTGTCGGGTTTGCGGCGCAGTAGCCGCCTCTAGCCTTCCCGACTGCGCAGGGCCGGGGACCGCAGCACGTCGGGGTTGACGACGTTGAGCGGCGTGCCGGCGGCGTAAGCGACGATCTGGTCGAAGATGTCGCTGAACTGGAGCTCGTACTCGTCATACGTGACGTAGCCGATGTGTGGCGTGCACACGACGTTGTCCAGCGCGAGCAATGGATCGCCCGGATCGCGCAACGGCTCCTTCTCGTACACGTCCACCGCGGCCATCCCGGGCCGTCCGGCCTTGAGTGCCGCCACGAGCGCGCCCGGTTCGATGAGCGGGGCGCGACTGGTGTTGACGAGCAGCGCGCCCGGCTTCATGCGCGCCAGGTCGGTCGCGGTGACGATGCCGCGCGTCGCTTCGACCAGCCGCATGTGCAGCGATAGCACGTCGCAGCGCGCAAAGAAATCCTCCTTGCTCGCGGCCACAGGCCAGCCATCGCGGCGAGCGCGCTCGCGCGAGGCCTCACGTGCCCACACTACGACGTGCATGCCGAAGGCCTTGCCGTAGGCCGCGACTGCTGCGCCGATCCTGCCGTAGCCGTAGATGCCAAGCGTCTTGCCGCGCACGCCGCGGCCGACGCCGATCTGCCAATTTCCCGCCTTGAGCGAGGCCATCTGCTGCGGAAGCTGGCGCATCGCCGCCAGCACCAGGGCCCAGGTGAGCTCGGCGGCTGCGTACGAGGGCGTGCCCGGGTGCTGGCTCGACGACACGACGATGCCGAGCCGCGTACAGGCCGCGACATCGATGTGCGGATAGACACTGCGTTGGCTGATGAGCCGGAGCTTCGGTAGGCGCTCGAGCAGGGGAGCGCGGATCTCGGTGCGCTCCCGAATCAATACGAGCGCGTCGGTGTCGCGCAATCTGCCCGATAGCGTTTCTAGATCCTGGACGTGATCGTTCCAGATTGTGACGTCGTGAGCCGACAGCTTGCGAAAGCACTCCAGCGTGCGCAGTGTGTCGAAATAGTCATCGAGAATCGAAACCTTCAACCGCGCGATCCCTTGAATTGCGTCAATTGTGTCGAGGAAAGGTAGCACAGACTCCCGTTAGTCGCGTGCCGAGCTGCGGTTATCCGCTATGCTTGTCGCGTGGACGTCCGCCTCGTACCCCCTCACATCGCGCCGCCGCGGCGCGCGCCGGTCGGTCCGGCGTTCGTGGCCAAGTTCGTGGGCAATCCGCTGCAAGTCATCCCGCAAGCGGTCTATGAACAGGACTTCGTCACGTATCGCAGCGGCAAGAGGGGGCTCGTGTGGATAACCGCGCCCGCGTTCATCAAGGCCGTGCTGCTCGACGAGCGTGAAAAGTTCCGTAAGCTGGCGCAGATTCGGGTGCTCGGCCCCTTGCTCGGCAAGGGCATTCTCACGAGCGAGGGTGCGGATTGGAAGTGGCAGCGCCAGACCGCGGCTCCGCTGTTCAGGCAGCAGGACCTCACGAGCTTCGTGCCGAACTTCGTGCGCGCAGCAGAGGACATCGTCGCTCGCTGGAGCGCGGCGCCGCAGGGCGCGGTACAGGCGATCGAGCGCGACATGACGCACGCCACGTTCCGGGTCATTTCGACGACGCTGCTGCCGATGGCGGACGCGCAGGTCATGGATGCGATCGAGCATTCCACTGCGAACTTCCAGAAGACGGGCGCATGGTCCCAGCTGTATGCGCTCGCCAAGCTGCCGCGCTGGCTGCCCCAGCCCCGCCAGCGGGCGAATCGGCACGCGGTGCTCGCGCTGCGCGCGGCGGTCGGCCGGCTATTGCGAGAGCGGCGCGCGAGCGGCCTCGAGCCGCACGATCTGATGCAGAGCCTGATGCGCGCGCGCGATCCCGATACGGAGAAGTCGATGAACGACGAGCAGCTGATCGACAACCTGCTCACTTTCTATCTCGCAGGGCACGAGACGACAGCGAAGGCGCTCACCTGGACGCTCTACCTGCTGGCGCGCTCGCCGTACTGGACTGCAGCGCTGAAAGATGAAATTGCGCGCGTCACGGGCGGCGCGACGATCTCGGCCGCGAACATTGACCGGCTCGTGCTCGTACAACAGGTCATCAAGGAGAGCATGCGGCTCTACCCTCCGGTGCCGCTGATGACGCGCCAGGCGGTCGCCGAGGCGCAGCTCGGCCCGCACCCGATCCCCGCCGGAACCTCCGTCGCGATGTCGATTTACGCTATCCACAGGCACCGCGCCCGCTGGAGCGATCCCGACGCGTTCGATCCCGAGCGCTTCGCACCGGCGAAGGAAGCGCAGATCCCGCGCTACCACTACATGCCGTTCGGCGCCGGCCCGCGCATCTGTATCGGCATGGCGTTCGCCATGCTTGAAGCCACCGCGATGCTAGCCATCCTTCTGCAGCGAGCGCGCTTTGCCCCGCTCGAGGGACACGAGCCGCTGCCGGTCGCGCGCGTCACGCTCGTCCCGCGCGGCGGCATGCCGCTGCGCGTCTGGACCGATGCCAGCCGATAACGGCTCGGAGCGCTGCGAATCAGGCTGCGAAAGTCACTTCGCGCGCCACCCTCCGTCCACCACGAGCGCGTGGCCGTTGACGTAATTTGCTTCGTCCGAGGCGAGCCAGCATACGGCGGCCGCGATGTCGTCCACGGTGCCGCGCGTGCCGACCGGCACCAGCGCGCGAACTTGGTCGTCGTTTGCCGCAACACCGCGCTTGCTCATGTCGGGAATCCCGGGTCCGAGAATCGCCTGTGAATGGGCGCGCAGCGCGGTCGGGATCGCGCCGGGACAGATGCAGTTAACGCGGATGCCGCGCGCGCCGTAGGCCACCGCCATCTGCCGCGTGAGACCGACTACGCCGTGCTTCGCCGCGATATACGCCGCGCCGCCGCCCGTGCCGTTCAACCCGGCCACCGAGGCCATGTTGACAATGCGGCCGCGGCCGCGTGGCAGCATTTCGCGTAGCGCCCGCTTGCAGCCGAGAAACACGCCGGTCAGATCGATATCGAGCACGCGTCGCCAGGTCGATTCGTCGAGCTCGTGTACGTCGAAGTAGCCGTCCAGGATGCCCGCGTTGTTGAACAGGATCTCGAGAGGCCCGAGCTCGGCGATCGCTTCGGTCACTGCCTCGTCGAGTGCGGCTGCCTTGCTCACGTCGGCCGCGTATCCCGCCGCACGCCCGCCGGCGCGCACGATCAGCTCGGCGGTCTCGCGTGCCGAACCGCGGTCGAGATCGATCGCGGCAACCGCTGCGCCGCGCGCGCCGAACATGAGCGCGGTGGCACGCCCGATGCCCGAGCCCGAGCCGGTCACAATTGCCATGCGCCCGGCGAACTTCATCGGCTAGGTCCCTCCAGGATAGTGATCGAGCAGGCCGCCTCGTCGAAACCGATCACGTAGACCGAGCTCATGGCGCGATTATCGCACCGGCGCGATCCGGGAGAGTGCGACAATGGCTGCATGCGTTTGCTCACCTTCAAGCCGCGGCGCGGCGGCGGGACGCGCGTCGGGATGATGCTCGGCGGCGAACGGGTGCTCGACGTCGGCGCGGCGGCAAAGCGCGCGCGCCAGCGCCTGCCTTTCGATGCGGGCGATATGCTGTCGCTCGTCGCCTCGGGTCGGGCGGGGCTCGCGGCGCTGCGCAAGCTCGCGCGCGGCGCCGCGGGCAAGGGCGCGTCGCTCGGCGCGCTGCGCGTGCTGGCGCCGATCCCGCGGCCGCGCAAGAACGTGTTCTGCGTCGGCTGGAACTACCTGGAGCATTTCGCGGAGGGTGCGCGGGCGCGGCCGCAGGTGCAGGAGATGCCGGCGCACCCGGCCTTCTTCACCAAGGCGCCAACGGCGGTGAACGGTCCGTTCGACCCGATCCCGCTGCACGCTGGCGTGACGGAAAAGCTCGACTGGGAAGTCGAGCTCGGTGTCGTGATCGGACGCGGCGGCCGCAACATCGCAGAAGCGGACGCGATGAAGCACGTCTTTGGCTACACCGTGGTGAACGACGTCTCGGCGCGCGAGGTGCAGCGCCAGCACGGCCAGCAATGGTTCAAGGGCAAGAGCCTGGATGGCACCTGCCCGATGGGACCGTGGATCGTCACCGCGGACGAGGTGCCCGACCCGCACGCGCTGCGCGTCATCTGTCGCCTAAACGGCGCGGTCAAGCAGGATTCGAGCACCGTCCACATGTATTTCCGCATCCCGCGCATCATCGCCGAGCTGTCGGCTGCATTGACCCTGGAGCCCGGCGATATCATTTCGACCGGCACGCCCGCCGGCGTTGGCCACGCGCGCACGCCGCCCGAGTTCCTGAGGGCGGGTGATCTGCTAGAGACCGAGGTGGCCGGCATCGGTGTCCTGCGCAACCGCATCGGCGGCTGAGCAGCGCTACGTGATCTGGTTCACCACGCCGCCATCGGCGCGTAGCGCCGCACCGGTCGTCGCCGAGGCGCCTTCGCCGCACAAGTAGACGGCCAGATTCGCAACCTCCTCGGCGGAAGTAAAGCGCCGGAGCAGCGACGTGGGGCGAAAGTGCGCGAAGAAGTCAGCCTCGATCGCGGCGACCGTCTTGCCTGCGGCCCTGGCGCGCTCGGCGCGCAGGCGCTCGGTATTCTCGGTCCGGGTCGGGCCCGGCAGCAGCGCGTTGACGGTGACCCCGGTGCCCGCCAGCTCCATCGCCAGCCCTCGCGACACGGCGAGCTGGGCGGTCTTCGTCATGCCGTAGTGGATCATCTCCTTTGGTATGTTGAGCGCCGATTCGCTCGAGACGAATAGCACGCGACCCCAGCCGCGCTTCGCCATGCCGGGCGCGTAGTGGCGGGCGAAGCGTATGCCGCTCAGCACGTTCGTCTCGTACAGGCGCAGCCAGTCGGAGTCCGGGATGTCGAAGAACGCCTTGCGCTCGTAGATGCCGAGGTTGTTCACCAGGATGTCCACCTCCGGCACGCGCGCGCAGACGGTATCGGCGCCAGCCGACGAAGCGCAGTCGGCAGCGACGCCATCGGCCAGGGCGCCGGGCAGCGAGCCGCGCAGGCGGCCGAGCGCTGCATCGACCGTGGCCCGGCTACGCCCCGTGAGCGTGACGCGCGCCCCCTCCGCGGCGAGGCCGCGCGCGATCGCAAAGCCGATACCAGCGGTGGAGCCGGTGACCAGGGCGCGCCGTCCGCTTAGCTTCAGATCCAAGTTGTCCTCCTTGCCGCGGCTATGATAAACGCGTGACGATGAACCTCGACCTCAAGCTCGGTCGGAAGGCTGCATGGCAGCAGCGCCTCGAAGCCGAGCACGTGCGCACGTTGCGGGGGGCCGCCCGAGGCTGCAAAGCGAATCTGCGTCAAACGGCAGTGCATCGTGGTCCGACCGGTACCGGGCTGAGGAATTATCCCGCAGTCCTGTGGCATTCTCACTTGCTGGCGCTGGGGAATTCAGGGTAGCTTACCTGCAGCCAGGAGAGAAAAATCACCAGCCTGGAATCGAACATTTCGCAGAACGTGCGTTGAATGGACCAGGGGAGACTCGGCCGCTACCGCATACTCGGCGTACTCGGACGCGGCGCCATGGGCGTCGTGTACCGCGCGGAAGACCCGCTGATCGAGCGCGAGGTCGCGATCAAGACGCTGAACCCGAACCTCCCCGAGGAGGTCTTGGACGAGGTGCGCGAACGCTTCCTGCGCGAAGCGAAGAGCGCCGGGCGGCTCAACCACCCGAATGTGGTCACCATCTATGATGTGGGCGAGCAGGACCAGATCGCGTACATCGCGATGGAGTTGATCGAGGGGCGCACGCTGCAGCAGATGCTGCGCGCGCCCGAGCGCATGCCCATCGAGGCCGTGGTCGATCTCGCGGCGCAGATCGCCGAGGGACTGGATCACGCGCAACGCTTCGCGATCGTGCATCGTGATGTGAAGCCGGGCAACGTCATGGTCTCGCCCACAGGCCGCGCGAAGCTCACCGATTTCGGCGTGGCCTACGTGCCTTCGTCGGAGGTCACGCAGGTAGGTACCGCGCTTGGCTCGCCGCGCTACATGTCGCCCGAGCAGGTGCTCGGCCTGCCGATCGATCCGCGCTCGGACATTTTCTCGCTCGGCTCCGTCCTGTACGAAATGCTCACCGGCAAGACGCCGTTCGAAAAGCCCGGGGAGCCGACGACGCTGAACCTCATGAATCGCATCGCGCGCGAGCCCCACGTTCCGGTCACCCGCATCGATCCGCACATCCCGCCGGTGTTCGATCGCATCCTCGCGCGTGCGCTGGCAAAGAACGCGGCCGAGCGCTATTCGCGGGCCGGCGACATGGCCGAGGATCTGCGCAATTTCCGGGCGGCCGGTCACAGCGTCACGGCGCCGACGCCCGACCCGGATGAGTCGAGCGCAAAGCTGCTGCAAGAGCTCGAGGCGTTCTCGCGCGACTTCGAGCTCGCGCAGGAGGCGCGCGCGCGCGCCGAGCGCGAGCAACGCGAGCGCAAGGAGGAGGCGCTGCGTCGCTGGGCCGAGTCCGAGGCGCGCAAGCAGGCGGAATTCGAGCGCCAGCGTGATGCCGACGCGCCGGCGCCCGCGCGGCCTGCCGGCGCGCTCGAGACGCTGCGCAGTCGCGCGGCGACGCGCAGCCCGGTCGAGGAGCAAGCGCAACGCAGCGCCGAGACGGTCGCGCGCATCGACAGCGGCCTGCGTGCCGCCTACCGCTACTTCACCGAGTTCGCCGCCGAGCTCAATCGCGTGCTGCCGACTTCCGGGCATCCGCTCGAAATGGTCTACCTGCGACAGTCTCCGGACACCATGCTTTCGGACGCGTTTGCCGATTACCGTACGCGCAAGATCGCCGACGCTCATGTCTGCGATTACGTGGTGTTGCGTTTCAAGGCACGCTATGCGCCGCCCCCGGCCATCGACCTGGCGGGCCAGGACATCCAGCGCGGCAAGGAGTACCTAGCCGGGCACAACGTGCCTTTCGCGCTGCGCGAAACGAAGCGGAACGATTTTGGCCAGGTCACGCACGCGACGCTCACCTTGAGCGGGCTCATCCCCTGTGAGGTGATGCTACGCGCCGACCTGGAGGCTATGCGCATCGCGATCGTTCTCGTCAACGTGCGCAAGATCGGCCGCGTGCGCTTGAGCCTCGCGCCCGAAGCGCTCACCGACGAACTCGTGGATCAGCTTGGGAGGTACGCGCTAGGGCTCGATTCGGAATTCGCCAAGCACCTTGGGCGGTGATTCCAGGCAGGTCGGCCGCGCTCAAGCGCTCGGTCGCGGCGGATCGTCGGCGGGAAACGCGGACGGCGCGCCCGCGAGCCAGGCGCGGCCGTGCGCGTACAGGCGCTCCACCGCCGCGCCTTTCAGCTGCGGCAGATCGAGCTTGATCGTGAAGCCGTTCTTCGACTGCAGGTAGGCAAGGTGCCGGTAGCCTTCCGGAAAGCGCGCAAGCACCGCTGCATCGAGATGCAGCTGCGCGCCGGGATCGACCGGGTCCATGCGGTCCTTTTCGTAAATCGGCTGGCGCCGCACGATCGCCCAGCGCCCGACGCGCTTTTCGAAGAAATCGAAGAACCGCCCCGTGCACACAACGTCGACCGGCACCCCGTCGACCAGGGCACGCTGGCTGATCGTCATCTTGGTCTGCGCAACGGCGCGCGCACCCTGCAGGTCGACACTCGTGCCCCCGAGGAAGTGCAGGATGCTCACGCCCTTCTCGAATCCCGCGCGGCTGACTTCGATAAATCGCGTCGCCGGCCCTTGGAACCAGGTCGCGGTCATCCAACCGTCCTCGTGCCACACCGCGCGAAAACGCTCCCAGTCGCCCGCGTCGCGCCACAGTGCCCAGTTCTGCACCGTCTCGGCGATCGCCAGCCGGTCCTGCAACAAAGTATCCACGGCCCCGAATTTATTTGATCTGGCTCAACGCGGCCAGTGGCCGCCGTCCCATCATTCTCTATTGCGCGCGGACGGCCGATGCGACGCGAATGGGTGCATCAACGCGCTTGATGACTGAGCGGCGGGCGTGCTCCGATAATGCTTCGGCTGGACCGGCTGGTGACGAGGGGCTGACATGTCGAATCGGTTGAGCATCATGGTGGTATCCGGCAGTCGGGAGCGGCTGCAAATGGCGGCGATGGTCGCGTCTGTGGGGGCGGTGGGCGGAAGCGACGTTCGCGTCTTCCTGTCGATGAACGCGTTGCCGTTCTTCGTCAAGGGCAAGGGCAAGGATGCGCCCGCCGAAGGCAAGGTCGGCGTGCTGCTCGCGCAGAAGAAGGCGCCGCCGTTCGCGGAACTGTTCTCCAACGCGGTGGAACTCGGCGACGCGAAGATCTATCCTTGCTCGATGGCCATGGATGTGCTCGAGCTAGAGCAGAGCGACCTCGAGCCCTATGTGGGCGAGGCAATGGGTCTGACCAAGTTCCTCGACGATGCGAGCGAGGGGCAGGTCTGGTCCTTTTGAGATGGCGCGATGAGAGGCGTGAGGCGATGACGAACAGAAAACTGGTGGATGCGCGGGGCAGCTTCTGCCCGGGACCGCTGATGGAGTTGATCGCGGCGATGAAAGCCGCTTCGATTGGCGACGAGTTGGAGGTGCTGTCGACCGACAAGGGCTCGGCCAACGAGATTCCGGAGTGGATCCGAAAGGTCAAGCACGAGCACCTCGAGACCAAAGAGGAAAATGGCGTCTGGCACGTGGTCGTACGCAAGGCCAAGTGAAGGCGCGGTGGATGTTGGCTAACCGGAGGAGGAGACGATGAAGATCCTGGTGGTAGGCGGGGGGATGGGGGGCACCATTCTGGCGAACAACCTGGCGCGCCGGCTCGCGGGCGAACTGCGCGCGGGCAAGGCCCGCATCACGATGCTGTCGGCATCCGACAAGCACATGTACCAGCCCGGGCTGCTTTATCTGGCGGTCGGGCGTGCTACACCCGACGAGCTGTACCGCGACCAGAGGAGCTTGCTCGAGCCGGGGATCGAATTTCACGTCGATCCGGTCGAGAAGTTCGAACTGGACAAGAACCAGGTCACGGCGAAGAGCGGCAAGACCTACGGCTACGACGTCATCGCGATCGCCACCGGCTCGCGCCCCGTCGCGAACGAGATCCCGGGGCTCGCCGAGAACGCCGAGCAGTTCTACACCGAGGAGTCGGCGCTCAAGATGTTCAAGCGCCTGCAGCAGTTCCAGGGCGGTCGCGTGGTGATCGCAGTCGGCGTGCCGCACAAATGTCCCATGGCGCCGCTCGAGATCACGTTCATGCTGTACGACTACCTCAAGGACCGCGGCATCCTCGACAAGACCAAGGTTCACTACACCTATCCGATCGGGCGCACGCATTCTCTGGAGAACGTCGCCAAGTGGGCGACGCCGGAAATGGAGCGCCTCGGCATCACCTACGAGACGCTGTTCAACATGAAGGAAGTGGACGGCGCGAAGAAAGTCGTGCGCAGCGAGGAAGGCTCGGAGGCTGCATTCGATCTGCTCATCACCATCCCCGCGCACCGCGGCATGGAGGTGATCGAGAAGAACGGCCTCGGCCAGCGCGGCTTCATTCCGACGCACCGCCACCGGCTGAACATGGAGGGTCGCGACAACGTGTTTGTCGTCGGCGACACGACTAACCTGCCGATCAGCAAGGCGGGCTCGACTGCGCACTTCGAGGCCGAGGCGCTGGCGGAGAACATTGCGGCCATGGTCAAGATGGGCACGCCCGTGCGCGACTACGATGGCAAGGTGTTCTGCTTCATTGAGGCCGGCAAGGACCGCGCCACCTACGCAATGTTCAACTATCAAAACCCGCCCGATCCGAAGGCGCCGACGCGCGCGGTGCACTGGTTCAAGATGGCCTACAACAAGCTGTACTGGGCCTCGGCCCGCGGCCTGCTTTGAGAGGAGGCGAACATGAGTAACTCGAACGCAGCGGTGTCGACGGATCTCGAAGTGCAGCGCGTGGTCGAGGCGGCGCGCGATGCGCTCACCGACGAGATGGTCGGCAGGCTGACTGAGGCCGTGGGGGAGGGGCTGAGCCTACTCGATCAGATCAACCGTTCCGGGCTGGAGAAGGCGCTGCCTTCCATCGCCCGCATGGTTCGCGACGGTGACCTGGAGCGGCTGGTGCAGCTGGCGCGCGTCTATGGCTCGGCGGAAGACGCACTGAGCGACGAGATGATCGGGCGCCTGGCAGAAACGGTGGCCGAAGGGCTGTCGCTGATGGACCGCTTGAGCCGCGGAGGCGTGTTGCGCTTGGTGGAAATGATGGAAAGGATGCAGGCCTCCGGTGCACTCGAGCGCATCGCGTTGACGCTGCCCAAGCTGATGGAGCGGCTGGATGCGGTCGAGCACGTCCTCGGTAGCCTCGAGGCCGCGGTCGCCGAGACTGTGCGGCTGCCCGCCCCGCAGGGCGGCCTGGGAGGGGTCTGGCAGGTCCTGCGCGACCCGGAAGCCCAACGCTCGCTGCAACTGCTGCAGCATTTCGGGAAGCACCTGGGCACCGCGCGCAAATGACTGTCGTGGTGACCGGCGCGGCCGGATTCATCGGCCGCGCGCTGGTCGCCGCGTTGCTCGAGCGCTCGCCAGGCGCCGAAGTCCTGGCGGTTGACCAGTCGCCGATCGAGGTGTCCGGGGCGCGGGCATTGATCGGCAATATCGCGTATCCGCAATTCGCCCGAGCGCTCGTCGACCGCAGGGTCGAAACCGTGTTTCATCTCGCCTCGCTCGTCTCGGGCGGCGCAGAGCAGAACTTCGAGCTGGGCAGCAAGGTCAACCTGGATGCGACGCGCGATCTCCTCGAAGCTTGCCGGATTGCGGCTCATCGCCCGCGCTTCGTGTTCAGCTCGTCGATTGCGGTTTACGGCGGCGCGCTGCCCGACCCGGTGTCCGACGACACACCCGCGGCGCCACGCATCTCGTACGGCGTGCAGAAGCTGGTCTGCGAATTGCTGATCAACGACTACACGCGGCGCGGATACGTTGACGGCAGGTCGCTGCGGTTGCCTACCGTGATGGTCCGTCCGGGAAACGCCAATACTGCCGTTTCTGGTTGGACGAGCGCCATCGTGCGCGAGCCGCTCGCCGGGCGAAATTACACCTGTCCGGTGCGTCCCGATACGCGCATGGCCTGCCTGTCCCTGCGGTGCGCGGTGGAGGCGCTCCTGCATGCGGCGAAGCTAGACGGCGAGCGACTGGGCTGGGAGCGAACGGTACTGCTTACCGGGATCCCGGTCGCAGCGCAAGAGATGTGGCGCTTGGTGCAGCGGTATTCAGGCGGTCGCACTCTGGGGAAGCTGCGCTTCGAACCCGACCCCGTGGTCCAGGCGATCGTCGACACGGTACCGCGCGCGACGCGCTCGCAGCGCGCAGCCAGCCTGGGATTTGCGCACAACAAGGACTTCGAAGAGATCGTTCAGGAGTATTTGGAAACCCTTGTACAGTAAGGGACTTGTAAAATCAGGTGAGAACTATTATCATTCGCATATGTCTCTCATGAAGGCACCTTGCGCTGATTTCTCGATGAATCTGATTCGCTTAGCCTGGCTGCTACCGCTCGCATTGCCCGTCGCGGCCTTTGCGCAGGCGCATGAGTACACCATCGTTATCAGGGAACATCGCTTCCAGCCGAGCGACCTGACTGTCCCCTCGGGCAAGCGCATCAAGCTGGTGATCGACAACCAGGATGGCACGCCGGAAGAGTTCGAGAGCCACGAATTGCGCGTCGAGAAGGTCATTCCAGGCGGCAGCAAGGGAACGGTGAGCGTCGGCCCGCTGAAGCCCGGCACGTATCCGTTTTTCGGCGAGTTCCACGAAGCCACCGCCCAGGGCAAGCTGCACGCCAAGTAACGACCCGCCATGCTCGGATCCGCCGTCGTCGTATTCCGCGAAACGCTCGAAGCCGCTTTGATCGTCGCCATCGTCATGGGCGCGACACGCGGCGTGGCGCAGCGCGGGCGCTGGGTCGCAGGCGGCGTGGCGCTCGGCATCGTCGGTGCGCTCCTGGTAGCGCTGTTTGCCGGCGCGATCTCTCAGGCCGTCGAGGGCCGCGGCCAGGAGCTGTTCAACGCGGCGGTGCTGCTCGTCGCAGTGGCGATGCTCGCCTGGCACAACGTGTGGATGAGCTCGCATGCGCGCAAGCACGTGGAAGAGATGCGCCACCTGGGTCATGACGTCCAGGTGGGCGCGCGACCGCTATCTGCGATGCTCGCGGTCACCGCGCTCGCGGTGCTGCGCGAGGGCGCCGAGACCGTGCTGTTCCTGTATGGTTTGGTAGCGAGCGGCGGCAGCACCGGCCTCGCGCTCGGTGGCCTGCTGGGCCTTGTAGGCGGAACGGGGATCGGCGTGCTGCTCTATTTCGGCCTGCTGCGCATACCGCTGCGCCACTTCTTCACCGTGACCGGCGTGATCGTGCTTCTGCTGGCTGCCGGGCTCGCCGCGAGCGCGGCCGGCTTCCTGGTGCAGGCAGGATTGTTGCCGACACTGATCGACCAGGTCTGGAACTCTTCGCGCCTGCTCAGCATGGACGACATGACCGGCCGCATGCTGCACGTGCTGGTCGGCTACAACGACCGGCCGACGGGCATCGAACTGCTCTTTTACGTCGTGACGCTGGCGACGATTCTCGTGCTTATGAGGTTGTTCGGCGCGCGCGCGACGCGCGCCGCACGCAGCGCCGCGGCAAAGCAAGGCGCTCCCGCATAGCACCCCGGGGTGCTCGTGCGCGCTACACTGCGCGCATGAAGGTCCGTAGGTTGCCGTCCCGTATCACTGTCGAAGGTCTCGACCGAGCGCCGCATCGGGCATTTCTACGCGGCCTCGGCCTCTCCGATGCGGATATCGGCAAGCCCTTCGTTGGCGTGGTCTCCGCGGACGGCCGCGTGACGCCCTGCAACGCGCTGCTCGGCAAGTTCGCCCAGGAGACGTGCGCCGCAGTGCGGGAAGCGGGCGGCACGCCTTTCGATTTTGCCTCGATCTCGGTTGCCGACTCGATGTCGATGAACCACGCCGGCATGCATTACTCGCTGCCGTCGCGCGAGATCATCGCCGACGGCATCGAAGCGGTCGCCCGGGGCCACGCCTATGACGGGCTGGTCACGTTTGCGGGCTGCGACAAGACGCTGCCCGGCATGATGATGGCGATGACGCGCCTGAACCTGCCCGCGGTATTCGTTTACGGCGGCGCGGCGTTGCCAGGCACCTGGCGGGGGCGCGAGGTCACGGTGCTCGACGCCTACGAGGCGGTAGGTGCGGTGCTCGCCGGAGACATGACGCATGCCGAGCTGAACGAAATCGAGCGCGTCTGCCTGCCGACGCTCGGTGCCTGCCCCGGCCAGTTCACCGCTAACACCATGGCGATGGTGTCCGAGACGCTGGGACTCGCACTGCCGGGGTCGGCGACCATGCCCGCGGTGGCCGGAGAGCGGAATGCTCTGGCGCGCGAGGCGGGCAGGGTGGTCATGCAGCTGCTCACGCGTGGCGGTCCGCTGCCGCGCGAGCTGGTGACGAAGAGGAGCCTCGAAAATGCCTGCGCCGCCGTCGCGGCGACCGGGGGTTCCACCAACGCGGGACTGCACATTCCGGCTATCGCACACGAAGCGGGCATCCGTTTTTGCCTCGACGATCTCGCGCGCGTGTCGAAGCGAACGCCGCTTATCGCCGACATGAAACCGGGCGGACGATTCCTCGCCAAGGACCTGCACGCAGCAGGCGGCGTGTACGCGGTGCTGCGCGAGCTGCTGCGGCGCGGTGCCCTGCATGGCGATTGCCTCACGCTGTACGGCACTACGCTCGAAGAGGAACTGGCCGATCATCCCGGCGCCGACGGCCAGGTGGTGCGCAGCGAGCCGCTGCTGGCGAGCGGCGGCATCGTCGTGCTCAAGGGCAACCTTAGCCCTGAGGGCGCGCTGCTCAAGGTTGCCGGCCTCAAGTCGCTCGTTTTCGAGGGCACTGCGAGAGTTTTTGATGCGGAAGAGGCGTGCGCCGAGGTCGTGCGCAAGCGAACCTACCGCGAAGGCGACGTGCTCGTGATCCGCTACGAAGGACCGAAAGGCGGGCCGGGCATGCGCGAGATGCTGGGTGTGACCGCACTGATTTACGGCCAAGGCATGGGGGAGAAAGTCGCGCTGCTCACTGACGGTCGCTTTTCCGGTGCCACGCGCGGCATGATGGTCGGCTACGTGTCTCCTGAGGCGGCGGTAGGCGGGCCTCTGGCGCTGGTAAAGGATGGCGACCGCGTGCTGATCGACGCGCGCAAGGGTCTGCTGTCCCTTCAGGTCAGCGCAGCCGAGCTCGCCCGACGGCGCAACGCATGGCGCGGCCCCTCGCGCGTGCCGCCCGCGGGCGCGCTCGAGAAATACGCGGCGCTGGTCGGTTCGGCGTTCACCGGCGCGGTGACCCATCGCGGGGGAAGGAAATGGACGGCACACAAATGAACGACAAGCCCAAGCTGGGTTTCATCGGTACCGGCCTGATGGGAGCGCCGATGGTCACGCGTCTACTGGAGGCCGGCTATCGCGTGCAGGTATGGAACCGCACACGCGACAAGCTTGCCCCGTTGCTCGGGCGCGGCGCGAATGCGGCGCAAACTCCCGCGGCGCTGGCGCGCGCGTCGGAAATCATCCTGATGTGCGTGACCGACCAACGCGCGGCTGAGGAGGTGCTCTTCGGCCCGTCTGGCGTCGCAGAAGGCGGTAGCGCGGGAAAGCTCGTGGTTGACTTCTCCAGCATTGCGCCCGATTCCGCGCGCGCTTTTGCATTGCGGCTGGAGCGCCAATGCGGCATGGGCTTGATCGACGCCCCGGTCTCCGGCGGCGTGAGGGGGGCGCAACAAGGGACGCTCGTCGTCATGGCGGGCGGAAAGGCGGAGCATCTCGAGCGCGCGCGGCCCGTGCTGCAGGTGCTCGCGCAACGCGTCACGCGCATGGGGGAGTCCGGCGCCGGCCAGGTCACAAAGCTGTGCAATCAGGTGATCGTCGGCTGCCTGTTTCCGGTGATCGCGGAGGCGGTGCGCCTCGCCGAAGCGGCAGGGGTCGACGCCCGCGTGCTGCCCGAGGCCCTGAAGGGCGGCTTTGCCGATTCGCTCCCGCTGCAGGTGTTCGGTCCGCGCATGGCGCGGCGCGATTTCGGTCATCCGAGCGGTACGGCCTATACCTTGCTGAAGGACCTGGAGAATGCAGCCGCAGTCGCGCGCGGCCTCGACGTGCCGCTGCCGATGGTGCATGTGGCTGCGGAGCTCTATCGGCTGCTGCTCGCGCAGGGCCGGGGCGCCGAGGAGCCGAGCGTGTTCGTCGAGTTGCTCGCGGGTGCGCGCTGAGCGCACCGCGCGCGCGACATCAAGTCAGACGAACAACAGGACTTTTGCCCCTGGCTGGCAAGTCGCCGGTCAGCCCACGAAAAGAGCATGCGCACAACCTCGCGCGATCAGCAGCGACTTGGAATCGTGAATGAAACTTTGCTGATCGAGTTCGATTCACTGCGCGGTTCGACATATTCATTGTCGTCTGGTAACCGCCGTGCGCGAAATCGCGCTTGTGCGTTGTGTTCGCGTCGTGGATTCGCTACGATGCGTGCTCGTTCGCGGAGTAAGCGCAGCGAGTAAGAACTGGGAGATGCCCGGCACACGATCGGGCAGATATGGAGAACGTATGTCCGTGATTACGAAATCCGACCTCGTTCAAGCCGCTGCCAAGGCGGGCAATCTAAGCCGCAGCGAAGCGGGCGAAGCAGTCAACGCGGTGTTCGAGGCGATCGTCACAGGCGTTGCCAAGGGAAATCGTGTCACAGTGGTCGGCTTCGGCACGTTCATGCCGCGCAAGCGCAAGGCGCGTGCCGGACGCAGTCCGGTAAATGGCAAGGAAATCAAGATCTCGGCCAAGACCATTCCGGCGTTTGCGGCGGGCCAGGGATTCAAGGACGCAGTCGACCGACGCTGACCGCGCGCTGCGGAAGATATCAAGCAGTGTGCGAAAATCCGCGCCTAAGCTCGCGGATTGATGCGCCATTGCAAAGCACAAGAAGCCTTGGCAGAATCGTTGCGAACTAGGTTCCTGCCATGGAAAATCCGCTCATCCTTTCACTCGACAGCCACGGTGTGCCGCACCGCTGGATCAGTTGGCAGCAGGCTTGCTTCTATTACGCGAAGAACCTGGTGGCATGGACCGTGGGCGAGAGGACGTTCACGTTCTACGGCGGCATCTCGCGTGCGACCGGCCAGCGCTCCACCATTACTGCGGCGTCGATCATCGCCGTCAAGGGCAAGGCGCTGGCAGTGCGCGGATTCGATCAGGTACCCCCGCTAAACAACCGCGAGCTGTTCAGGCGCGACCGCCACTTGTGCGCGTATTGCGGCGGAGTGTTCAGTTTCTTCCGGCTGACCCGCGACCACATCACGCCTTTGTCACGCGGAGGGCGCGACGGCTGGATGAACGTGGTGACAGCATGCCGTCAGTGTAACGGGCAGAAGCGCAATCGCCTGCCGCAGGAAGCGGGCATGGAGTTGCTGTACGCCCCGTACATCCCGAACAAGGCCGAGTACCTGATCCTGAGCAATCGACGAATCTACGCCGACCAGATGGAGTTCCTCAGACAGCACGTGTCGGCGCACTCGAGATTGGTGACCGCCGTCGCCTAGGCGGCGCGCGGGAACGCGCGGGACGGCGTGCGCGTGCCCGATTTCTGGCGCAATAGCGGCTTTCATCTTTTGCGGCGGGACGCCCGGGGTCGCCTGGGGATCACTGACGATTTCCTGCGCGCGTATTTCATGCGCCCCGAAATCCGACCTGTCGAGGAATCCCCCGACTTCGAGCGCCGGTTGCACGCCTCGCTGCTCAAGGATCCGCGGCGTGAAGTCGCCACCCGGGAAATCGAATCGTTGGCCGATCCAGACTTGCGGCACAACTACCGCGTGCTGCTGCACTTTCGCCGGCGCTTGGTCGATGCCGGTAGCGTGGAGGCCTGCTACCTGTCCTTGTTCGAGAGCGGTGTAGACGTGCCGCCGCTCTTCGTACAACAGCTGGTGCACGTCATCGTGAGAAGCGTGCTCGACGGCTGCGACGACCCGCTGCGACTGCGCGCGGCCGAATTGATGTTTCGTGACCAGAAAGTCGCATTGCACGGCGGTCACCCCCTTCTGGCGGACCTCGAAACCGTGCAGCGCCATGCCTCTGGCGGCCGCTACGGAAGTCTCGGCCGGCTGATCGTCGAGGCCCGCGGCGCTCTGGGGGGCGCCGGGCTGGACGTGCTCGATCGGGCTAACGCGAGCAAGTACTGGGACTGTGAATCGAGCTTCGAAATGGTGATCAGCCTCGCTTTCGGTCACCCCGCGCTGGAAGCGCTGTGTACCGTCATCGAGGCTTGGGTGAGTCACTTTCATGGCGTGCGCGTGCATGTGCGAGCGTTGCGCGCGATCCAGGAGAGCCGCTGGTCGTGGCACATCGGGCTCGACGCGGAGTCGACTTCCATTCTCAACGATCTGTGGCACGGGGTGGACGTCGGGCCGGAGCGCATGCGGCGCATACTCGCGCTGCTGCGCATGGATTTCGCGCAACCCTCGGACATGCGCGAAGAGTTCCGCGGTCGGCCCGTTTACCTCGCGCTGTCATGCGACGAGGATGATGTCGTGCGCCTAAAGCCGCAAAACTTGTTGCTGAATCTCCCGCTCGCCCGCCCATGAAGCCGGTCTACTGGGAAGAGGCCAAGCGCGAACTATCGCGCCGCGACCCCGTCGTGGGCGAGATCATCCGGCGCCATCCCTGCGCGCACCTCGTGGCGCGCGGCGACCCCTTCGTCACTCTGGCGCGCGCGATCGTCGGACAGCAAATCTCGGTGAAGGCAGCACAGACTGTGTGGGACAGGGTACTCATCGCAGTCGGACAGCTGAGCCCCGGCAGCGCAACGGACGTGGGAGCGCGCCGGCTGCACGCGTGCGGGCTCTCGCGGCGCAAAGTCGAATACCTGCTCGATCTGGCGGCGCACTTTTCCTGCGGCGCGATCGACCCGGAGCGCTGGCGCGCGATGGGCGACGAGCAGGTGATCGCCGAGTTGACGGAGGTGCGTGGGATAGGGCGCTGGACTGCCGAGATGTTCCTGATCTTCAATCTGCTGCGGCCTGACGTGCTCCCGCTCGACGACCTCGGGTTGCGGCGCGCCGTCAGCCTGAGCTACCGCCGCGGTCGCGCGGTCAGCGCGGGCGGCATCCGGCGCATTGCGCAGGCCTGGCAGCCCTGGCGCTCGGTTGCCACCTGGTATCTGTGGCGCTCGCTGGACCCGGTACCGGTGGAATACTAGCCGAGTGCCTTGAGCGTAGAATGCCGCACCGATGAAAACGACCTTTCTCGATTTCGAGCAACCGATCGCCGAGCTCGAGCAGCGCATCGAGGAACTGCGCTTCGTGCAAGACGATTCCGCGGTCGATATTTCCGAGGAGATCGGCCGCCTTACCAAGAAGAGCCAGGCGCTCACCAAGGACATCTACGGCAAGCTCAGCCCCTGGCAGGTGGCTCAGGTTGCGCGCCATCCGCAGCGGCCGTACACGCTGGACTACGTCGGCATGCTGTTCACGCACTTCGAGGAACTGCACGGCGATCGCAGCTTCGCCGACGACGAGTCGATCGTCGGCGGGCTGGCGCGCTTCAATGGCGCGCCGTGCGTCGTGATCGGCCACCAGAAGGGGCGTGATACCAAGGAAAAGATTCTGCGCAACTTCGGCATGCCGAAACCCGAAGGCTATCGAAAGGCGCTGCGCCTGATGCAGCTTGCGGAGAAGTTCCGCTTGCCCGTGTTCACCTTCGTCGACACGCCTGGTGCATATCCCGGAATCGATGCCGAGGAACGCGGTCAGTCCGAAGCGATCGGTCGCAACCTGTATGCCATGGCGGGACTCAAGACGCCGATCATCGTCAGCGTGATCGGCGAGGGCGGCTCCGGCGGGGCACTGGCGATCGCGGTGGGGGACGTGGTTCTCATGCTGCAATATGCCACGTACTCGGTGATTTCTCCGGAAGGTTGCGCCTCGATCCTCTGGCGTAGCGCCGACAAGGCACCCGAGGCGGCCGAGGCGCTCGGCATCACCGCCGGAAGGCTGAAGACGCTCGGCCTGATCGACAAGATCGTCAACGAGCCGCTCGGCGGTGCGCACCGCGATCCGCAGGCGACCGCTGCGTCGCTCAAGAAGGCGCTTGCCGAAGCGCTCAAGCAGGTCCAAGGGAAAAAGCCGAAAGAGCTCGTCGAGGAACGCCTCGAAAGACTCATGGACCATGGCAAGTTCAAGGATCTCGCGGAGCGCAGCTGAGCCGCGCGAACGCCTCGGCGGCGTGGCTGCGGCGGTCGAGCACGTCCTGGTGGAGACCGACCTGCGGGGCAAGACCCTCGCGGCGGCGCTCTCGGGGGGAGTCGACTCCGTAGTCCTGCTGCATCTGCTCGCGCACCTGGCGCCGCGCCACGGCTATGCGCTGCGCGCGATTCACGTCGACCACGGGCTGAGCGCGAGCTCCGGTAGCTGGGCGAGTTTTTGTCGACGGCTGTGCCGTGAGTGGAGCGTGCCGCTCGAAGTGCGCCGCGTGAAGGTCGGCAAGAGGCGCGGCATCGGCCTCGAGGCCGCGGCACGCGCTGCGCGCCGCGCGGCCCTCGGCCGCGTACGTGCAGACGCGCTGGCGCTCGCGCACCAGCTCGACGACCAGGCCGAGACGGTGCTCATGAACCTCCTGCGCGGGACGGGTCTGCGCGGCGCGAGCGGCATGCCGGTGCGCGGCACGCTCGGCGGCAAGATGGTCGTGCGACCGCTCCTCGCGGTGCCGCGCACGGCGATCGTGCGCTACGCGCGCGCCCACGGTCTGCAGTGGGTCGAGGACGAAATGAACGACGACTTGTCGCTGACGCGCGGCTACCTGCGCCGGCAGATCCTGCCTCTGCTCGAGCAGCGCTACCCCCGCTGGCGCGAGGCGCTGGCCCGTGCAGCGCGCCACTTTGCCGAGGCCGATGAGCTGCTGCACCGTCGCGCGCCGGCTTCCCCCGCGCTCGCGCTACGCGAGCATCTGGCGGCACACGGCCTGCGTGCGCCGACGGAACGACGCCTGGCGGACATGCTGCGCCAGCTGAGCGGGCACGGTGCGCGTACCGAGATCCGGCACGATGGCGCGGTGCTGCGCGCGTATCGCGGGCAGGTCACGCTCGAGCGCGCGGCGCCACCGGCTCAGTTTGCGCCGGTCAGGTGGTCGGGTGAGCGCAGGTTGCGTCTGCCCGAGCCTGCCGGCGAGTTGCGCATGCGGCCGGCGCGCGGCGCCGGCATCGATCGGGCGCGACTCGAGGCCGGCGAGGTGCGCGTGTGCCAGCGCCGCGGCGGGGAGCGATTGCAGCTGGATCCCGGGCGGCCGCGCCGCACGCTCAAGAACCTGTTCCAGGAGGCGGGCGTGCCGCCCTGGTGGCGCGGGCGCCTACCGCTCATCTACTGCGACGGTGAACTGGTCTGGGCGCCGGGGCTGGGCATCGATGCGCGTTATCGCGCCGCGCCCGGGGCGCCGGGGCTGCTCCCGGAGTGGCGCCCGGACGCGGGTCATGCGCGAGCTTAAGCCCTTGTTTTTACGCGATTCGACCGGGGTGCGTGATAGAATTTCAGCTTTCATACGCGAGCCTTGGTTACGGAGCGAATAATGGCGGTCGAGAGGACCTTGTCCATCATCAAACCCGATGCGGTGACAAAGAACGTCGTGGGAAAGATCTGTGCGCGCTTCGAGGCCGCGGGGCTGAAGATCGCTGCGGCACGCATGATGCATCTCTCGCGCGCTCAGGCCGAGGGCTTCTACGCAGTGCATCGGCAGCGGCCGTTCTTTCGCGAACTGGTCGATTTCATGATCTCCGGCCCCGTGCTGGTGCAAGTCCTAGAGGGCGAAGCCGCGATCGCCAAGAACCGCGAACTGATGGGTGCGACGGATCCGAAGAAGGCGGCGCCGGGCACGATCCGTGCGGATTTCGCCGATTCCATCGACGCGAATGCCGTGCACGGGTCGGACGGCCCGGACACGGCGCGCACCGAGATCGCGTACTTCTTTCCGGCGTGCGAAATCTACTCACGATGACCAAGAATTTGCTCGCTTTCGACGCTGCGGCCATGCAGCGGTACTTCGCCTCGCTCGGCGAAAAGCCGTTCCGTGCGCGCCAGGTCCTGCGCTGGATCCACCAGTTCGGAGAGTCGGATTTCGCGCGCATGAGCGACCTCGCCAAGACGCTGCGCACGAAGCTCGCCCGGCATGCGCAGGTCCGGGTGCCGCAGATCGTCGGCGACCAGACGGCATCCGACGGCACGCGCAAGTGGCTGCTCAAAGTCGACGGCGCGAACGCGGTCGAGTCGGTGTTCATTCCGGAGCAGGGGCGGGGCACGCTTTGCGTATCGAGCCAGGCAGGCTGCGTGCTCGATTGCGCCTTCTGCTCGACCGGCAAGCAGGGCTTCAACCGCAATCTCGACACCGCGGAGATCGTCGGACAACTGTGGATCGCCAACCGCCAGCTCGGGCGCGATCCGCGGGGCGAGCGGGTCATCAGCAACGTCGTGATGATGGGTATGGGAGAGCCGCTGCTCAATCTGGACAACGTGCTGCCGGCGCTGCGCCTCATGCTCGACGACAATGCCTACGGCCTCTCGCGCCGCCGAGTGACCGTGTCCACCTCCGGGGTGATTCCGGCCATCGATCGGCTGCGCGACGAATGTCCGGTTGCGCTCGCGGTGTCGTTGCACGCACCGAACGACAGCCTGCGCGACCAGCTGGTGCCGCTCAACCGCAAGTACCCGATCCGCGAACTGCTCAAGGCGTGCAACCATTATCTGGACAAGGCGCCGCGCGATTTCATCACCTTCGAGTACGTGATGCTCGAGGGCGTAAACGATTCCGATGCACATGCCAGGGAGCTGCTCGGGATCGCACGGCGCGTGCGCTGCAAGTTCAACCTGATTCCCTTCAATCCGTTCCCGAACACGCCGTTCCGGCGCTCGTCTCCAGAGCGCATCCGCAGCTTCGCGGAAATCCTACGCGCCGGAGGCATCACGGCCACCGTGCGCAAGACGCGCGGCGAGGGCATCGACGCGGCCTGCGGCCAGCTCGCCGGGGACGTTGCCGACCGCACGCGGCGCTCCCGGCGCGTTCTGCACAGGCTGACGGAGCTGCGCGCGTGAGACGCCTGGTAGGCGCTTCCCTGGTGCTGCTTGCAAGCGCGTGCGCGACCCAGCCGCCGCCGCCGCCGAGCGTCGACACCGGGCAGATCATCGGAGAGGTCGGCGATCCGCAGAACAGGGCGAGACTGCACACGGAGCTCGCCGCGCTCTACTATCGCCGCGGCAACATGGCAGTCGCACTCGAGGAACTGCGCAGCGCCACGGCCGCGGATTCGAACTACGCGCCTGCCTACAGCGTGTTCGGGCTGGTGTACATGGATCTGAAGGAGAACAAGCTGGCGCAGGAAAACTTCGAGCGCGGGCTGAAAATCTCACCGAACGATCCCGACATCAACCACAACTACGGCTGGTTCCTGTGCCAGACAGGGCGCGAGGCCGAATCGATCGGCTACTTCGAGAGGGCGGTCCGAAATCCGCTCTATCCGACGCCATGGCGCTCGTATACCGCGGCGGGAATCTGCTCTTTGCGCGAAAACAAGCTAGATGACGCGGAGAAGTTCATCCAGCAGGCGCTGCGCCTGCAGCCGAACGATCCGGGCGCAATGCTGCAGATGGGCGAGATCCGCTACCGGCAGGGGGACATGAAGGAGGCGAGGAAGTACGCGCTGCGCTACAACCAGAACGTGCCGCCGACCGCAGAGTCGCTTTGGCTGGCACTGCGCGTCGAGCGCAAGCTTGGCGATACCGTCGCGGAAGCGGGCTATGCCAACCAGCTGCGCCGGGACTTTCCAAGATCGCGCGAATATCAACTCTTGCAGCGCGGCGCCTATGACTAGCATGGTCGACGGGCGCGAGCTGCAAGTGTCGCGCGAGGAAGGCATCGGCGAGATCCTCGCCCGCGAGCGCGTTGCGCACGGGCTTACGATCGATGACGTCGCCCAACAGCTCAAGTTCGGTGCGCGCCAGCTGGAAGCCCTGGAGCAAGACCGCTTCGATCTTCTGCCTGGCGGCACGTTCGCGCGCGGCATGGTGCGCAGCTACGCCAGGCTGTTGAAGGTCAACGCCGAGTCCCTGCTGGCGCGGATGGAGGGCAAACTCGAGGTTCCGGATCCCGGCCAGCTCGCGGAGCGCTTCAGGCAACCCGTGCCTTTTGCCAACGCTTCGCGGCGCTCGAACGTCGTTTACGGGATTCTGTCACTGCTCATCCTGGCAGCCGTGGCCGGGGTGCTGATCGAATGGAAGCAGGAGCGGTCCAAGGCCGCGCGTGCGGCGGCCGTCGCGTCCGCCCCGGCGCGGGCCGAGGAACCGCGCGCGCCGCTTGCTGCGGCGCCGACCGAACCCGCGCCGCCTGCACCTCCAGCGCAGCCCGCGACAGCCGTGCAGTTGAGCGTCGTGCCCGCGGCGCCCCAGGCGCCGGCACCGGTGCAAAGCGCGCAGAGCATCGCCAAGCCGCAGATGCCTCCCGCCGCCAAGGCTGCGCCATCGGTGGGCCCTGATGCGCGGCGCATCGTCATGCGCTTCGATGAGGAGTCCTGGGTGGAAGTACGCGACGCGGCAGGACACACGCTGCTCGAGCAGCTGGTTCCCGCGGGTAGCCAGCGCGTCGTCAGCGGCCAGCCGCCGTTCGACATGGTCATCGGCAATGCGCAGCACGTGCAGGTCACGTACCAGGACCAACCGTTTGACCTGAAGCCTCACACCAGGGTCGACGTGGCGCGCTTTACCCTGAAATGAGCACCGGCACGAACGCTGCGCAACGGCGCCGCTCGACTCAGGTGATGGTCGACGGCGTCGCCATGGGCGGAGACGCCCCGGTCGTCGTGCAATCGATGACCAATACGGACACTGCCGACGCAGTCGCGACCGCCGCGCAGGTGCGCGACCTGTGGCTTGCTGGCTCCGAGCTGGTACGCGTCACGGTGAACAATGCGGAGGCAGCGGCACAAGTGGCGCACATCCGGGAACGCCTGGACGCGACTGGCTGCGGCGTACCGCTGGTGGGGGACTTTCATTTCAATGGACACAAGCTGCTCACGCAGTTTCCGGAATGCGCGCAGGCGCTCGCCAAGTACCGCATCAACCCTGGAAATGTCGGCACGCCTACCACGCGCGACGAGCAGTTCGCGACCATGATCGAATGCGCGATGCGTTACGGCAAGCCGGTGCGAATCGGCGTCAACTGGGGCAGTCTCGACCAGGGTTTGCTCGGCCGACTGATGGATGAGAACGGGCGCCGCGCGCAGCCGCTGTCGGCCCAGGAGGTGATGCGCGAGGCGGTCGTGCGATCCGCGCTCGATTCTGCGCGCCAGGCGGAAGCCTGGGGTTTGCCAGCCGAGCGCATCGTGATCTCCTGCAAGATGAGCCAGGTGCAGGATCTGATCGCCGTGTACCGCGAACTCGCGCGCCGCTGCAGCTACGCGCTGCATCTCGGCCTCACGGAAGCGGGCATGGGCTCCAAGGGGATCGTCGCCTCCACTGCGGCGCTCGCCGTGCTGCTGCAGGAAGGCATCGGCGATACCATCCGCGTGTCACTCACGCCCGAGCCGGGCGGCGACCGGACGCGTGAAGTGCAGGTCGCGCAGGAAATTCTGCAGACGATGGGCCTGCGCAGCTTCACGCCGATGGTGAGCGCCTGCCCGGGTTGCGGCCGCACCACGAGCACCTATTTCCAGGAGCTCGCCGAGCGCATTCAGGCGTATTTGCGCGGGCAGATGCCCGTGTGGCGCGAGCAGTACCCGGGCGTGGAGGACATGCGCGTCGCCGTGATGGGTTGCGTGGTCAACGGACCGGGCGAATCCAAGCACGCCGATATCGGCATCAGCCTGCCGGGAACCAACGAGTATCCGGTGGCGCCGGTGTACGTCGACGGCGAGAAGACGGTGACGCTCAAGGGTGACCGCATCGCCGAGGAATTCCAGGCGCTCATCGCCGATTACGTGCGGCGCAACTTCTCGCCGGGGGCCGGACGCCGCCGCCCAGTAAACAACGAGTCGAAACAAATCAGGATCAAGGCGGTTTCCTGACCGCCGCTGCGCGCATGAGCAAAGGCATCCAGGCCGTTCGCGGCATGAACGACATTTTGCCCGACGAGGCCGCGTGGTGGCGCGACTTCGAGGCGCGCGTCGAGTCGTGGCTCGAGCGCTACGGATACCGCAACATCCGCATGCCGCTGGTCGAGCATACGCAGCTTTTCCGGCGCGCCATCGGCGAGGTGACCGATATCGTCGAGAAGGAGATGTACGCCTGGCGCGACGAGCTGAACGGAGAAGACCTGACGTTGCGCCCGGAGGGCACGGCTTCCTGCGTGCGCGCGGCGATCGAGCACAACTTGCTGTACGACGGACCGAAACGCCTCTGGTACGCGGGCCCGATGTACCGCCACGAGCGACCGCAGAAGGGTCGCTACCGACAGTTCCATCAGTATGGTGTCGAGGCGCTCGGTTACGAGGGGCCGGACGTGGACGCCGAACTGATCGTCATGTGCGCGTCCCTGTGGCGCGAGCTCGGCCTGCGGGGCATCCGGCTCGAGTTGAACACGATTGGATCGCCCGAGGAGCGCGCGCGCTATCGCGCAGACCTGGTGCGCCATCTGGAGGCGCACGCCGACCGGCTGGACGCCGACGCCAAACGCCGCATGCACACGAATCCGCTGCGCGTGCTCGATTCCAAGAACCCGCAGGTGCAGGAAGTGGTGGCGGGCGCGCCGCCGCTGATGGGATACCTCGGCGAGGCGTCGCTCGCACATTTCGAAGAGCTGAAGAGACTTCTCGAGGCCGCCGGCGTGCCATATATGCTCAACCCGCGATTGGTGCGCGGCCTCGACTACTACAATCTCACGGTCTTCGAATGGGTCTCGGATGACCTCGGGGCGCAGGGCACGGTGTGTGGCGGCGGACGCTATGACGGCCTGTTCGCGCAGATTGGCGGCAAGCCGGCGCCGGCAGCCGGGTTCGCCATGGGAAATGAGCGCCTGATCGCGCTGCTGCGCGAAGCGGGCGCGGCACTGCAGTCGCGCGTTCCGGACGCCTATGTGGTCGCGCAGGGCGAGGGCGCGCAGCCCTATGCGCTGGTGCTCGCCGAGGAGCTGCGTGCGGCCGGCTACGCGGTGGTGCAACACGCCGGGAGCGGCAGCTTCAAGTCGCAGTTGAAGAAGGCCGATGCGAGCGGCGCGTTTATGGCGCTTATCGTCGGCGAGGACGAAGTACGGGCGCGGCAGGTCGCGGTCAAGCTGCTGCGCCGAACGGAACCACAATTCAGCGTCCGACGCGAGGAGGCGGTGGCCGCCTTCGGCGACGCATTGCAGAGGACAAAGTCATAGCATGGCACTCGATCATCAAGAGCAGGAACAAATTGAAGCGCTGAAGTCCTGGTGGCAGGAGAACGGCAACCGGGTGCTGCTCGTCGTGTCGGCCGTACTGATCGCCGTCGCGGCGTGGCGCGGCTGGGATTGGTACCAGCGCAGGGAGGCAGTGCAGGCGAGCGTGCTTTACGAGGCGCTCACCAAGGCGGTAGCGACTGGCGATGCGAAGACGATGCGCGACGCTGGCGGTGAGCTGGCCGAAAAGTATCCGGGCACCGTCTACGCGTCGATGGCGGCCCTCGTCTCGGCGCGCTTTTATTTCGACCGGCGCGACGACAAGAGCGCCGAGGCGCAGTTG